>JAIDPH010000375.1 GCA_029062885.1 Lachnospiraceae bacterium
GAGATAAATAATATTTCTGGCTTGTGGATATTGGTGCAGAAATGGTTTTGGGTTTTGACGGAGCTGGTAGTAAGTTAATGCTATCAGATGATCCTGATTTGTTCGAGGCGAAATTCAGAGAAATGCAGTGCATATTAAAGATACCGATTGATAATCTGGCTTCCAGAGTCAGGAATATAGTAGGGACGCCTGATGATGAAGTTCTTGTTAGACTGTTTTTGAAGGAATGCAGCATGAACTATGATGGGGAAGAAAACTTTTTTATTAACAGGATGAATAATGAGTGGGGTGGAAGTGAGACTAAAAAGGCTTTTGCAAAACTGGTCCGGAAACTGACTGGTTTACCTGTTTAGGGAAGGTTAATTAAGAAGTCAAAGCAGGGCAACTCGTGAGGGTGCCTTGTTTTGACTTTTATGCCTCATAAGAATATAATGGTAAGCGTGAAAAAAATATTACACATGCAAATTCGCAGGTTACGAAAGGAGCATGGTTATTAGAATGAAGATAGCCATTGTAGATGATGAAAAAAGAGAGCAGGAAATCATTGCAAAATATATAGAGGAATGGGCAGAGGCTAAGAAAGAATTAGTGGAATTCTTCTGTTTTGGCAGCAGTGAAGGCTTTCTTTTTTCATGGGAAGATGATAAGGACTACGCGCTTCTTGTCCTTGATATAGAGATGGGTGAAGTAAGCGGTCTGGAACTTGCGAAAAAAATACGTTGTGAGGATAAAAACATTTCCATTATTTTTGTCACCGGTTATGATGAGTATATGCAGTACGGTTATGACGTATCAGCGCTTCACTATCTGATAAAGCCGGTGAATAAAGAAAAACTTTTTCAGGCGCTTAATAAGCTGTCCGACAAAAAAGAAGCCGTAAAGAGCCTTATACTGAATTCGGAAAATGAAGTAAGGCGTATTCAGATAAATAATGTTTTATATGTAGAGGCGGACGGACACGGAAGTATTATGCATATGACAGACGAGGTGATTCATCTGAAAGAATCCTTTGGTAACATCGAAAAGCAAGTAATTCCGACGGGCGAAGCAGTAAAATGTCATAGGGCATATCTTGTGAACCTGAGGTTTGTTTCCGCCATTCAGAATTCAAATCTTATTTTGGATAATGGTGAAAATCTTCCGATTTCAAGAAGCCAGATGAAAAATGTTCAGCGTGAGTTTTTGAGATATTACGGAAACAGGAAGGGATGAAGGGCATGGGCTTAACAATAGCTATAATCATTGCAATGATAATTTTGATAAATGCCGGGCTGTGGATTTTTTTGATGCCGTGGTATGTAGATAAGAAAATAAGCCGGTTTCAAAATGAGTTAGTTGACAAGCATTACGCCGAAGTTGAGACTATGTACCGAAAAATGCGTGGCTGGAGGCATGATTATCATAATCACATTCAAGTGTTAAAAGCGCATATG
The DNA here is from genome assembly GCA_029062885.1 of Lachnospiraceae bacterium. Lineage (GTDB taxonomy): Bacteria > Bacillota > Clostridia > Lachnospirales > Lachnospiraceae > UBA3282. The sequence goes on from JAIDPH010000375.1 coordinate 1,434, forward strand.
GAACTTGGCCGTGACGATGAAGCAAAGCAGTATCTTGATATGTTAAATGATGACCTGACTACCGTTGATACTGTTATAAAGACAGGTAATGTTATGGTAGATGCAATTTTGAACAGCAAACTCACCATGATAAAGGAGAGGGGAATTAACGTAGATGCAACCGCGATTGTGCCGCAGGATGTCCCGTTTTCCGGAATTGATTTATCCGTACTTATCGGAAACCTCTTAGATAACGCCATGGAAGCGTGTATGCAGATAATAAATAAAGATGAGAGCTTTATCAGGATTTATATTGACATAGTAAAAAAGCAATTATATATTTCTGTTACCAATTCCATGAATGGGAGAGCGAAGAGAAGAGGCTTGCAGTATCTTTCGACAAAAGTGGGACTTCACGGATTCGGACTGCTCCGGATTGACAGGATTGCGTCGAAATACGGCGGGTTTATTAACAGGCAGAATGAGGAAGGAGTATTTGCAACTGAGGTAATGCTTCCGCTATTAATAACTGAATAATAGAAGTAAAAAATGCAATTCATGCGTGTAGAGATACAACTCGTGCAGAATTGCTTTTTTTATGTCAAAATTAATATAGAATAGCATCATAAATATCCGGATAAATTAAGTTGAAAAGAGGAAACGTATGAAACGCAACAAATACTCATTGGGCAGAAATATAATATTTCACTTAAAAAGCGCGAAGCAATGGAATAAGTGGGTATGCTATTTCCAATTTTTGGATGTGATTCCCGATATGTCGGCAACATTTCTCGGAATTTGGTTACCATCGTTAATTGTCTCTGAACTGCAGGAGGGAGTGTCTCTCAAGGTACTGATGGCGAGTATTATCATTATTTCATTGGGAATGTTGATAAGTAAAGTAATTAATGCCGGAATGTCGCAATATTTGTACCGTCACGGCTTGTCATTAACTCTGTATTATGACAAGCTGGCATTTGAAAAGACTATGAAGATTGATTATGACCTGTTGGAGAGTAAGGACGTTCGTAAACTGATGGGAAACGTATGGGGTACGCTGCGAAATGAATTTGCAATCCGCTGGTCCGTAACTGCTATGCCTGAACTCATTATTTCTGTTTTCAGTTCGGTTTTATATGGGGTATTGCTTTGCAGGATTAATTATGTTCTGGTATTGGTACTCATACTGACTATATTGGTCAATGCATTTTTGTTAAAACAGGTGAGAGATGTACATGGTGAAAACCATAAGGAACTGAGCAGATATACAAGGGCAGTATCCTACATCAATAGTCATGCGATGGAGAGAAGCGACGGAAAAGATATCCGTATCTTTCAGATGCAGGATTGGTTTTTAAAAAAATATGATGACGCCATCTTAGGCATGGATCGTATCTACGGGAAGATACATACACAGTATTTTTTAAGAAGATTTAAGGAGTTGGGATTTGGATTTATTGCGGAAATAATTTCCTATGGATATCTGGCTTATCTGATGTCAGAGAGGAGAATATCTGTTTCTGAGTTTGTTTTTTCAATAGGAATTGTCAGAACTTTTTTAGCTAACTTTTCCAGATTAATTTATATGATACAAAATCTTAATAATATCCATGCATTTCTTACTTATATAAGAAAACTGCTGGACCTGCCGGAAAAGGAAGAAAGAGAATTTTATCATACTGACAGGAATAAGGGCGTGGAGATTGAGTTTAAGGATGTTTCATTCCGGTATCCGGATGCAGATACGGAGGTATTAAGTAACATCAATATTACGATCCATTCCAATGAAAAGCTTGCGTTAATAGGATTAAACGGCGCGGGCAAAACGACTTTTGTAAAATTACTATGCGGGTTTTATAAACCGACAAAAGGTGAAATATTCGTGAATGGAATACCACAGAGTGAATATGACAGAGACGAATATGTGAGCCTCGTATCCGCACTGTTTCAGGATTCCATGCTGTTTCCGGTAACGGTTGACGAGAACCTGACCGGTTCTGTGACGGAACAGACAGATGCAAAGAGGCTTGAGTACGTACTTAAGCTGTCAGGATTTGAAAAGCGATATGAAAGCTTTTCGCAGGGTGGAAAGACGAAAATGGTCAGGGAAGCTAACGAGAATGCAACGGATGTTTCCGGCGGTGAAAAACAGAAATTGCTGTTTGCAAGGGCTTTATACAAAAAGGCACCTCTAATGATTCTGGATGAGCCGACGGCTGCATTGGACCCGATTGCGGAAAACGAGCTGTATCTTAAATATGGAGAGGCGGCTAAGAACCGTACTGTCGTATTTATTTCCCATCGTTTATCCAGCACCAGATTCTGTGACAGGATTGCGTTACTGGAAGGGGCTCACATTATAGAAGAAGGCACTCATGAGGAACTTTTACTAAAAAACGGCCGCTATGCAGAGCTGTTTGAGTTACAGAGTAAATATTATCGGGAAGGGGAAGTCGGATAATGAAGAAAAAAGATTTAGAAAATCTCTGGTTCTTGTTTAAAGCCATATACCGGCAGGAAAAGAAAACCTTTTATATCGGTGTGGGAAACGCTGTCTTACAAGCCGTGAATCCTTATATTTTTGTAGTTCTTCTGGGAATGATCGTAGATGCGGCTTTTGACGGTATGGAGTTTAAGCGTATTTTGTTGATGATTGGAACAGCTATGGGTGCGAAACTCATTTTAGAGATTTTGCAGAGCCGATTAAATGAAAGTTATAACAAAAAAATGGAAAATTATCCTAAGGAGTTTGCCAGCAGGGACTTAAATCTTAAGGCGTTGACTATGGATTATGAATATCTGGAAGATGCCAATGCCAGAGATATTCGTTTCCGTTCTTTTCAGAAATCGTTTTACGGAATAGGCGGATGGTTGACGGTAGGGATACATGATATGCTGAATGCAGGATTATCCATTATTATATCTGTATGTATAGCTGCACCTATGTTAATAGCGGGACATAATGAAGGAAACTCATTTTTCGGCTCAGCATGGAGTTCTGTTTTAATACTTGTGCTGTTGGGAATTTTTGCATTTATCAGCTGCAAGATAAATGTCGGAGGCACACGAAAAGCTATGCAGAAATTTTTTGACAGTTCCGCGGCATATAACAAAAAGATGTATTATCTCGATTTATTATCCGGCGTTGAACCGCAGAAGGATATAAGGATAATGAATTTTGAAAATATAGTTCATAATGATGTGGAAAATCTTTTTGGCATGATATATGAAAATGAAAAGCAGCAGAATATAATCTACGTGCATAGAAATATTTTCCGAAATATAATTTTGGGTCTCAGCAGCTTATTTATTTACTTGTTTGCAGGCTTGAGGGCATACGCCGGGGCAATAACCATAGGAAATGTGGTTACTTACGCTTCCAGCATGGAACGCTTTATTGCTTCCATCAATAGTCTGGCTACGCATATAGGACATCTTAAGTCGGCTGCCATGTATGCAGAGGACTACAGGGAGTTTATAGAGCTTGGAAAAAGAAAATATGAAGGGACGATTCCTGTGGAAAAACGCCGTGACAATAAGTTTTCTGTGGAATTTGTTAATGTATCATTTAAGTATCCCGGGTCTGATACTTATGCGTTAAAAAATATAAACTTAAAGTTTGTCATAGGAGAAAGGATGGCAATCGTAGGTAAGAACGGTTCGGGAAAAACAACATTTATAAAGCTGTTATGCCGTTTATACGATGTAACGGAAGGGTGCATTAAAGTGAACGGCATCGATATCAGGAAATATGATTACAAAGATTATTGCGCTCTCTTTGCCGTGGTATTTCAGGATTTTCAAATATTTGCATTTCCGGTCGGGGAGAATGTGGCAGCAGGAAGTAAGGTTGATGAGGCGTTAGTTATAGACGCCATGAATAAGGCAGGGCTTAGAGAAAGACTTGAAAATCTGGAAAGTGGTCTTAGTACATGTGTCGGAAAAGATTATGATGAAGAAGGCGTTGCTTTTTCAGGTGGTGAGAAACAGAAGCTTGCTATAGCGAGAGCAGTTTATAAGGATGCGTCTTTTGTTATTATGGATGAACCGACAGCCGCGCTTGACCCTGAAGCTGAGGCGGAAGTATTTGAAGGATTTGATAAAATGGTCGGAAAGAAAACTGCGATTTATATTTCTCATCGTCTGGCTTCCTGCAGGTTCTGCGAGGACATACTTGTCTTTGACGACGGAAAAGTGGTTCAGCATGGCTCGCATGATGTACTTGAGAAGCAGGAGGGATTATACAGACAGCTTTGGAATGCGCAGGCACAGTATTATGCTTGATTTGTAAGTATGTAGTTCTCACTTCTTAAAGTAAAATGTAAAAACTTTCAATAGAAAGAAAGCAGATGATATGGAAGTTGTTAGAAAAAATATGTATAATGAAAAAAGGAATAATAAGCATACTTATGATACGGAAGGGGAGATTGCTATGACATTATTAGTGATTGATATACAAAAAGGAATAACTGACGAAAGATTATATAATTATAATAGCTTCATAAAGAATACAGTTAAAATAATAGAAGCTGCAAGGCAGAATAATGTTGAAGTGATATATGTTCAGCATGATGACGGACCGGGAACCGGATTTTCTGTTGGGGATGATGAATTTGAAATCGCTGAGCAGGTTACTCCAATGGAAGGCGAAAAGAGATATATCAAAGATATGAATAGCTGTTTTGGTAACAAAGAGCTTGTAAGTTATTTAGAGGAAAAGAATGAAGATACATTAATGATTGTTGGTTTGCAGACAAATTTCTGTATAGATGCAAGTATTAAATCAGCATTTGAAAGAGGATATAAGGTTATTGTGCCAAGAGGAACCAATTCCACTTTTGATAATGATTATATGGATAAAGAAACCACATACAAATATTATAACGAAATGATGTGGCCTGAGAGATTTGCAGATTGTATTTCAGTAGAAAAAGCTATAGCAATGTGTTCCCAGATGAATAAATCAGCATCATTCGTGGAAAAATAAACATTATTTTTCCATGGAGGCAGGAATATGTATAATTCCTTTTATGGCTGGTATTTTAAATGTCAATCCGATACACAGACTTTAGCGGTAATACCTGCCGTTCACAGTATAGGGAGGAAACGCACCTGTTCTATTCAGATTATTACGGGAAATGATGCCTGGGCAGTTGAATTCAGCGCAGAATCATTTCATCGGACAAGGAAGAATATTTTCATCGAAAAAAACCGATTCGGTGAAAAAGGTATTCGTTTGTCAATATACACACCGAATTTAATAATTAGGGGGAAATTGGATTTTGGACCACTTTCCTCCTTGAAATATGATATAATGGGACCGTTTGCATTAGTACCGTTTATGGAATGTCGCCACAGCGTGTGGAGTATGCGGCATTCGGTTCGGGGAAATGTGTTTATCAATGGACAAAAATATTCTTTTCAGAATGCCTGTGGATATTGGGAAGGAGACAGTGGACGTTCATTCCCTAAAGAGTATATCTGGACGCAATGCTGTTTTTCCGGTGGGGCCTTAATGCTGTCAGTGGCGGATATTCCCATGGCAGGTATTCATTTTACAGGTATTATAGGCGTTATATTATGGCAGGGGAAAGAGTACAGAATAGCTACTTATCTGGGAGCCAGAGTTCAGATCCAAAACAAAATGGTTCGGGTTAAACAGGGTAATCTGGAATTGGAGGCCCGGTTGCTGAAGGCATCTGAACGGATTCTTAAGGCTCCATCTAAGGGAAACATGGTTAGGACAATTCACGAAAGTGCATCCTGCAGGGCTTTCTATCGATTCCGAAAAAAGGGCTGTACTCTGTTTGCCTTTGAAACAGGCAGGGCTTCTTTTGAGTTTGAATACGCATCTAACGAATATTGAATGAAATGCCGCTCCGCGATTATGTGTCAGTCGTGGAGCGGCATTTTAAAATCAAAAAGTATTTGAAGCCTATGCATTTTTGATATTACTGTTCTGTACTTCCTGCTACCTGAATCTTTTCCATACAGACCGCCAGAGGACCTTCAAATGATTCCTCCGTCTGTATCTGACTGGAGAAGATCAGGGATTTTTGAGCTTCCAGGATATTTCCGTTAATGGAACCGCCAGTGACCGGAATCCTCTTTTCACCATCGCAAAGATAAGCCAGCCTGATTTCCCCTCCAAAATGCCCGCTTAAGCTGTTCATCTGGAAATCAGAGAAATTCACCACTTCAAGGTATTTTCCCTGTCTCATCTCATCCAGCGTCACATTACCTGCCGGAGCTTTGTAGCTTTCGTAATTTCCGGTTGGTTCCAGATTCAGGTAATAAGCAAAACGATTACCGCCGTGAATCATCAGAAGCTTTCCGTCATGAACAAGCTCTCTGTCTTTCATGGGGATTCCTTCTGCACTGTACGGTACTGTAGCCTTCATTGTCAGATTAATACTATCTTTTTCAGCAGTCCCTCCCTGTACATTACAGCCAATCTGGAATGTGGAATATTTCTGGTATATCATGGAAGAAGCGGAGCGGTCCACATAGTATTCGTAAATATCTCTCACATAATGACCTGACAGAATCACGCGGTATTCTCCGGCAGGCGGTGCGGATACGGCTTTCGCCCTGTCGCGGGTCATCCGCAGGGTTTCTCTGACTTTATTGCGGAGCGGTTCCGTATCACAATTCACATAAGCAAAATGCTGATAAGTTTCTACATCCTGTCCTTCCGTACACTGTACCACGAATTCTCCCTGTACGCGACTCTTACAGTAGCTCACATCCACCCCTTTGGAATTGATGATATGGCAGGTGGTCTTCAGGACAAAAAGCTCCGCGGAATTTAAGAACACATCCGTTTCCGTATCATCTGCAAACAAAGCCTCTGTAAAACTCTGAGCAATTTCCGTAAGCGATTTCTCAGTCAGCGATTTATCGGCTTGGCATTCGAAAACCTCCGATGTATCTCCAGGAGCCTCTTTCTTTCCTGCATACAGTTCATAGTATTTGTTTTTCACAAAGCCTGCCGCATACAGGGTATTCCGGAATAATTCCACCATCATCTCTTCTGTATAGCTGTCCTGAACCTGCACCGTAGCGGAGCCCATCATGTGCTTATCGTTTTCCTGAAACTCCTTGTACACTACAACTTCTGCCAGCCTTATATCACCCATTCTCTGCATATCAAGGGATTTGCGGATGAAATACAGTTCCGCCTTCTCTTGTTTTGTTTCGGTTATCTGATATAATTCCACCCCACTTTTCTTTAGGGCGGATAATATTTTTTCTATCATATATTCCTCATATCTGTGCTTTTTTATTGCACTATCAAAATTTATTACTTATTCCGGCATTTTTATCCAAGTCTTATTCTGGCTTTCATATATGGACCGCCGTCAGATACCTTCACCCATTCCTTATAGCCCTTTCCGCATGCTCCGCTGCCTCCAAGTCTTATTTCATCAGACATCATACTTATGGATTTCAGCAGATCCGGCACAAATCCCGTAAGAACAATCGGTGAATAAATTTTCCCGGTAAGCTTTCCGTCTTTGATTTCCCTGGCAATGCTGACCATGCACTGGATACCCCAGTTTTTTGGATCCTCCATACCGCTGGCTGGCTGTTCTAACAGGAAGCCATAGTTGATGGAAGCAATCATATCCTCCACTTTATCTGTTCCTGCCTCAAAATATGTGTTGGTCATTCTGGTATAAGCTTTGTTTGCAAATTGTTCACGCCGTCCGTTTCCGGTGGGTTCCGTCCCCAGATGCATGGCGGATTGTGCGTCGCTGATGCCTGCCTTCAGGATTCCCTTGTCGATAACAATTGTATCCTTGGCAAGTACACCCTCATCATCAAAAAAGTATGTGGCGACTTCCTTGGCAGCAGCAGCGCCGTCATGCATGGTGACTAATTCCGATGCAACCTGTTTTCCTACAAATTGTTCCGCCAAGGCTCTTTTCTTGACAAACATATCCATTTCAACGCCATGTCCGAAAGCTTCGTGAACGATCATGCCTGTAACCTCCGGATTACAGATACAGTCATATTCTCCCGGCGTAATAGGTTCACTTTCCAAAAGCTCCAGTGCCGTCTTCGCAGTATCGCCAATTCTTTCCGACATATTCACAAGCAGCTCCGCACCGCCCAGTTTGGAGAAACTGTGGTGACTGTCTTTCAGTTCTTCCCCTCTGGCAGCTACAACACCGAATCCTCCGACTGTCCAAAGCACGTTCTGTTCCATGTCACGGTTTTTCGACAAAAACAGCTTGCTGTACTTCTGGTATTGTGCAAAAGCCCGGCAGTCTAATACCTTGTCGCTGTATACCCTGCCTGCCTCACTGGTCTGCGTCAGCTCCCGAATGATGGCTTCATCTCCATATTCCTGAGGGTCAATTTCATACTCCGTACTGCCCTCAAACACCATAGGCGTATCTTCAAGCATAGAGTAAACGCTTTTCTTTACTCCATCTGGAAGACCTTGGGATATGGGGAATAATTCACCCTTGATTTTAGACACTATTTTTTCAATCGCATCCTCTGAAATCTCATTAAAGGAATACTCACCATAGCTTGCCCCATCATAGACCTTCACTACAAAGCCCTGACCAGTCAGCCAGTTGATCACACTGACAGATGTTATGTCTTTGGAAACCGAATACCGTTTTCCTACGGAATCCGTTGCCAGTATGGATACATAGGGATATTCTTCCAATAGACGATCCCGCAAATGAACCAGCAAAGGCTTGATGTCCTTTAGATATTTACTTGATTTTACTTTCATTTCCGTATACTTCCTTTCTGTTGCGGCTTTATGGCTATTATAATCCACTTTTATTGTAAATACAATATTTCCCATATTGTGGTTTGAACCGAAAATAATTATAATGAGTGAAAATGGATATTAATAGGAGTGATTTAATGGGAGTTTATTTGGAGAAAACAAGCTGCGATAATCTGCCTATGGACTGGCTGAAAGAAGTGCTTTCAGAAAAAGATGGTCCGGCAGAAGTGGAACGCTTTTGTGACAGTACGGGAGAGTATCAGAGAAAATACAATGTGTATAAGATTTCCGTGGGGAAAAAAGCATATGTGCTGAAATATTCAGACAAGATGGAGACGGCTCTTTACCGGGATTTTCTGCAGGGAAAGAATTTTGCTGTGCCGCAGTATTACGGTGATACGGAATATAACGGTCATGTCTGGCTGCTGATGGAATACATTGACGGACCGGATTTACGTACATTTAATCAGGAGATGGCGATGGCAAGCGCTGATACGCTGGCTGAGATTCAGAATTTTTATTGGAATTGTAAGATTGAGGATGGCAGGTTTGAGAGATATTGGGAGAGGATTAACAGGCGGGCGGAATGTCTTAAGAAAGAGCCGGAGATTGCAGCAGCATACAATAAATTCCTTGAGCGGCAAAAATATTGTCCGCGTACCTTATGCAACGGGGATTTTCTACAGTTTAACGGTATTATGCATAAAGGTAGGGTATACATGATTGACTGGGGATTCGGCGGGATTATGCCATATGCTCTGGATATTGCCCGGTTGATTGTCCATGGGTCGGAGGTACAGGAAGACGGGGGATTTCCCTTTTATATGAATGATGAACTGCGGAAGATTTTTGTTCATGCACAATATGAAAGGCTTAAGCAGAAGCCGGATTGGGACAGGTATATAATGGATATAAAGCTGGCAGCGCTCAATGAGTATGTGGAATTTCTGGAAGAGGATCTTAATGATCCGGATGTCAGCAGAGAAGAGATTGAAAGCGGATTTTATTATAAGCGCGCAAAGGAGTTGGCAAGTATAATATTAGGTTGTAATCCACATAATAAAGGATAAAAACGGTATGGAGGATTACATGAGCAATCACCTGATAAATGAAACAAGCCCCTATCTGCTTCAGCACGTGGATAATCCCGTGAACTGGTATCCATGGTGCGAGGAAGCCTTTGAAAAGGCGAAGAGAGAAGATAAACCGATTTTTTTGAGTATTGGATACAGTACATGCCACTGGTGCCATGTTATGGCCCATGAGAGCTTTGAAGACATGGCAACGGCGGAGATTCTCAACAAACATTTTATTTCTGTCAAGGTGGATCGGGAGGAACGTCCCGACATTGACAGCGTGTATATGGCAGTGTGCCAGACCATCACCGGCAGCGGCGGCTGGCCTATGAGCATTTTCATGACATGGGATAAAAAACCTTTTTTGGCAGGCACCTATTTTCCTGTATATGCAGAGCACGGTATACCGGGTTTTTCTGATTTGCTGCGCGGGGTAGCGAATCTGTGGAGCAATGATCGTGATGAACTTTTGAATTCCGCGGAAGAGGTGATCGCGCATCTGAAACGACCGGAATTCAATTACGGAAATACAGATAGTGAGAATCTCTGTGAGCAGGCAGTTCAGCTGTTTTCAGGAAGCTTCGATAACATACACGGCGGCTTCGGGGACGCTCCTAAATTTCCAATACCCCATAATTTGTTATTTCTGCTGCTCTATGCAGCGCAAAATGAGGCCCCGGATGTTCTGAAAATAGTGGAAAAAACACTCACTCAGATGCGCAAGGGAGGCATTTATGACCATGTTGGCTACGGATTTTCCAGATATTCCACGGACAGATATTTTCTTGTGCCACACTTTGAAAAAATGCTTTATGACAATGCGCTGATGATCATCGCATATGCGTCGGCTTATGCAGTGACTAAAAATCAGCTTTATCTGGATACTGCGGAAAAGACGGCACAGTATGTGCTCCGGGAAATGACTGCTCAAGGCGGCGGTTTTTACAGTGCGCAGGATGCGGACATCGAGGGCGTGGAGGGGAAATACTATACCTTCACATTCGCTGAGATAATGGAAGTTCTGGGGAAAGAAAAGGGAGAGCAGTTTTCCAGAATTTTTGATATCACATTGGGCGGTAATTTTGAGGGCTTCAATATTCCCAATCTTTTAAAGAGCAATGATTTGTATGCGGATTTTGAGGATGAGATACAAAAGCTGTACGACTACCGCAAAAAACGCTTCACACTGCACATTGACGATAAAATCCTGACATCCTGGAATGCTTTGATGATCGCAGCGCTATCCGTGCTTTACAGAGTGTCGCAGAACAAAACATATCTATTGGCGGCAGTCAATGCACAAAAATTTCTGGAAGAGAAAGTAAGCCGGGGGCTATGTCTTTTTGCAAGCTGGAGAGAGGGGAAAGCATCGGAAAAAGGGTTTTTGGATGACTATGCTTTTTATATCGCTGCATTGACAGAATTATATAATGCTACTCTGGACAAAGAATATCTGGAAAAGGCAGAGCGGTTCTGTAAAGAAGCGGTAGGTCGGTTTGCTGATGAAATAAACGGTGGATTTTATCTTGTGGATGGAGACAGCGCGGAACTTTTTATGAATCCCAAAGAAATTTATGACGGTGCAGTTCCCAGCGGCAATGGAGTCATGACCTACAATTTTGTAAGGCTGTATCAGTTGACCGAAAAAGAGGAGTACAGACAGCTTGCCCAAAAGCAGATCAGTTATATGACGGGTCGGGCAAAGGAATCTTTGACAGGGCACGGCATGTTTCTGCTTGCCAAGCTTCTTTATGATAATCCACCGGCGAATATTATTATTGCCTTAAAGGACCGATCGGAGTTGGAGAAAATAAAGGAGCAGCTTCCGTTTCTGGCGAATGTGAATGTGGTTTCTGAGAGCGGGAAGCATCCGCTGGTCAATGACATGACTACCTTTTATGTCTGCAAGGGGCATGTTTGTTTGGAGCCTGCAAATACACTTTCCTTATAGACAAGCTGCAATGCAACTCATTTTATAGATAGGGTTGCATTGTAGCTTGTTTGAAACTTCTGTTTTCATTGGTTTATTAAAAATATCTCACACAATCAAATGCTTTTGTGGTACAATAAGCTCAGGCTCGGCAGCCTGAGCTACAAGAATTACTTCGTAATTCTTATTGGAATAATATACTTTTACCGCTTCTATGACTATGATATAATAACTACATACTTATGGATCAGATAAGATACAAACCGTTAATGAGGTAATGTAAATGGAAAAAATCTGGGAATTTTTTGAAAATATGAATGAACTGGTCTACGTCTCGGACGTGGATACATATGAATTTATCTATATGAATAAAAGAGCGCTTTCCATCTGCGGACTTACCTCTTTAGAAGAAACGAAGGGAAAAAAGTGCTACGAAGTGCTGCAGAACGCCTCGGTACCCTGTGAGATTTGCAATAATAAAGAACTTGTGCCGGGACAGTTCAAGGAGTGGCGTTATTATAATCCTGTTTATAATATGCACTCGCTGATAAACGACACTTTGATAGAGACGGATGGCAGAAGACTGCGCATAGAGATTGCCGTTGATATCAGCAATGATACGAAACAAAACGAGCATATTCATGATTATCAGAACAGGGAGGCTCTGATAAACGAAGCACTGAGAACTGCTTTGCAGGCTTCTGACCCGCATGTTTCTATTAAGATCGCAATAGAATATATGGGAAAAGCATTGGATTGTGAGAGAGTTTATATTTTTGAGAAAAATGCGGATGGCAATGACGATAATACTTATGAGTGGGTCGCAAGCGGCGTGAGCCCGGAGATGGATAACCTGCAGAATCTTCCGCCGGAGGTTTGCGAGGGATGGTATCGTACCTTTGCAGAAGACAAGTGTGTGACAATCAGGGACATCGAAGATATCAAGACAAAGAATACGCTTCTGTATGAGATATTGAAACAGCAGAACATCCATTCCGTATCGGTGGTACCGTTATATGAAGACGGCAGAGTAATCGGGTTTTATGGGGTGGATAATCCGCCGGCAGAAGCCTTGAGCTATACCTCCAATATGTTGCAGATTATGGGGCACTTCATAGAATGCATGTTCAAAAAGAGGAATTTGGTCAGGAGCCTACAACAGATGTCATATCTTGATCAGCTCACTAAGTTTGGAAACCGTTACGCTATGGCGAAGTATATGGAGAATATACGTTCCGATGAGAGTGTCGGAATCGTCTACGGCGATATCACCGGATTGAAAAGGGTGAACGATGCAGAAGGGCATGCGGCGGGAGACCGTCTGATTCTGTCTGCCTGTAAGTGTATGAAGGCTGCTTTCGGAGACGGCTATGAACTGTTCCGTATCGGAGGAGATGAACTCCTGGCCATCTGTGCAGGCATCGAAGAGTCGGAATTTCAGGAGAGAGTAGAGAGATTAAAAAAAATCATGCCGGAGTTATCCGTCAATATGGCGGTGGGTGCTGATTGGAAGAGTGACACCACAGCCGGGATAAATGCTGTGATGGCGACGGCGGAAGCACGGATGTATGAGGATAAATCGGCGTATTACAGGACGTCCGGAATTGACAGGAGACGGTAAGAATACGGCAAGGATTTAAGTTTTTAAGCGGCAGTTCCTTTTGAAAAAGAGGATACTGTCGTTTTTTATTGCAAGAATGCTTTGCCATGCAACGGAAAGTAGCATGAAAAAAGTAAATGTATACAACTGTTGGTGGCGCAACATAGTCTTTTTCATTATGGTTATCACAAAACCCCAAAACACCGATTCAAGTAACGGAGTTTTTGGCTTAGCAAAATGAAAGGCGGTTGTATTATGGACAAACAAACAGTCATATCGGCAAAGCATTTGAAAAAAGCATTTGGAAAGGGCGAAAGTATTCAGGTTATTTATTCAGACCTGAACATTGACATTTATAAGGGAGATTTTACCGTTATCATGGGTTCATCGGGAGCAGGCAAGTCTACCCTGATGTATTCCCTTTCAGGAATGGATAAGCCGGACGGCGGGGAGATTTACTTTGACGGAACGGACATCACGAAGCTGAACAATGATAAGTTAGCTGTGTTTCGGCGCAAGGAGTGCGGATTCGTATTCCAACAGATTTATCTGATTGATAAGATGAACCTTATGGATAATGTTATTGCAGCAGGGGTACTGACAAGCAATGACAGGGAAGATATCAAAAACCGTACAAAAGAGCTGTTTTCTTTGGTAAATATTCCTGAAAAAACATGGAAAAAAACATCTTCCCAGATTTCAGGAGGCGAAGCGCAAAGGGCGGGTATCGTCAGGGCAGTGATTAACAGTCCTAATGTACTTTTTGCGGATGAACCTACAGGCGCGTTAAATTCTGCAAATTCGGGGGCAGTCCTTGATGTTTTTACTTCGCTGCACCGGAAAGGACAGAGCATTGTCATGGTTACTCATGACAAAAAATCAGCCCTGAGGGGAAATCGAATCATTTATATTAAAGACGGAAAAATATTTGGTGAGTGTGATCTGGGGAGATTTGAACAGGACGATACAGAAAGAACTGAAAAACTTGATAGATTTATTAAGGAAATGGGGTGGTAATAAATGAAGCTTGGCATAATGATTCTTCGAATCATGAAGAAAATATCCACACTTACCCTGCATAATCTGAATAAAGCAAAGGGACAATACATATCCTTCGGGGTGTTTATCTGCCTGACCGCGTTTATTATAAATATTGCGCTTGTGCTTGCTTTTCAGACATTTAACGCTTATGACAGCTTGTTTGATAGACTGGACACAGCGGATATCAATTTTATCATTCCACAGATTCAGGATAATGAAGAACTGCTTACAGAAGTGGAAGAAATCGACGGAGTATCGATTGTTGAAAAGCATGAAGGAGTATTTTCACAGGTAACAGTCCGTGAATTTGCAGGTTCTGATTTTGATATGAATACTGTTTTTTACAATCTTGATGAGGAGAGAACGCTGAATTTGCTTGATGTTACAGAATATTCCGGTAAAAGTGCCCGTTCTGTTTATATTCCCATGTACATGAAAGAATTAGGCGGTTTTGCAGAAGGCGGCAGTATTACCTATTCCATAGATGGTAAGGAGCTTACCTATGATATTGGCGGAATCGTATTGGAAATGCAGTATGGAAATTATGGTACCGGAATGATCGGCGGATATTTTCCGGGGGATGTCTATGAGGACTTTGCGGATGAATATAGTGACAATGTCATTGCAGAGTACTCATTAAAAATAACCGGCACCGCTGACTTAAATGAAACTAAAAATTCAATCTCTGAAATTTTAAAAGAAAAAGGGATTGCACTTTTAAATATTAGTGACAGGGATACCTCAAAGCAGACCAGAACGATGGTATGTACCCTGCTTATCGTTATATTTTTAGCGCTTGCGGCTATTATACTTGTAGTGAGTATTTTCTTAAGTAACTTTCGGATACGAAGCGCAATTGAAGGCGAGCTGGCACAGATGGGGGTATTAAAAGCGGTTGGCTATACAAGCAATCTTATTATTGCTTCAACAATTATGCCATACATGCTTGTTGGCATTGCCGCCACGGTAATTGGAATAGCCTTGTCTTATGCGGTTCTGCCTTTCGTAGCAGGTATTTTGGCAATCCAGTCAGGATTTTCTTATACGCCTGATTTTGATATAATGGCTTTACTTATAGTAATACTGACACTGACATTCGCAATATTTCTTTTTTCCTATATTTCAGCAGGGAAAATACATGGATTGGAGCCAATCAACGCTATAAGAGGCATCACCGGCGACGAATCGGCGGGACAAAGTATATTATTATTTATTGTCTCATTTGGGATTATGGTGTTGCTGTCTTTCGCAGGTACGCTCCTATACAATGTAAATGTCAAGCCGGACAATTTTATGAATACCCTTTCAGAAGAATTACCGTCTGTTATTTTTACGGCAGAGGATGAAAAAATGACGGAACTTAAGGAGCTTCTTGAAAACGACAGTCGTGTAAGGCTTTTTATGGAATATGCTTCCGTACCTGTAAGTTATGAAGACGGAAGTCTTACCGCTTTTGTGTGCGAAGATTTTTCAAAAGCAACAAATAATATATGTTATGAGGGCAAAAGTCCTGTGAAAGATAGTGAGATTGCAGTAGGAAATGCAATTTCGGATGAGTATCATATCGGTAGTGAGATAGAGCTGACAGTCGGCGATAAATCGGAATATTACGTTGTAACAGGTTATATTCAAAGTGTGAATAATGCAGGAGCGGTATGTCAGCTGACAAGTAAAGGATACGAAAAAATCAGCGATACAACGAATTCCGTCAATGTTTACCTATACGATAAAAATGCCGATGAGTTTATAAATGAGTATGAAAAAAACCACGATGCGGTCATTAAGTCATCAGTAAATTTTGAAAAGATGAGCGAAAACGGACAAATGATGTATACGAGTATTGTTTCTGTAATCGTGATAGTCCTGTTTGTGATTTCTGTTCTGATGATGCTGCTTGTGATGTATGTAATCATAAATTCAATGATAAGCAGACGCAGACAGGAATTCGGTATATATAAAGCGATTGGATACACTAACAGGCAGCTTACGGTTAAGACTGCGTTTGAGTTTATTCCTGTCGTGGCTGTAGCGTCAATCATTTCGGTAATAGCAGGGCTGTGGTATCTTCCCGTAATGAACAAAATCATTTTTTCCCTGATTGGGGCTGTGAAAAATCATTTTGAAGTATCTGTATGGATATTGATCGTGTTTGCCGGTGTGTTTACTGCGGTGGCGTTTGTGATAAGCGTATTGCTTTCGGCACCGATTAAAAGAATTACGGCGTATTCACTTTTAAAAGAATAAATATTGCAAATTGTGAATGAGTCACGAACTTAGGCAAAATAAACAAAAACGGGGCTCGTCGCAAGCGTAATCGCCCCTTATTTTGTTTATTTTGTCTAAGTTCTGGTTATTGAAATAGAGTTTTGCAAACTACTTGCTACTTATAGATTGAAAGGAATGGTTGGTATGAATTTTTCGGAAAAATTGAAGGAGATAAGAAAAAAAGAAGGTATATCGCAGGAGCAGCTTGCCGAGAGAATTGGGGTTACAAGGCAGGCTATCACGAAATGGGAAACCGGAAAAGGTTTACCGGATGTTGAAAATATGGCAATCATAGCAGAGATTTTTAAGACCAGCATAGATGAATTGCTTAGAGATTCCGTCACAAAAGCAGTCCCCGCAACATTTGTGTATACCAGTGAAACAATTTATGACATTGACTGTGAGAAACATTTTGATATCAATATCGGTAGTGCGGCTGCGATTATGTTGTCGTCAGGGGATGATGAGAAGCTGCATGTTAAGCTATCCTCAGAAACCCTTGAGAATATTGGTTCCATGTTTAAGATAAAGCTGGATGATAAGAAAAACAAGCTGGATGTGATATGTCTTAATAAAAATAAACTAAGCCGCTTTGAGGCGGAGGAGTCGCTGACAGTTGAGATTATTCTTCCCAATAAATATTCTGACCATTGTGAGATTGAAGCCAGCGTTAAACTTCTTACAATAAGTAATCTTCATCTGAACCGTTTGGAATATGACGGGGATGCAGAGCAGGTTTTGATTTCAGATAGTAGTGGAAGTCTTGAATTTACAGGAAAGACAGATTATGAAATTACGGTTGATAAGATTATGGGGAGATTGGATATTAATCAGTGGAAGGCGAAGACGATTGTGCATATTATGGAGGAGAATATTGTGAATGTAGTAAATAAGGGGAGGAAGTGTGGGGTTTATTATGTGAAAGATGGGAAAGTTGTAGAGTGTGATAAGGTTGATGATAGTGGGAATGAGATAAGTGTTTCGGGGGTGTTTTCGGAGGTGGTTGTGGATTTGGTGAGGTGAACAGTGTAACATCAAAGAGCCAGATATGCAGACGCAGAGCCGATGAACTTGTGAAGGATTATAGTTTGTCGGCTTTTACTGGTGTTAGTATAAAAGTAAGTTGGGAATCATATGTTCGTAAAGTGGAAATTATCTTGTGCGGGCTGACTCACGTAATGTTTTACCTAAACCATATATATCAGGCTAAGTTATAATATTCCAATTATTTATATAATGTTTCTTAAATATCCAAGTAAAAAATAGCATAAAAAGAGTCAAAAATAGTAGAATAAGGTAATTGCTTCTTGTAAAAGTGAAGCGTAGAATGTAATTAGTAATTTTGTCAGTTTAGATTAGAGATGAATGGATGATATTACTTCTAAACAGTCGATATTAAAATAGTCAGAAGGAATATCTACAAAAGAAAAGGGGATGTTTTACCATGGAGTATTCAGAAGATTTAGTGAAAAAAGCATATAAGAAATTAAAGTGTAGTGTATATTTTGACAAGACACTATTGCTTCTGAGACAGCAGATTGTAGAATTTGAAGATAGGAAAATAGATGAGAAACTGAGTAAAATATGTGATGCTCTGATAAACGGTGGGGAAAAATGGGATACCTTGCAGAAAAATATATTGAAGAGTATTTCTTATAGAGCATTTCCCAAAAGCCTTGTAACTTCAAAGAGTAAAGACAGTCAGAATGGGTTTGGAGAACGGCAGGAAGGTGTTTTGTTGGTTACAAACCATGTGCCGGAAGAAATAGAGATAGATAGGTTGCAATATTTTATAAGTATGGATGTGGAGGGGCATATTTTAGGCGTGCTGTGGCTGTTGACCATTGGCTGGAGGCTGGACAGGTCTTCATATGAAAAGTCTTATGGAAACAGGTTGAGGAAGTTGGTTATTCAGGAGTTGAAGGAGGAAAACAATATATCGTATTCCCCGTATCTGTTTGAGCCGTACTTTCAGCAGTATGAGAGCTGGCGGGACTCTGCATTGGAGTTTGCGCAGAATAGTATAAACAAGGATCAGGATGTCGTTGTATTTACTATGGACTTTGAGAGTTTTTTTTACAATGTGGATTTAAGTGAAGAGGCATTTAAGAAAATATTGGAAGAGGTAGACAAATCAAAGGCACTGGATGAGAAAACGGTAGATGTGGATAACAAGAATACAATCGGCGAAGGCACACAAAGTGGGGATACTAAAAATAAAAGTGTGATATTTGAGGAAAGGCTTAATTCATTTGTTAAGGAAGTTATATTCAAATTCTCCGGTCTTTTTTCAGACAAATACCAAGGCAGGAAATTTCTGCCCATTGGCTTTTTGCCGTCAAATGTATTGGCAAACTGGTGCCTGAAGTACTTTGATAAGGCTGTTTCCAATGGTTGGAATCCGCTGTATTTTGGACGTTATGTTGATGATGTTATCATAGTGGACAAGGTCGAGAAAAACAGCGATCTGTATGAGATGATGAATAATGAGGAACCGGACGCTGACAGTGTATTGGAATATTGTCTTGTCCAGTGTAGCAGATGGAATGGATTTGTACCGGATAATAAATGTGAAAAATATGCTCTTTTTAAAAAAGATGGCAATAGGTATACGCTTAATCCGATTTACAATTTAACAGAGGATTCCAAAAGCAACATTGGGTTGCAGAATGCAAAGGTAAAGATGTTCTATTTCAGGCATGGGGAATCCAGTGCGCTTTTGCAGTGCTTTAGAAATCAGATTATACATAACAAAAGTGAGTTTCGTTTTCTGCCGGAGGATGAGGCTGTTTTTGACGCAGATGATTATAGTGAAATATATAACATTGACAATAAAGAGAGTATCAATAAGTTCCGCGGAGTAGATGGGATTTCCATCGACAAATTTTCATTGTCAAAATTGCTCGGAAAGTATATGCGGATCAGCAGTCTAATCAATGATAAAGTGGAAAATAAGTTTGCACAGGATATTGCTAAAATTTATACGCGGACTGTCATTATCGATAATTACATCACATGGGAAAAAGTAATCGAAATATTTGTTGTGAACGGTCAATGGAAGTCTCTGGGAGTATTTATACAAAACATTTTTTCGGCATTGGAACGGACAAAATGTATCAATGATAGCGAAAATGATACAGAAAATGTCAGGCAAAATCTTCAGGATTACCTCTATTCGGCGTGGGTACGGGCGTTGTCCCTTGTCTGGGGAACGGATGTGGCAAAACATGTAAAAGTATATGAAAAGAAATTCGGAAAGAGTACAGAAGATATATTGAAGGACAGACGCTGTTATCTGCTGACGCGTATGTATGATAAGTACATTGTACCCGTCCTGCTGGATGTTTTGGGAACGGATTGGATGAAAAATGCTGATGATATAAATGAAATATGCCTGTATGATTTTACCACTATTTTAAAAGAATCCTGTAAAAGAAAATCCAGTGAAAACGAAAACTGCAAAGACGATATTAACTATGTCTATTTTCCTTATATGGTCACAATGTATGACCTATATATCAAAGAATTAGTTGTGTCTGATCTACAAAGGGTGGAAATGACGAACATGATTCGCGAGGAAGCAGGGGCTTTTTGTAATATTGATGACATAAAGGAGCAGTATATAAGTGTAAATTTCAATATAAAAAATGTTTCCATAGACAATGCTGTTCGCGTTGTAGAAGCGAATATCAAGGGAAAGAAGATACCGGTGATTTCTGTGGGTACGACCAGACAGGGGAATATAAAGATCGCGATTGCAAATATTGCACTAAAGGCTAGTAATTTTGAGCAATTAGTTAAGGGTAGACCTAACCGTTCTTATGAGCGTTATAAATCCCTTGCCCATATTGTCAATAGTGCGATTGCCGAAAAAGCAGATATGCTTGTCTTGCCGGAAGCATGTGTTCCAATAGAATGGCTGCCCGCTATGATACGGACCTGTACTAAAAACAATATAGCCCTGATTACAGGAATCGAACATATCATTTATGAGGAAAGGATTTACAATTATACGGCAGTGACCTTGCCATATGAGGAGCAGGGTTATAAATGTGCGGTACTCTCTTTACACTTGAAAAACCATTATGCCCCTCATGAGGTGGAATTGATACATGGCTATCGTTTGAACGAGATTTCAGGAAAAAGTTACGAATTGTATCATTGGAAAGATTGCTGGTTCCCTGTTTATTGCTGCTTTGAACTTGCCTCTATTGAAGACAGGGCTTTGTTTTCTGCCTATGCAGATGTGCTGGTTGCGGTAGAGTGGAATAAAGATACTAATTATTACAGTAATATTCTTGAAGCCCTGAGCAGGGATCTGCACTGTTACTGCGTACAGGTGAATTCTTCTGATTACGGAGACAGCAGAATTACAATGCCTTCAAAAACAGATATGAAGGATATTATCAAAACTAAGGGTGGAAATAACGCGACAGTTCTTGTTGGCACTATTGATTATGAAAAACTGCGTAATTTCCAGTTTAAAGAATATAACTTGCAAAAGATGAATAAGGAATTTAAGCCCACCCCGCCATTGTTTAATAAAGAGGTTGTGGGGGAAAAAATACGGGGAAACTTGGAGGATTTTTTAAAGAATCCATAAAATAACATAGATAGAATAGAAAATGTGCCACAAATTTTGAAAAATTTCAAATTTGTGGCATAATTTTAACAGATTATTCATCAAGGGACATAGATATGTTGATTAAAATGGAACGGAATCTTGCTAAAATAAGTCCCTTTTACGATGTTGATTTTATAAAAGTGCTACAGGCATAAGGATTGAACAAATATGTGATTGATCGCATAAAAGACGGTGATAGACATTTTATCTTTCCCAAAATGAGGAGCAAATAGATAAAAAGATTATTTATAGGTATCTGGATAAAATGATTTGGTTTACAAGCGATTTACATCTGGGTCATAGGTCTGCAATCAATATGTGTGAAAGACCATTTGAAACAGTAGAAGAAATGAATGAAACGTTGATTTGGAACTTTAATTCAGGTGTTAAGGAAAATGATACTGTATATATTCTTGGAGATATTGCATATAGAACTCC
This sequence comes from Lachnospiraceae bacterium, assembly GCA_029062885.1. Taxonomy (GTDB): domain Bacteria; phylum Bacillota; class Clostridia; order Lachnospirales; family Lachnospiraceae; genus UBA3282. The sequence continues at coordinate 23,139 of JAIDPH010000375.1, forward strand.
GGTAGTGGAAGTTAACCGGTTGATTAGCAGATTGAATGGCAAGAAAATATTGTGTAAAGGTAATCATGACAAAAAATACGATGTGAAATTGTTTGCGGGAATTTATGATTTTTTGGAGATTACAGTAAAAGGTATTAATGTATCGTTGATGCATTATCCAATGATGTCGTGACCAAAATCTCATCACGGTTCATTGCATTTGCATGGTTTAAATATAACTTGTAGCATTGACCTTTAACTGGCGCTTATTACACCATTTTTTGATAGAGTATTGATGTGACAGAATTTAAAGTTGAAAATATACTTGTTATTGATTATTAAGTGTTGATGACCGGTCAGAAATGTTCCGGTCATTTTTGGTATTGATATTTCTTTGACAAGTGGATATAATAAAAATGAAAATAGAAATCTCTGAAATGTTTACGAAAGGAGATGGAGTGATGTTATACGATTATCTTATAGAAAACTATGGGGAAAATACACCTATTTTCGTATCGGAGTTAAATATAGAAGGAGTGAATGAAAGCACATTGCGGGTGCAGATAAAAAAACTGACAGATGCCGGGAAGTTAAAGAGATTTGACACGGGCGTTTATTTTATTCCGAAAAAATCAATTTTCAAATCGGGTTCCACGATTTCGGCAATGCAGGTGATCGAAAAAAAATATTTAAAGGACAAGGATAATGTGTTTGGCTATTTGAGCGGATATATGCTTGTCAATATGCTTGGCTTGACAACGCAGGTTCCGATGGTTTATGAGGTGGTGTCCAATAATGCCACCACGGATTACAGGAAAACTATGATAAGTAAAACCAGAGTGATCGTCAGACGGCCGAAGGTGGAGATCACAAATGAGAATGTCAGGATATTGCAGTTTCTTGATC
>JAIDPH010000376.1 GCA_029062885.1 Lachnospiraceae bacterium
CTTAACTGATTTTACGTTATTCAATAAACATATTTAATAATAATCTAAGACCATTAACTGATATCATTTTTTTAATACCATTGTTCTTCTTCTGATAATCTGCATTAATTCTATCAAAAGTTCTACTGACCTTAATTGTATTCCATAACATATATGCATTCGTTGAAGGATTAAAAATAGATTTATACGGTTGCTTAGATATATCTTCAAAAATACTACCTACTGCTCTCTTTATTAATGCTACTAATGATACATCTGATTTATAACACCCAATAGCAACAACAGCTTCATCTATATTACAAATTTTATCTCCTGAACTTGTATCTCCATCCTTAAATATATATTCAATACCATCCATCATTAAATCTTTACGTAATTTTTCTTGTAATAAATCCATAGAAGCAAATGCTTTATTTTCTATTTTATTTTGAGTGTTTGATAATTTAGTTATTGTATTACCAAAATCTTCTGCACTATCTTCCAAAGAAATAACTTGCACCATCAGCTTAGCCTTCTCAACCTCTTCCGGATTTCCCACATACGCTCTACCAATGCTTCCTGTTGTTTGCGCACCATTAACAATGCTTACTCCCTCTAGCCTAAACAATCCATTTTTTCTATCTGTAGAATGAGCTAACTTACGCGTAATTTTGTTTGCTAAAATTTTTATCCCATTGTTATAGTAACAAAATTTTTCTGGATTTTCCTTTAAACATTTTACTATTCCATTATTAACCTCTGTATCCCCTTTAAAAAATCTTATATTTTTTGCCAATAGTTTATTCCCATAATCTTTCCACCAAATAGCTATATCACTCGCGGAAATCATTCCGTAATATCCTCTTTCCGCCGTTCCTTCTTGAATAACTCCCCAATCATTGATTATTACATCATCCAAAACAATATCTTGATTTATGGTTGCATTCGCTAAACTATCATAGACATCACTTAATTTAACAATGTCTGATAACAACAGTTCATTGCATTCGTCATTTATACGCTGTTTTATAGAATCTATACCATTAATAGTCTCATTAGGGCACTCATTGTTTGATGTATATATAATTATCATTTTAATTTGATAATCCATTGCCGTCACAGCACTTTCTATTTCCAACTGTTTCTTTTTAACTTTATCGTTAAAATCGTTAAAATCCATATTCAAGATTTTTTCAATTCCTGCCACATATTTTAAAGAATCACCTTGGGATATTGTACCATTCCCATCATTACTCCATTTCGCCTGAACAACATATAAGATTTTACTATTTTCATCTTTAAAAACTGCATCAATTCCACAATCATGATATCCATCCGTTACACATTTAGCTGCAATTTCATTATCAATACCACACTGCATAACCAATGCATATGCAGCAAGACATCTACTATTAAAAGAATTTTCATACTTTTCTGACGTAGTTTCTACATCTGTCATATCAATTTCATCACTAAACATTTCTCTAAATTTTGTAGCAATTCGCATAACTTGTACATTCATAAATCTTATCTCCTTTAATTAAATCATTAGTTTTTACTATCTCATTCTCCATATCATCAATACTATAAATCGTCCCATATGTCTTGATTACAAAATTAAATCTCTTAGCTTTCTTGCTCTGATTATAAAGTGCAGATAAATCAATATTCCACTTACCTTCAATATCCTTAAGCTACATTTCCTTAAAATAACTTACATCCTTTTAAAGCCAGCTGCCACAATGTACTTTTCAACCAAATTCTACATCTGATGACCACCATGATTCTTACAACCATTAGAATCAAGACCAGTTTCGATCCTCAGGTGATAATCCATAAGATTATTTAGCAAGTGATTTGCGTTCATATTAAATAAACCTATTTTACACATAAATACCTTGTACTGTTCCACACCGTAATTCATCCTCCTAAAATTATAAAAGCGCGCTCTTCCCTAATACAAAATATTTGGTTACACCGTGAATTCTTCTACATTTCTTACTCCTTTTTAAAGTCGATATACTAATCATAACTTGATATACTTGGTCCGAACTTGCTCAACCATTCATTAAAATTTCTATTTGTCATTTGTTAACTTCTCCAATCTTCTCTTTGATATCTCCATGTATTCTTCGCTTATATCTATTCCAATAAACTTCCGACCAAATCGCTCAGCCTCTACTCCGGTAGTACCTGAACCACAAAACGGATCTAATATGACTTGTCCTTTCTCCGTAGATGCTAATACGATTTTTTCAAGCAAATATTCAGGCTTCTGTGTTGGATGCCTACCTTCTGTTTTTTCCGAAGGTTTCGTCAATGCACCGGTCCACACATCCTTCATCTGCTTTCCATCATTCATTTCTTTCATCTTATGATAATCAAAAAAATGTCGAGACTTCTTTTCATCCTTCTTAGCCCATAAAATGGTTTCCGTAGAATGTGTGAAGCATCGACATGCTAAGTTTGGTGGTGGATTTGTTTTCTGCCAGGTTATGTTATTGATTATCTTGAAGCCTTCTTGCTCCAATGCCATACCAATCGAATAAATATTGTGCAGTGTTCCCGATATCCAAATCGTACCATTAGACTTTAGCACTTTCTTACATAACTTAATCCACTTTCTGTTAAACTTGTGTTTTTCTTCAACGCCGGTTCCACTTTCCGAAAGTCTATCCCATGAGCCTTTATTTACCGAAACCATTTTTCCACCCTGACAAGTAATGCCATCATTACTTAAAAAATACGGTGGGTCTGCAAATATCATATCTACAGATTCTGATTTCATTTTTGTTAGAATTTTGAATGAATCACCCAATATTAACTGAGCTTCTTCTGTCTCGAAATATAATGGCACTTTCTTTACAAATAAGTTCTCCATTATTTCGACTCCTTTAATAGTTGCATATAATTACTTCTTCACCCACTCTGTTTGATGCATCAGAATTTATCATGCGCTTTACACTTACAACATCCATTTTATATCCCTTATTGCCATACAACTCATTTATCAGCTCCGTATTGTGATTTGTAAGCATACAGTAGCAGCCTCGGGCTGTTAGTTCATCATAGAATTTTGCCAAACGTTTATGACTTTCTATATCGAATCCCTCTTTTGTATATGACTCAAAAGATGTGGGATTGAGCGGTGCATACGGACTGTCAATAAATATAAAATCGCATTTACTTGCAGCAGCACAGGCATCTTCAAAATCTCCGTCTGTAATAGTTACATCCTGCAAATATTTAGAAATATCCATAATAGATTTTTCATCAACAGATGTTCTACGACTATTATTATATGGGACATTGAAAAGTCCCTTTCCATTTACTCGGTACAGACCATTAAAACAGTGCTTATTCATAAATACAAACAATGCTGCCAATTCTACATCATACTCTGCTTTCTCCAGCTTATCATTGTAATGTTCTCTGAGAGAATAATAGTATTTTTTACCATCTTCCCACATTTCCGCATCAAGCTTTTTAACCGCCTTTAAAAATGCTTCAGACGCATTACATATCTGTTTATATGCATTAATTAATGCTTTATTAATATCATTGATTAGCGCATTTGCAGGCAGCAATTCAAATGTTACCGCACCGCCGCCAACAAACGGCTCATAATAATTATTATATTTTTCAGGCATTCTCGCTTTTATCTGGGGAAGTAACTGACGCTTTCCTCCAGCCCATTTCACGAATGGGGCAATATTCGGATTACTCATTTTGGTTCCTTTTCTATATGTGCGCAAATGACAAGCTTTTACATACCAATTATACTTGCAAACATAGAAAATAACAACCTCCGTTTTCACTCATTAATAAATCATTTACTTTTGAAAAACGAAAATATATTCATGCGCTAAAAGCAAGAAATTTTTATTTTGTTTTTCCCAGTAATCTGTAGAGCGACAATTATGCTGTTCCTTAATAATAATCTCTTTATTCGTAAAACCTGCCATCAGAAAACACTCCATCATGTGAAAGCCTAATGGAACCACTTTCCCGTATTTTCTTATATCTCCTATCATTACAGCACACATCTTTCCCTTTTTCAGTACACGATATGATTCTTTAGACACCATCTGCATCTCTCTTAAAAACTCGTTCACGCCAAGCAATGAAATATCTCCATCTATCCCATTACTATACTTGATAATGTTGGCGTATGGAGGATGGGTACAGATAAAGTCAATACGATTATCTTTAATAAAATGTAAGTCTGTGGCATTGCCATTGCGTGTATAAATTTTTGAATTAGTTTCACATTGAAATTGTAAATTTGTTTCAGAAATTGAAACGGATTGCGGATTGATGTCAACACCTACCGCGTTACGATTGAGCAGCTTCGCCTCTACTAAGGTTGTTCCACTACCCATAAATTGATCTAAGACCCAATCACCGTGATTAGAATAACGTAGTATCAGATTTCTTGGTACATATGGCGACCAATTACCTCGATACCTGCCTGAATGCGTTGCCCAACTGCCTCTGGTTGGAAAAGACCAGACTGTCGTCGGTTCCAGTTTAAAATTATTTGGTTGTAAACTTATAAGACATTCCTCCTTCTAAAAACCTCTTTCACTACACAATGGACATAACTCCGCAACTTTCTTTCCAGTGCTAAATGTTGCCGCTTCCACCGCTGACATTTTTTCAAAAAGAATTTGATACATTCCAAGTCTTTTTATACGTTTTTTTAATACTGCATGTTTTCTCTTTTCTTCAGCAACCATACCTAAATAAATTACGGAATACCACACATTAAAATCAAGTCTGTCTTCCTCATCATAAGACATACTTATTTCTTTTATCTCATCAAAAACATCATAATTAATTTGGTCCGTAGTCTTTTCATATATGCTTACATAGTCACTATAGATCTTCTCTGAAGAATATTTTTGAGATTTTTCAATAAAGAACGAGAAATATTCTGCATCTTTAGGTGCAAACTTTCCTTGTTCAGGTCATGATAAATACACACAGTAATCATCAAATCTGCCTCTTCCTTGTTCAATTACTGTTCCATCTTTAAATATTTTAATTTCCATTTGTACCTTACTCCAAAAACATATAAATTATATCATATTTCTAACGTGATTTGTTATATTTTCACTATAAGTGAATTTATATAAAAGACATCACATGAGATAATATTCACAAATAGTGAAAGAGGTGTTGTATGCGTTTCAACAATGATAGTGACCTATATCGTGTTATAGGTACAAACATAAAACATTACAGGGAACAATCCAATTTAACTCAAGTACAACTCGCAGAACAGGCTAAAATTAGCATTAGCTATCTTTCTAAAATCGAAGCCGCCGGATGCAATAAAAGCTTGTCTATATCCGTTTTGAATCAGATTGCAAATGTACTTGATGTTGAGATTAGTGAATTTTTAAGGAGGTAAACATATAATGACCTACGATAAAATGAGAGAAATTGTTTTAGACCTTCCTTTTGATACCATGACCGAAGTCTATAATAATGGAGAACAAGCTATTTTGATTTATCGTCCCAGCACATTGCCTAAACGATTTATAAACTATGATGTTAACACAAATTTTCAAATTTTTCTTAGAATAGGTAATGACAGACCCTTTCGTCCAAATCATTTACGCCTGCTCATAGATTTAAAACTACGTGCCAGAGAGCTTCCTCAATCAAAAAAAGAGCTCCTCATCGCTTTTGATAAAATCTTTTATGGTGAGGAACCTTTAACTGCAATTAAGCCACTAGCTCAAATTCATTTTACGCAATATATTAACCCTATTGATATTACTGCTATATTAGCTCAATTATTCATAATTGAACAAGACATCGGGTACGGTGATAAAAGCACCTTTAACCCACCATCATTATACATACATGGTTGGATTCGTACATTTATTGAAGCAGACCAAGAAATTGATCAAGTAGTATATCGCATCTGTCGAAATACTCCCCCTGCCGTGAAATATACCTGTCAGGACAATAAGAACCATCCTAAATATAATCCAAATGCAAAAACATTATGGTATGTAAATTAACAAAAAGAAAGGACATTCCCAGATTTTTCTGAGAACGTCCTATACATATCATTGATATTAGCGTTACATACCGAAAAACTATCTCTTTGAGAACTGAGGCGCCCTTCTTGCAGCTTTGAGACCGTATTTCTTTCTTTCTTTCATACGAGGGTCTCTTGTCAGATAGCCTGCTTTCTTCAGGATAGGTCTGTATTCAGGATCTGCCTGAAGGAGAGCTCTTGCCATACCGTGTCTTACAGCACCTGCCTGACCTGTATATCCGCCGCCCTTTACGGTAACAATTGCGTCGAATTTGTCTACATTATCAGTAGCTGCCAAAGGCTGACGAACGATAACCTTGAGTGTCTCTAATCCGAAGTAATCATCAATTGATCTTTTATTAATTGTAATTTCACCTTTTCCCGGCACTAAATATACTCTTGCAACAGATTTTTTTCTTCTGCCGGTTCCATAATATCTTGCTGCTGTTTTCGCTGACTTAGCCATTCTAATTTTCTCCTTTCAGTCCCTTGCTGGAAAATGTTAATACTTCCGGTTTCTGAGCCGCATGCTCGTGCTCAGGTCCTGCATACACATGAAGTTTTGTATACATTTGTCTTCCCAAAGGTCCTTTTGGAAGCATGCCTTTTACGGCAAACTCAACAACTCTTTCAGGATGCTTCTGCAGCATCTCTTTTAAAGTAGTCTCTTTCATACCGCCTACATAATCTGAGTGATGATAATAAATCTTCTGACCCAGTTTCTTACCCGTTACTTTAACTTTTGCCGCATTGACAACAATCACATAATCACCTGTATCAATATGCGGTGTGAAAATCGGCTTATGTTTTCCTCTTAAGATTTTAGCGACTTCAGACGCAAGGCGTCCAAGCGTCATATTCTCAGCATCAACTACATACCACTTTCTGTCGATTGTAGCTGGACTAGCCATAAAAGTATCCATTATAATAACCTCCGTGATAACCAATCATTCGATTGTCTTCTTAATTGTTCTTACTCTTTTCCGTGCAGATGTCCGGCCACACTATGAAAATTATGAACAATCCTTATTGTACTATATTTAAAATGCCTTAACCGGGGCTGTGGCAAGACATTTTTTAACATTGTCACAGTAAAATATTATATTATACGCCTCCACGCGTGTCAACAGGTTTTTTACAAAAATTCATACCTCATAAGCGTAAGTCCGCATGCCGGGGCTGTCGGTCCTGCCGCCGCCCTGTCTTTTGCCTCCAGAATACGCTTTATATCATGCGGTAAAATATTTCCTCTGCCTGCTTCCATCAATGTCCCCGCCATTATTCTTACCATATTGTATAGGAAACCTCTCCCGACTACCCGTATCACAATCTGATTGTCTGATTTAAGCACTTCCACACTCTCAATCCGGCGTACTGTATTCTCAACCTGAGAATCCACGCTGCAAAAACTTTTGAAATCATGAGTTCCTACAAAATACGAAGCCGCTTCCCTCATCCGCTCAACATCCAACGGGACATAGGTAAAATAGGAATACAGCCGTTTTGTCGGCATCGGAAACGTTGCATTGTAGATTCTGTATTCATAAGTCTTCCTACTGTCACAATGGCGCGGATGGAAATTTATATCAACCTCTTTTGAATCCTGAATTTTTATATCCTCCGGCAGCCTTGCATTCAGGGCGTATGCAATCTTCTCAGGCGGTATGAGGCTCTGCGTGTCAAAAACAGCGATATTTCCCATTGCATGCACACCCGAATCGGTACGGCTCGCACCGATTACTTCTATATTTTCCTGCATAAGCTCGGAAAGACATCTATTCAAAACCCCTTCTATTGTCTCTCCGTTCGGTTGTATCTGCCAACCGTGATAATTCGTTCCATCATAGGCTACCGTCAACATTATTCTTTTCATAAAATTCTCACCATGCTATAGGAATATGAACGAAATTGATTCCGATACATGCTGCAAAATAAACTGCAAGCGTAAGATATGCCGCCGCATCCCGTCCCCTGTAGCGAAGCGGTTTCATTTTCGTTCTATGCTCTCCACCACGATAGCATCTGGCTTCCATCGCCATTGCAAGGTCATTGGCACGTCTGAACGCCGATATAAATAGCGGCACGAGCAGCGGAACCAGACTCTTTGCCTTTTTTATCAGATTTCCGCTTTCAAAATCCGCGCCTCGGGCAATCTGTGCCTTCATAATTTTATCCGTCTCTTCCATCAATACAGGAATAAAGCGAAGTGCAATAGACATCATCATTGCCACCTCATGCACAGGAACCTTGAAAAGTTTCAAGGGCTTCATCAATTTTTCCATGCCATCCGTCAGATTGTTTGGAGTAGTGGTCAGAGTCATCACAGAAGAACCTATAATAAGAAAAACTAATCTAATCGTCATAAAAACGGCGTTCTGAAGGCCTTCCTTAGTAATCGTGAGCTTCCATATGGTAATCAGCGCCTCTCCCGGTGTCAGGAAAAGATTAAATACAACTGTAATTAATAAAATAAAAAATATTGCCTTCATTCCTTTTATCATAAAACGGAAAGGAACCTTGGAAAGTTTGACGGCAACCGCCAGAAAGACTGCTGCCAGACAATATCCTATTATATTTTTAACAACAAAAAGTGATATGATAAACGTAATAGTTGCTACCAGTTTTACCCGAGGGTCCAATTTATGAATGACGGAATCCGCCTGATAATACTGGCCCAATGTAATATCGCGTAACATAGATAAACTCCTTTCAGAAGGTCACACCTTTAATACCCGCATGATTTCATCCCGCGCTTCCGGAATCGTTGTGACTTCCGTATTTACCGGTAAGCCCCTTCCCCTAAGCGCCTGCATTATATAAGTTACCTGTGGTGCAGCCAGACCAACCTGCTCCAATTCTTTGTAATGTGCAAAAACTTTTTTCGGAACATCATCATAAAGTATGCTTCCTTTATTCATTACAATGATGCGCTCGACATATTTTGCAACATCTTCCATACTGTGAGATACCAGTATTACGGTAATACCCATTTCCTTATGCAGCTTGGCAATCTGATCTAAAATCTCATCTCTCCCCCTAGGGTCGAGTCCTGCGGTCGGTTCATCCAAAACCAGTATGTCAGGCTTCATGGCGAGCACTCCGGCAATTGCTACTCTTCGTTTCTGTCCTCCTGAGAGGTCAAAAGGCGACTGATAGAAATATTCATCCTCCAGACCAACCTGCTTAAGAGCCGCATACGCGCGAAGCTCCGTCTCTTTCTTAGACAACCCGAGATTTTTGGGACCAAAGCAGACGTCGCTGAATGCATCTATTTCAAAAAGCTGGTGTTCAGGATATTGAAATACCAGTCCCACCTTGCTGCGAAGCTTCTTCTTATCATAATCGGAATCATGGATATCTTCACCGTTAAAATATATCGCTCCGCTTGTCGGTTTTAATAATCCGTTCAAATGCTGCACCAGAGTTGATTTACCGGAGCCTGTGTGTCCGATCAGACCGATAAACTGCCCATCAGGAATGACCAGATTCACATCTTTGAGCGCATGGACTGCCAGCTCAGTATCTCCTCCATATACATAATTCACATGATCTAAAATCAAAGGCATACTATACCATCCTTTTTCCCATTCTTCCTATTGCATCAACCAGCTCTTCTATCGTTAAAATACCATCAGGTATATGCATGCCGCTTTTTTGCAGCTCATATGCCAGCAGAGTCACCTGAGGTACATCCAGACGCAGTTCCTTAAGTCTCTCCACATGGGAGAAAATTTCTCTCGGTGTACCTTCCATGGCAATCTTGCCTTTATCCATGACAAATACTTTATCTGCATTAATAATTTCTTCCATATAATGTGTGATAAAAACTACGGTGATGCCTTCTACCTTATTAAGCGCCCTGACTGCGCGGATGACTTCTTTACGTCCGTTCGGGTCAAGCATAGCGGTAGGCTCATCAAGAATAATGCACTTAGGATGCATCGCAATAACTCCCGCAATAGAGACTCTCTGCTTCTGCCCGCCGGATAGTTTATTAGGTGAATGTTTCCGAAATTCATACATGCCGACTGCTTTCAGACTCTCTTCCACCCGCTCCCATATTTCTTCTGTCGGAATGCCCATATTCTCCGGTCCGAATCCCACATCTTCTTCAACTACCTGTCCGATAATCTGATTGTCCGGATTCTGAAAAACCATTCCGGCGCTCTGCCGTATATCCCAAAGGTTCTTTTCCTGTGCCGTGTCCATGCCATCCACCCAGATAGTTCCTTCTGTCGGGTACAGAATGGCATTGATGTGCTTCGCAAGCGTAGATTTGCCTGAACCGTTATGCCCAAGTATAGCGACAAAATCTCCCTGTTTTACATCAATGTCCACCTCGTCTACGGCTCTTGTGATTCCTTCAACATTGCCCTCATCATCACGCCTGATATATTCAAATACTAATTTGTCTGTTTTTATGATTCCCATTTGTAAAGTAGTCTCCAGCCCATCATTTTTTCCATCTGCCCACAACATTTATTCTTGCACTACATACTCATCATCTGCGGGATTATACCATAAAATCGTTTTTCCATCAACCGATATTGCATAATTACTTATTAGTCTGCCGCCAACATCCTCAACATTATCTTTGAATCTCATCTCAAATCGATACACATCAATGTTATCAACTTTTCTAAGTATGGAATCAAGCGGTTCAAGTATGTAATCTTCTTCCCATTGATTAACATCTACTAAATATTTCTGCAGCGCTTCTTCTGCTTCCTTATCGGAAATTTTAGTTACACTGTTTTGAGGAATCAATATACATATACCTATGATACATATAAAAATCATTACAATTGTAATAATAAATATTAAATATTTTTTCGCATAATCTTAATCTTTTAATTGGAGAATAGCAACACCTAATACCTGCTCTGTGGGAAAATCAAGTTACTTGACCGAAAAACCTGTTTTAACTAAACCTGTATCCACTTTATGGCATACTGTTCACCTTCATATTTTATATGGGAAATGCCACCCTGCGCTATACTGACACCACTGTCATAATAAGTAATCTTTCCGTGAGTTAATGCAACGATCACGGCTTTTAATATAGCCCCATGAGAAACAATCAATATATTACCATTTTCCTCCACTGCATATTTTTTAACTCCTTCAGCAGCTCTCTTTCAAAGTTCTCTGACACTTTCTTCCTTGAATTTTCCATCATCCAGACACACTTCGGCAGTCCAGACCATACCTTCTGCATCTCCAAAACTGCGTTCTATCAATAATGGTTCAACGATGATCTCATTTTCCCCATATCCTATCTGGGACGCTATGATTGCTGCACCCATTCTGGCTCTCTGTAACGGACTTGAAATAATCTTATCAATTCCATACCCACCATTTGCCATATAAGCACCAATCCGCTCCATCTGTAGAATGCCATGCTGATTCATTGGAATATCCCTTTGTCCCTGCAAACGCCCTTCCTTATTCCAGTCTGTTTCTCCATGACGAACCAAATATATATTCATAAATATTATTTCCTATAATTTCTGCTATTACTTTTCCTTAAATAATGATACAAACTCATCCGGACTGCAAACTTTTGTTTTTACTGTCCCAAAATCCTTTAGATTGCATGTCACCAAACAATCTGCATTCACCATTTTCGCACATTCATCTTGCAGACAATCCTCAAAATCTTTAAATTGTACATTATCTATTGCTTCTAAGACTTGTTCATGTGAAGCGCCTGTAACTGTCAATATCCGGCAAATATCTTTCAGCCACATCCGCTTTCCTTCATCCGGGATCCTCAACGAGTACCAAATGATAGACAAAGAATGAAAAGCGATATATCCATCAACTTTTCCCTGTGAACATAAATCCATAACCAACTTTGAAGAATCCCGAAAACGATCCTCACGATCTGTTATATAGTTTAATATGACATTCGTATCAATCAATGCAACCATATTTTTCTTCCATATTCTCCCTTCTGACTTGTTCATAGTCATAATCTTTTGGGAAAGGATACTTCTTTTTTAATTCTTCCATGTGTAAAAATGCCTGTCTTTTTTCAAAAAGCGAATTTTGATCCCCGGATATTTCCTGTGTTTTTTTCGTTACAACATTAAACCGTCTTATCATATCTATAAAAAACCTAATGCTGTCATCGTCCGGCAATGAATCAATCATAGCATATGCTTCCTGACGCAGAGTCATATATCACACCTCCAATTTTTTTCAGAATCGGTATTACAATTATCAGGCTATAATAACATATGAACCTTCCAAGTCTTTCATATGTATTATACCCAATAAGCTTCCCATCTTCAACAATTTCCTTCCGATAATTCATTGTAATACATGAATCATTATTTCAGGTATCATATCGATAGTTTTTGTGGTACACTACATATAATAGCGTCTGCACGAAAGGAGTCAGGTATATGAAGAAACAATTTATCAGGCAAATCACGAAAACTATATTTTCCCTGATAGCCCTTACGATTGTCTGCGGTTTTCTGGTGCGTACCCTTACCAATTCGGAAACGCTCGCTGATTATGCTGCTAAAAATCCTGAACTTGCGTACAAAGAACCGGCTGAAGATAACCATGATGATGATGTTGTTATAGCAAACGAAGAAACTGCCACAGACGAAGAAGCTATGCCAACAGAGCCTGACAATTCGGAAAATACTGACAGCGCTGATGAAGACAGCTTCGGGAATGACACTTCCGACATATCTGATACAGATGAACCGAACAATTCAGATACTATTTCTCCCGACCGTACAATTTATCAGGAAGGTTTCTATTACGAACCCCTGTCTGACGATATAAAAAACAGAATCACAGGTATTTCCTATCCTATTTCCGAGTCGGAAGCATCTTCATTGGACCTCCTTAATCCCAATACAATTAACGACGATCAAACTCTCGCCATATCCTACGATGATTTGTGCTATCTGTCTGTACTGCATTATGATTTCAACGGAAATGTACAGACAGGGGAGCTTATATGCAATAAGGGAATTGTTGAAGACTTGGCGGAAATTTTCTATGAACTGTACCTTAATGAATATCAGATTGAAAAGATAAGGCTTGTTGACGAATATCTTGGAGATGACGAAGCCTCTATGGAGGACAATAATACATCCTGCTTCAATTACAGAACAGTACCAAATTCCAATAGCATGTCAAAACATGCTCTCGGCTGTGCTATCGATATCAACCCGTTTTACAATCCATACATTGTAACAAACCGGGCAGAAGGAACTACAACCGTTTCTCCTGCCGGAAGCGACGCGTATGTTGATCGTTCCGCGTCTTTTGAGCATAAAATTGATATAGACGACCTATGTTACAGACTCTTCAAAGAACATGGCTTTGAATGGGGCGGTAACTGGAAAAACAGCAAGGATTACCAGCATTTCCAGAAGGTTGTGGAATAATCAATTGTCCATAAAGTCTATATTGTATCTTTTTCCATTTGAAAATAGAATACCGTCCGTAAGCCGTATACAAAGAATACAGGTATTTTTATCATCAAAATTGTTGTGTCCATTATCAATCCATTCCCGAAAAGCCTTTCTTAATTTCTCTGCAATGTCTTTATTTTCATCTTTACAAAACCAACCTAAATTGCTTCCTTTTCCATGTGCAGTAAACCAATCTCCGGAAACAGCCACATTAGGATTTTCTTCAATCTGTTTCATTTTATTTGAAAGAGCATATGTAATTACATAAAACGCCCCATCCTCATAAAACCCATCAACATTGCGAACATGAGGCATACCGTCCTTTACAGTCGCTATAGCAATAATATTATCTTTGCCAAACCGTTCATTCATTATTTCTTTCGTCTCTAAAGTTAATTTTTCCATTTACAAAGCCTCCGTTTAAAATATGTTAAATTCATCAATAAGTATTTTGAAGATAGCAAGAAACATTTCAGCATCACCATCAAATTTTTGTTTTAGTAAAGGGTAAGCATTTATCATTTCTTCTTTAATCAGAATAGAACTATCAGCTTCTGCCCTGCCGCGAATTCTTATCCATCTGCGTGTAGATAGATTATAACTCGCCATTTCAATCTGCGGATTTACAATCAAATCAGAATACACATTTTTTCGCTTATCAGTAACAATGTACAACGCTTTTTTATTTGAATAAATCATTCCAAAAGGTCTTAACTTCGGTTGGTTGTCTAGTGATGTTGCCAAAAAGAAATATCCACACTCACGAATAAACTTACAGCAGTCGTCAATAGACATATCCAGGCTGTTTGCTTCATTTTCCTGAATATCTTCATTAAGCAGAAAATCAATGCTGCATTCAAAAAATTTGCTTAAGATTATAAGCTTGTCCGTTTCGGGAAAGCTTATATCAGTCTCCCATCTTGAAACTGATTGGCGGGACACGTTTAATATTTCTGATAATTTTTCTTGTGTAATACCCTTTTTCTCGCGTAGTAATGCTAATTTTTCCCCTGTTGTCATCTTCTCACCTATTACAATTTATTATAACTGTTTCTTAACAAGATATGTAGCACTTTCAGATTGCTATATGTAAACTTTTGAGTGCATTTTTAAAGATATATTTTATGCCTTGACAGTTTTCATTCAATCGTACATAATTTTTGCATGATTATTGTATCTCTACAAAATAGTATATTATAATTTTTTAATGACATAAAGCGAAAAGAAATCGCAGAAAAGAGGTTAGAATGTCTGATTATATCGTACGCGCTACAGCGGCAGACGCACAGATTCGTGCCTTTGCCTGCACTACAAAAGGCGTGGTGGAAACAGCAAGACAAGCTCACAATACAAGCCCTGTAGTTACGGCAGCGCTTGGTCGTCTCCTAAGCGCCGGATCCATGATGGGAAGTATGCTTAAGGGAGATAATGACTTACTGACCCTTCAGATCAAAGGAGACGGACCCATGCAGGGGCTGATGGTGACGGCAGATTCAAAGAGCAATGTAAAAGGCTATGCATATGTACCGGATGTAATCCTTCCTGCAAACGCTGTGGGCAAGCTGGATGTGGCAGGTGCTATAGGTAATGGCACCCTCCGTGTCATTCGTGACATGGGGTTAAAAGACCCTTACGTAGGACAGACTCTGTTACAGACAAGTGAAATAGCGGAAGATCTGACTTATTACTTTGCTACCTCTGAACAAGTACCTTCTTCTGTAGGTCTTGGGGTTCTGATGGAGCGAAACAACACTGTAAAACAAGCAGGCGGATTTATTATCCAGCTAATGCCATTTGCAGAAGAAGCCGTAATCAGCCGACTGGAACAAAATCTGAGCGGCATTATGTCCGTAACTGCCATGTTGGATGCAGGAAACACGCCGTAGCAAATGCTAAATCAGCTTTTGAATGGACTTGAATGCGAAATTCTGGAAACCAGACCTACAGCCTTTTTATGTAACTGCGGCAGACCAAAGATAGAAAAAGTTCTAATCAGTCTTGGAGAAAAGGAAATCAAAGAAATGATTGATGAAGGCAATGAGATAGAAATAAACTGTCAATTCTGCGGTAAGCACTATCAGTTCAGTGTAGACGAGCTTAAAGAACTGTATAGGAAAAGCAGGTAGTTATAAAAATAAGCTACCTGCTTTTCCGGAGGAGATTAGTGTGAAAAATCAATAGTATTATTTGACAGCTTCCATAAAATACACCCTTGAAGCAAAATCCGGGAAATATCGCACTTCATCATTATATCCGGTGCCCCCAAAGGACTGCTTTAACTTAACCCCGCCATACATCAATGCGTCTCCATATGCGTTGTAGTCTTCCGTTTCACCGCTCATCTTAACGAATTTGGCGACCACGTTATGCATCAGGGAGTCCTGCTTAATATGAATCGGTGAGACTGTGTTTACCAAATCTCCGAATTCTTTCACGTTATATTTTAAAGCACGGTTATAAAAGTTATACTGTAAATCCGGCTCAAGTCCTTTTGCCCTGTAGTATTCAAACTGTGTATTCGGTGTTACAAGCTTCTGGAACAGGAATCCGACAGCTTTTTGCTTATCCTGCGATACGCAGGTCCACTCTGTAACGTTACCTTCTGACTGGCTCAACACGCTTGATGTCCCATGCGCACTGTCCGCAAAAGTTCTTCCACGATAAAATGAACCTGTCTGCAGCACTTCGCGCCATTCTTTATACAATTCAATCTGTGCCTTAACTGCTTCCAATTCTTCTTTCTTCATATCGCAGAAATTACACTCATATCCGCATATACCAAAAGCCGCCACATTAAATCGTGTTTCCAGCGGAGTTATGCGCAGAGTCTGATGATTAGGACAGGCGGAAACATGCGCGCTGACAACAGACATAGGATATCCGTAACTATAACCTGTCTGAATCTCTGTCCGGCAGAGGGCGTCCGTATCGTCACTTGCCCAAATCTGCGGAAAATAGCATAGTATACCGAGATCGAAACGATTGCCTCCCGCCGCGCAGCCTTCAAATAAAATCTTCGGGAAACGCTCTGTCAGTTCCTTCATACAGCGATACAATCCCATTACATAACGGTGCGCCACTTCACCCTGCCGTTTTGCAGTCAGGCCGCATGAGAAATAATCTGTAAAAGTACGGTTCATATCCCATTTGACATATGAAATGTCTGCGGAAGAAAATACGCGGCTCATTTCCTCTATGATATAATCCTGTACTTCTTTTCTTGTCAAATCCAGAATTCTCTGGTTTCTTCCTTCGGAATGCGGCTTATCGGGAATCTGAATCACCCAGTCCGGATGTTTCTCATAAAGTCTGCTGTTGACATTAACCATTTCAGGTTCTACCCAGATACCGAAATCAAGTCCCAGTGCTTTGACTTTCTTAGCAAGTCCGTCTAAACCGTCGGGCAGCTTGTTGCGGTTTACTTCCCAGTCGCCAAGCGCTTGTGTATCATCGTCCCTTGTTCCGAACCAGCCATCGTCCATCACGAAAAGCTCTATTCCGACATCTTTTCCCGCTTTGGCAAGGTTCAAAAGTTTCTTTTCATTAATATTAAAGTATGCTGCTTCCCAACTGTTGAGCAGAACAGGTCTTATCCTATTTTTCCATTCTCCACGCACTATATGTTCTCTTACGAATTTATGCATATGTCCGCTCATGCCGTTATAGCCTTCGTGTGAGTAACTCATAACCGCTTCTGGCGATTCAAAACTTTCTCCTGATTCTATAACAAATGCAAAAGACTGAGGATTGATACCCGTTACGATTCTGGTCTTTCCATATCCGTTCACTTCTACAGCCTCATAATGATTTCCGCTGTAAATCAGATTGAATCCGTAGCATTCTCCCGAATCCTCCGTAGTTCCTTCTCTGCTTAGCATCACGAATGGATTGGCACGGTTTGAAGATGTTCCGGTATACGAAGCATTCACATGCTTCCCTGAAAGCATTTTCATATCCGTCCTTTTCATTTCTCTTGCCCATGAACCGTTGAACGTCGTGAAAATAAAACCGGACATATCAAAGTCTATCTGCATACTCATCATTCTAAGCAGTTTCACTGTTGCACTGCTTTCATTAATGAGCTTTGCGCTTCGCGTAATCACATCACATTCCTCATAAACATAATAATGCAATTCCAGAGCAAGATTATACTGTCTGTCTTTTAAAGTAATACACAAATGCTCCACTTCACCGCTCTCGTCATAAGAGCCCGGCAGTGTGCTATATTCTTCTTTTCCTTTTGTAATCTCTGCCTTGTCAAAAAGAAAATCCGATGTATAGCTGCCGTCTTCATGCACAACCTCAATAAACGGCTCTCTGATATCACCTTTTCCATAAGACGACATTTCCAATCTGATATCTTCCAGCGAAAATTTGCTGCAAGCATTACTATATGCATTCGTATTACCGGGCATAAAAGTATGCTTCTCAACCAGCGCTTCCGCATTCTTTTCCTCTGACAGCGTAATCCTTCTCCCATAATAAAGATGCTCAAGATGCCCCATCTCAATCACGCGGAAACAGTAAGTTGTATTTTTTGTTTCCAGTACAAAGCAGTTATTGTTTTCTCTAATCATAAACTTTCCCCTGCGCGTTTTTGCTTAATCTGTGCTGCTATCTCTTCCACCTTTGCTTCCGTCAGGATAAATTTCTTACGGAATACGAATACTGCAATAAGCAATCCAATGATCGGGATTACGGTCATAGTCATACGCAGGCCCACTACCGACGAAACTGCCGTCTGAGCTGTCTCCACAGCAGCTTCGGTATCGTCGCTCAGATTGAATACCGCAAGACATGTAGAAGCAATCAATGCCGCCACACCCGATGCAAGCTTAACTACAAAGGTCTGCATGGAGAAAATGACGCTCTCATCTCTTCTATTATTCTTCAATTCACCATAATCAACCGTGTTGGCAAGGAATACAGTTACAAGCACCGTAAGCATACCGTTTGCTGCGAAGATGAAGAAGCCCGGAATAAAAAGCAGATATACGCTTGACATATTTGTAAAAGCAAGTACAAGCAGCACAATATATCCCACAATTGCCATACAGAAACTAATATAGAAAACTTTTATTGCACTGAATATTTTACGCAGCAGCGGGAAGAAAATCATCATGGACAGAATCTGAATCGCACCGCCGAATGTATTAAACAACGTATATGCATCTTCCCATTTTGCCCCTCCAAAATCATATTTAAAGAAATATATAACAAGATTTGACGTAATATAAACAGAACAATTTATAAGTACAATTGTAATAACTACAGCCATTGCCTGATCATTCTGAATCAGTGCCTTAAACATCTGTCCGACTGATGGTGAATCTACATTAACCGTAGATTTTTCTTTGATGTTCAGGCAGGTGCATATGATACATAATGTAAAAATCACTGCCAGGATAAGTGCAAAACGCATAAATCCGACACGCGGATCATCATTCCCCAGAAGTTGCACGCACTTCACGGTGATAATCGTCACAATGGCGGAACCGACTCCCGCGCAGGAACGTGCCAGCGTGGACAACCCCTCACGCTCCTTACCGCCCTCTGTAAATGCAGGAATCATCGACCAGTAAGGAATATCCATCATCGTATATGTAACGCCCCATACGATGTAAGTAATAGCCGCATAAGCAACCAGTCCGCTTCCGTCAAGTGACGGCGGCGCTGCAAACATAAAATATAATATAACTGAATTTAAGATTGTGCCAATCAAAAGCCATGGGCGGAATTTGCCCCATTTTGTCTTTGTTTTTGCCACCAGAACGCCCATAATCGGGTCATTGAATGCATCAAATACACGCGCCGCCATAAGGATAATTCCCATAGCAATCGCGCTCACTCCCAAAACATCCTGATAATAAAACAGGATATAACTCGCGGAAAACATATATACCATGTCTTTTCCTACTGCGCCTAATCCATATGATACTTTTTCTCTCATTGATAATTTCATAATAGCTTATCTCCTTTATTAAATCTGCGGATTTATCTGTAAACTTTTAACTATTTCTTATCATTTTTCTTCGCCATTGCCAGTTCCACTACTTTATATGCACCGTCATAAATACCTGCCGCCTTGTTTTTAACGATATTATCACACATATCACTTAACAAGTCATTTTCTTTCATAAAGAGCTTAATCATCTGCAATGTATGCGGTATATCGCTGCATTCCAGTGTACCGTCACCGATTTCCGCAGAATGGATTGCGCCCCATCTCTCATGACCGCCGACACGTTTGATAAAGAGCTTCGGCACCGGATAAAAAGCAAGTTCGCTCGGCTTTGTTACCAGAACATCGCAGCTTCTCATCAGCAGATTGGTGCAATAAACAGCCTCAAATATATTTTCATGCCAGAAAGCATGAACGCCTTTTACATCACCCGCGCCTGTTCCTGTAAGCGCTTCCTTCGCAAACTTCTCCGTCTCCTGCCAGTTATTAAAGTGCTCTGTAGACAGCTCAGCCAGCCCTGATATTTCTTTAACCAACTCTTCCCAGACATTTTTATAATCGCCTACATTGACATAGAGAGCTGCCTTTCCCTCACGAATTGCGGGAATCAGGTATTTGATTATCGCTGCAAAAATCTCTTTTTGCGCTCCTGCTCCTCCGATAGTCAGAAGGAAACGCATCGGCTTTCCTTCATTTTTGCGCTTCATTCTTAGTTCGCAATCGCTCTCGATATTATGCACCAGTTCATGGTCGATATAATGTCCGGTGTATAAAAGCGACTCATCAGGCATCGGCTCCAATACATCTTTACCCTGCATTCCGTTCAAAATACGGTAGCCCTGATAAGCAAAATGCGTCTGCACAGTATGCAGGCTTCCTTCCGATAAATGAAGCGCCATCGGCCAGTTATCCGGAATAGCATTTACCACATATTTCATTCCGGCATGAATAGCCGCCTGCGCCGGCCATACGTGTGTCGCCACTACCGGTATGTCTTTAGGTACATTTCGATATACAGGCGCCATCAATTCAGCATTTTTCTGGTCGGAAGCATTATAGCTTAACTTACGAAAGCCTTCATAATTCATTGGCTCCCACACTAACTTATTGAACAGTTTGCTCTTTCCGGAAATTCTCGAACCAAGAGAATACAGATCATTCTGTGCGCTGATTACCTTCGTACATGTTGTATGCCTATAGGAATTCAAGTCCATCCAGTAAGGCACATATCCCATTGATTTCGCCGCAGATGCAATCGCCATGGAAATCCTGTAATGTCCAAACCCCATACGGATATTTCCGACAATTATTCCTTTCTCCACATCAAAAGACGTACTTGTCTGCGCTGCTGAATCAGCTTCACCAAGCAGCACATCCATAACTCCCAGAGAATCTCCGATATGAGCATTCTTCTTAGTCGTTACAGGATAATTCGCATTAGAATCGTCTCCGAACTTTTTCATGTACTTATTCTTCGACTGCACTGCCTTCCTGTAGATCTTGTCTGCCATCGGATTTCCAAAAATTACTTTTGATTTTTCGTTCATTTTAACTTTCTCCTCTCCCATTTATTTTAAGCGTTTGCTAAACTTCCTTATTTCATAACCCAGTTGTGCAATTGTCTATTGCTACAACAAATTTTAGCTGAACTTCTTCTGTCTGCGTGGTACATATCTTCACAATCGCCTCTCCTGCCGTTCCTTGCGTCCTGACATAGGTTCCTCCCATACCTCCTTGCAGAGCTGTCACTTTAGGTCCTATAATTTCAATTGGCCCATCGGTTTCTAAAAATACCGGTCCATTATAGAAATTCATCTGATTTCCGTATTCATCCAACATTCTGATTCTTATCGCCGCTACGTCATATGTATTTTTTTCCACAAGCTCGTAGTGGTCAGCTTCTGCATGAATATGTATAGACGTCGCGGGCTGCTTAGTAATTTCTTTTATGACTTTTCCGTTTTTTATAGCTTCATAGCGATAGGAAGTGGATTCACCGCCCCAATCTCCGATATATCGATTATAAAGCGTTACCGCCTGTTCCGGTTTCATATGGTATATTACCATCATTTTTATGGCAATAAGATATATGGATTTAGGCAAGTTGGAAAGTCCGTATCTCGCCGTTGCATTCAGCGCTTTCTTAATGGCCTCCGCCTGTGCCGGCTTGAAATCCTCATTTTTCTCAATCGCATCTCCTATGAAGTCGTCAATCAGAATCGGTCCATGCTTCAAGTGACGGTAGGGCGAATCATCATGCGTATATTCTTTGATAAATCTGTCGTTTTTATACATACGCACGCTGTCGGCATTGGTCAAAATATAGGTATTACCCCGGTTGCAGCCCGGATGCTCTCCTATATCCATAGACGAGCTTAAGAAAAGCACGGGAATTTCTTCCTGCTCACAGGCGTAAATATCCGCCGCAAGCTTAGGATTCCGGAACATATCCATAACTCCGTGGTAACAGATTCTGTCACCGCTGCCGAAATCCTTATGAGTATTATAATCAAACATACACCAGCCAAAACTGCCTGCAATATCCTCTTCAGCTGCCGCTGCATCAAGCACATTGGCATGCCGCATTGCATGCTCCAGCCTATGCTCTTCCCAATCATAAGCTTTAGTCGGATACATATGACCATTATATTCGCTGATCAGATATGCTTTATTCATATCTGTAGTAACGTCTGCTTTTCTCTCACAACCCTTTGTTTTTCCATCATGCAAAAAATCATTATATGTGTATACATCTTCCAAAAGACTGCTTTTTTTATGCGCTCTGACGCCGCCGGTCGCCCGATACGGATCTAACTCATGCGCCATGGCATTGGTTCTTTGATAGAACTCGTCATCATCCAACGATTCATTAATCCTCACTCCCCAAAGGATAATGGATGTATGATTTCTATACTGCAATACCATATCGCGTACATTTTCTACTGCCTGCGCCTTCCATTCGTCATCTCCGATATGCTGCCACCCCGGAATCTCCGTAAATACCAGGAGTCCTATTTCATCACACCTGTCCAGAAAATAATGAGATTGGGGATAATGAGATGTTCTTACCGCGTTAACTCCTAATTCTTTCTTTAAAATGTCTGCATCATGCTTTTGCATAGACTCCGGCATTGCATATCCCACATAGGGAAAGCTCTGATGTCTATTCAAACCCCGGATCTTTACCTTTTTATTATTAAGATAAAATCCGTCTGCACGAAACTCAGCTTTCCTAAAACCAAATGTCTCGATTCTTTCATCCAAGATTTCTCCGTCTTTTATAAGCTCCGTTTTTATTTCGTACAGATTTGGATGCTCTATATCCCAGAGGCTTGCATTTTCGACCTGATACTTTAGTTCAGGAATTTTATCGCCTGTCACAGTTTTTTCTATATTGTTTTGAGGATTCTCTACTGCATATTCACCTAAAAGCTTATATTCAGCATCGTCACGTTTCTTCAATGACTGGCGTATTATAAGCCCTCTTGCTGCCTCATTTAATGTAATCTGTGAAATAACCGCAGATTTCCCTCCTGTTATATCAGTTCTTACAAATATATCCTGCAAATATACAGGCTCCTTGATATCCAGATATACCTCCCTGTAAATACCTCCATAGGTCATATAATCTACTACAAACCCGAATGGCGGAATATTACTGTCCTCTCTACTGTTAACCTTTATTACTAATATATTATCTTCTCCAACCTTAAGTTTTTCCGTAATATCCATGGTAAAAGCAGTATATCCGCAATGGTGTTCACCAATCTTGCTGCCGTTTAGAAAGACTTCACTTTCATGTGCCGCTCCATCAATAGTAAGAAGCACTTTTTTTCCTCTCCATTCCTCCGGCACAGTCAATATTCTGCGATACCCGCTCACCATCTGATAGATATGCTCGTCAAAATAGTGAAACGGTGTCTCCTTACAGGTATGCGGCAAACGCACACTCTTGAGTTCGCTGTCATCATAATCCTCATAAAGCAGCGCATCACTGTAATTTTCCGTATATCCCCAATTATTATTCAGATAAACCCGCTTAGTCATTACCTATCCCCTCCTATAGAAGATTGCTGTAGTGGATTTCTCTCACCCCATTAAATCTTACTTTGTTGCTCGTGTACAATAATACCATCCATCAGGATATTAACCACTTCATCCAACGCCTCCTGATATGAGATATCATTCCTAACCAGAACATCTCTCTGGAAAAACTGTTCTAGTGCCGATTCCATCATAGTTTTCAAAATTGGTATTTTAATCGGTCGAATGCTTCCTTCAGCTATTCCCTGTTCAATAAGTCCTATCGTTGCTTCCCATCCGGTTTCTAAGCGAAACTCCACCTGTTTATATATCTTTGGATATTTCTCTTTCAAAAGATACAGTTTTTGGAAATCCACATCCCTGTATCCCTCCGGAAGTACCCCCAGAATCTTTCGTACTTTTTCTAACGTACTCAATTCATTATTTTCCAGGACTGCCCGTTCACTTTCTTTAATCGAATCAAACAAGTAATCAACCATGGTTAAAAATAATTCTTCTTTATCCCTAAAAATAGTATAAATCGTCTTTTTACTTATCTTGAGTGATGCGGCAATGTCATCCATTGTAAACTTAAGACCCTTTTGATTAAAAATAGGAAGCGCACCCTCCAGAATCGTATCACGCAAGTCCATCTCGTTTTCTCCATCACTTTTTTACTATACAGTGGTATATTTTTTAAATAGATATAAGTGGAAACTACTTTTTATTTTTTAGTTTCCATTATTTTAACACTAATACATAGCAACATCAAGAAACTATTTTACAAAAACAGTTTCCTATTTTTATCTATTTTTACCAACAGCCAAAATCATAATTTACGACAAACAAAAAACAGAGTATGAATTACATCATACTC
>JAIDPH010000377.1 GCA_029062885.1 Lachnospiraceae bacterium
CTTCAATAACAGCATCTGCCATCTTGGATACAATCAGTTTGACAGCTCTAATAGCGTCGTCATTACCGGGAATGATATAATCAAGTTCTTCAGGATCACAGTTTGTATCGCCGATTCCAATCAATGTGATTCCAAGTGAATGTGCTTCCTGAACACAAATTCTTTCTTTCTTAGGATCAACTACAAAGATACAGTCCGGAATTCTTGTCATTTTCTTGATTCCGCCTAAGTTCTTCTCTAATTTATCCCATTCTTTCTTAAGCTTAATTACTTCTTTCTTGGGAAGTACATCAAATGTACCATCCTCTGACATCACTTCGATAGCCTTTAATCTGTCGATTCTGGACTGAATTGTCTTGAAGTTGGTCAGCATACCGCCCAGCCATCTTTCATTGACATAATACATACCGCAGCGCTCAGCCTCTGTCTTAACAGCATCCTGTGCCTGCTTCTTTGTTCCTACGAAAAGAATGGTTCCACCCTGTGAAGCAACGTCAAATACTGCTTTGTATGCTTCGTCTACTTTACCTACAGATTTCTGTAAGTCGATAATGTGAATACCGTTTCTCTCTGTGAAGATATAAGGAGCCATCTTAGGGTTCCATCTTCTTGTCTGATGTCCGAAATGAACACCTGCTTCCAGTAACTGTTTCATTGAAATAACGCTCATGTTTCTTTCCTCCATTTAGTTGTTTTCTCCCATATGTCTTAACGGATAGACCGGCTCATCTGCTAACCCTATACGCAGGGCACCAACAGACAATGGACATATGTGTTTTCTGCGTGTGACATAATTATCCCACACACGCCTAATTACTATATCATAAAAAAAGAGCTTATGCAAGCTCTTTTTCTTCACTCCGTTACCTTTGAGCCCGTAACAATTTTCGCCATCTGCTCGTCGGTAGCTCCTACCGGAATTGTATATGTTCCTGCTCTGATTTTCTTGTCATAGCCATGCTCGCACAGATAAGTATCAAAATCCGACGCAGATTCAACCGCACCTATCTCTGCAAGTCTTTTGCTGACTGTATAAGAGCTCTCTCCATTCGATATTATTATAACCTTGGGAAATTCTGAAGTTGTTGTCAATGTCTCCTGTGTGCCGGTTTCAGTCATGTCCGCATCACTTTGGGTATCCTGTACGCTGCCCTCAGCCATTTCTGTTTCATCTTGCGTGTCCTGTTTATCTGTTCCGGTATTAGCCCATGCATCCGGTAATAATGGTAAGGTATTTGGCTGTTCGTCGGGGTCGGATACATTGGCATTCGCCTGAACCTCAGTACCTGTGACGCCGCCATCTGTCTGAGACTGTCCCTCATCATCTCCTGATTCTAAGTTATCTTCCGGCTGATCAGTATCAGTTCCCTGTGCATCATTATCTTCCCCGGACGAGGTATCTATCAGTACCGTACTTTCTATCATTCCAAGTTGCTTGGCCCTTGCCATAATTTCTTCATCGGTCATCTTGTTGTCCTTAGATTCCCTAATGCACATGATAACTGCCATTACGACGATTCCAAGGCCTAGACCGCGTAAATAGTATTTTAATTTTAGTTTCATAACCCACCTAAAAATCGCCCTTCTAATTCAAACCTTCGTACAAATCAATGACGAACTTGACCTCTCCGATGCCCAGCCCCAAGTCCTTGGCAATTGCCACATCAGACTTACCTGCTTTGTGCAATCCCAGAATTCTGTCATTACTGTTTCTGGTATTTTCATTAATGTCAGCATAAACATCGTTATTACCTGCAAAACGAATATCCTCAGGAAGTACTTCCTCCATATAAGACGTATCTGCCAGTAAAGCTTCCATATTCTTTGCCGCCGTCATCTTTATCTCTTCCGGTTCTTCGGCAACATAATCATTGTCCGGTCTATGAACAATACTTACTCTCGGCGGAGACATGGGAAGAAAATCATCAACCTCCATTGAGGTAGCTTCCTTTACGGTAATCTCCACATCTTTGACCTTCTGTGTCACTTCCTCAGCAGTTTTAACCGCTTCAGACACCGTACTTTTCAGGTTCTCATGCTTATCATTCAGCATATCATATAGAAAAAGGACTTCTTTATGATTCTTATTTATTTCATCTAAGACAGTATCGGAATATTCATTAATAGCCATAATTTTTTCATTGGTAAGTCTTTCCATAGAGCGTTCTGTTTTCTCTATAGCATAAGACACTGCCTCATCAACAATATCCGAAATATGTCCTCTAACGCCCTCTACTTCTTTATCAACCAGTTTTCTGACTTCGTCCTCGCCAATCATCTGGATGTCTTCGTCCATGTCGTTTTTTCCATCCGGCATAAAATATCCCAATGCGAAAATAACAATACCCACTATGATTAAAAGTATCTCCATAGCGCAACCTTATCCTCCGTCCTATTTTCAACCGTTTATGTCGAAGCTTCCTACTCTCTTTAGCAACACTTTTCCATCCGGTTCTTTCTGTTCTTTCTTCTTGCGATTCTGACCGCCGTCGCCGTGATATTCGTTACTTCCCTTGTCCTTAGCATCAAATTTCTTATTATAGTATTCCGGTTGTTCTCCGCGATTTACTTTCGTAACCTGAGCTTCGACCTGTTTTGAGAACTGAGTACTTACATTCGCCTGTTCTACCGAACCTCTTGTATCCTCATGGTGTTTGATTGACGTAAAATCCTGTGCTCTGGTTATCTGTCCCTGTATCTCAATCTGTCCTATTGCCATTTATAATTCCCCCTTTGCCATTCAGGCATACATACAAACGCAATATTTTTATATCCCAGTCAGTTTTACATCGCCGTGCGATTTAATGAATCGGCAATACTGCGAAGATTTCTGTACAGTCATGGAAACGTCACCTATGCAGATTCTTGTTCCGGGATAGACCGTATCCCGAACTATAATACAAGCTCCCTCTTTTCCTTTCATCTGACCCTGCAATGCTTCAGCTTCCTGTGAGCATTGCTGAACTATCGCCGCTTTCTGCTGATTAGCAGATGCTAACGTCTGCAGATATTGAAGCTGCTCCGGAGTAAGTTTTACCCCTTTTGCGATTTTCTGCTTGGTTGAAATCAAAATCTGTTGGATGGATTGTATGGATTTATTCTCTTCTTCAATCTGCTTCTGCAGTTCCTGAAGCCTAATTGCCAGACGCGGGTCATTACCTACCTCTACCGTTGTATCGGCACCCATGGAAGAACCTAGAGTCTTGACGTTTATGCAACTCACCGCACTGGCTTTACCTCCTGTGATAAAGCCCTTCCTTCCGTCAACATTCACTTCAGTTCCTGCCATAATCGTACTGTGAAGAATCGATTCAGATGCAATATATCCGTCTGCGTCAGCCTTCACATTTTCCAGAAACTTAGCTATGATGTTGCCTCCGGCTTTGAGAACGCCTCTCGCCATTCCGTTCATACCCCTTGCAATAATAATGTTTCCGCCAGCTTCAAGATATGCTCCTTCTACCACTCCATTTACTACGATATCTCCCTTTGCTTTTACCTCAAAGTTCGTGCATACATTCCCATTGACTTGCACGCTTCCTTCATAATCTATATTTCCGGTTGAATTATCTACATTTTCCACGATAAGTACATCGGAGACAAAAACATTGCCTTCTACCAGTTCCACATGTCCGTTGACTAATGAAGTCAATGTGGTCTTATCTTCAGATATTTCTATATTATTTCCGTATTTTAAAACCGCCTTTTTTACATCTCGCGGCTTAACACGCTCTCCGGTAATCTTCATCCCATATTCGCCCGCAGTTTCCGGGAACAGCTTAGCCAGCACATCACCTTTATCGCAGTGATTGACCAGATTAAGCTGGAAGAAATCCACGCTTCCGTCTTCTTTTAAAGTCGGCTTCGCCTTTTTATCAGTATTAAAATAGTATTCGATACGGGCATCCGTCCCATGTACAGGCTCGGTTCCCTGCGCGACCAAAATATCCTTACAATATTCACGCTTCGTTGCAAAACACTCTTCTATTTTCTCCTTTAATATTCCATGCCGGATTCCTTTAATCTCCAAATCATTAATAAACTCAGCAGCAGTCATTTCTTCGCCGCCGATAGAGGGCGCATAAAATCTGGCATACGCCTGCATATTATCAGGTGTTACCGTAAATTTATAGCATTCACGCTCCTTCATTGTCGTGCGCTTTTCCAGCAGAAAAACGGTCTCTTTCTCTGCCGACGCTTCTATTGCCTTATATAAAGCATTTTTATCATAAATAATGTCTTTGAGCGCCAAATACTCAACCACATCA
Source organism: Lachnospiraceae bacterium (assembly GCA_029062885.1). GTDB lineage: Bacteria > Bacillota > Clostridia > Lachnospirales > Lachnospiraceae > UBA3282. The sequence continues at coordinate 4,269 of JAIDPH010000377.1, forward strand.
TTTACTAAAACAGGCTCTCCTCCCTCTGTAGGAGGAATCAATTTAATACCGGTCTTACCTTCTTCATGAATCAATCTAAAATATCCGTTCACACTTTACCTCATCTGTCTTTCACTATGTTCTGTCTGTTAATATTCCCATATAATTTCCAAGCTTCACTTTCATCTTCTGCAAAGCTCTTGTATGCAGTTGTGAAATTCTGGATTCCGATACCTCCAAAATGCTGCTTATTTCTTTCAACGTCAAGTCTTCATAATAATACAGAACAATAACTTTCTGCTCTTTCTCAGTCAGAAGCTCAAGCGCTTCTGCCAGAATTCTTTTCAATTCTTCCTTTTCAATGACTTCCTCAGGTCCATCAAATTGAGCGCTGCTGTTATATCCACCAGCGCTGTTATTCGGAATATCGCTTCCTCCCTGCTCCATGAACTCATTCAATGAAACAACGTTTGTTACCTTCATCTGAGACTGCCAGTCAAGGTAGTCTTCATTAGTAATTCCCAGATTTTCCGCTATCTCTTCATCTGTAGCGCTTCTTCCGTACTTTGTTTCAATTTCCCTGATTGCCTGATCTATTCTTTTCTGTTTCTGTCTAATAGTTCTGGGAATCCAGTCCATCTTACGTATCTGGTCCAAAATAGCACCTCTGATACGCAGGCTTGCATATGTTTCAAATTTGACGTCCTTAAGCGCGTCAAATTTATCGATTGCATCAATCAATCCGAAAATACCATAGCTTACCAGATCTTCATACTCCACATTATAGCCAAGGTACATACTAAGCCGTCCTGCTACCAGTTTTACAAGCGGAGCATACTCTAATATGATTTTTTCCCTCACCTCAGGAGATTTCGTCTTTCCATATTCCTCCCAGAGTTTTTTTCTGCCTGTTTCATCCATGTGCGTTCCTCCACTTTACATTGACTTAACCGATAGAAATTATGCTCCCCATTGCCATGAATTAAACCTTACTTAAAGAATTTTTTCATTCGCCTTCTTCTGCTGTCTTTTCAATCTGTTCAGCTAATTCCTTACGCTTGCCGGTATCAGCAGTCGAATCCGGTTCTTTCTCGATTACCTCTCCCTCTTCCAGTCGCGCTTCTTCAATCTGCGCCTCAAAGCGGTCAAACATCCACTTTATCAATTCACCTGCAATATAAAAAACAACAAGCACACACAACAAGATTATCAGCATGTCTTTCAATTGATAACGCAATACAAACATGACAATACTGACAATAGCTCCTGCAGAGAGCATTATAAAAGGAGGAATCACCTTTCTTCTCTTAGCTCTTTTCAGTGCTTCCTTCTCTCGCTCTTCGCGAATCTTCTTTTTTTCAGGGTCTATAATCTCCTCAACTTCTGTAATAAACTTTTGATTTTCATTTTGCTTGTCATTTTGACTGTCATTTTGACTGTCATTTTGATTTTCTTTTTCAGTGTCCATTTTTTACCTTCCGCCGTACAAAATAATGAACTTATATAATTCTCTCAGGTTTTCCTACTGCCCGAATAACAAAATCTCCGCTCTCCGGATAGAAAATAACAGTTCTTCCAAAATTCTTACCTGTATCTTCTGCCAGAATCGGTATACGCAGCTCCGAAAGTTTTTTCTTAACCGCTTCTACATTTCTCTCACCTACGCGCGTAGCCTCTGAATTACCACCTTGAAAAGAAAACATCTGCGCACCGCCTGCAATCTTTGCAACCAGCCGGGTTCTGTTAGCGCCTTTTGCCACCACCCTTTTTACCAGTTCCTCAATTCCGGTGTCGGCAAATTTCGGGATGTTTGTATTATTTCTGATTGATGTACTATCCGGAAGCATGATATGCGCCAATCCTCCGATTTTCGTAATAGGATCACGCAGCGCAATTCCTACGCACGAACCAAGGCCCAGAGTTGTAATACCATTGGGGCTAACACATATATTTAAATCAGCCATGCCGACCTTAATAATTTCAGCCATATCCTGAATCTCCCACCTTCACTATAAGTATAATTAATTTCACATACCCAGCGCTGACAAAATTTTTCCATACGAAGGCATATCCGGAATAAGAATAAAATATCCGTCTATTGATACATCGTCAAAAAACTTTGTCTGAATCAACAAAATCCTATCTCCCAGCGCACCAAACTCAATTGCCGGAACGCTTAAGATAGCCCCCGCCATATCCACAGTCAAATCCGGAATAGACGGGAAAATCTTCAGATTCGTCAAAGATGAAAGCGAATTCAGGTAAGCTCCCGTAATAATGTTTCCCACTTCTTTAAGTGCGGATAACTCCATCTCAGAAAATTCATCACCTTCAAGCGTCATTCCCATAAGTTTAGACACCAAATGTCTTGCAGACTCTTTCTCAACAAGGAACATAATGCTTCCGGTAATGTCACCCTCAACGCCCAGATAGATACCTGCCATAATCAGTTCCTCGCCGCCCATAGCAGCGCCTATATCTTTAAATTCCAGCAGATTAATCTGCGGCACCGCCATATCAACCTTGCACTGCAGCATCTGTGCGAGTGCCGTAGTAGCATTGCCGGCTCCAATATTACCAATTTCACGCAATATATCAAAATGCTCATTGGTCATTTCATCAAAATTCATTTCACTCACTAGACATTATCCTCCTATGAATTCTCCGGCACCACCAAACTCAAATCCAAAAGTGAGATGAGTCCGCTTTCACACTTACCTACTCCTGAGATAAAGTTGCTCTTATCATCTTTGGAATCATAAGATACCTTCTCAATCTGCTCCATATCTAATGTAACTACTTCCTTTACTTCATCCACTATAATCCCTATGTATCCATGCTGTTCCATTTTAATAATAATAATTCTGCTGGATTTGGTGGCAACATCTTCTTCCAACCCCATTTTAGTCCGGACGCTCATAACAGGAACAACCTCACCACGCAGATTGATAACGCCTTTCAGATAAGGATCCACCTTAGGCACTCTGGTTATATGCTGCATTCTTAAAATGTTATCAACATATTTAATATTAATGCCGTATTGTTCATTTCCCAGCTTAATTACGATAAACTGAATTGCTTCGCCGGTCGTTTTTAATCTTTCCATTCTACTTTCCTCCTTGCGCCTAAATCAATGCGTTTGCATCCAATATTAATGCAACTTCACCGTCACCAAGAATCGTTGCTCCGCTGATTATCTTACATTTGCTGATATATTTACCCATTGATTTGATAACAATTTCCTGCTGGCCAATCAATTCATCAACAACCAGTCCTGCCAATTTATCGCCCTTCTTTACGATTACGACGGTCAGATTATCCATAGGGTCTTTGCTGCTTGCAATATCCAAAACATCACTCAGACGAATAAGCGGAATTACAACACCTCTTAAATGGATAACTTCATTATTCTGTACCAGTTTGACGTCTCCCGGTTCAATATCTTCAATCGTCTGTATTGAATCAAGGGAAATTGCATACTTCTCATTTCCAACGATAACCATAAGCGCCTGTATGATAGCAAGAGTCAGAGGCAGTCTTATCGTCCAGGTACTTCCCTCTCCCAGCTTACTCTTAACTTCTACTTCACCGCTTAATGACTCAATCTTAGATTTTACAACATCCAGACCGACACCTCTTCCCGAAACATCGGATACTGTCTTGGCAGTTGAAAAACCTGCATTGAAAAGTAAATCAATGATTTCCTTTTCAGTCATATTCTCGGCCTGCTCAGGTGTAATAACACCACGCTCTATACCTTTATCACGAACCGCCGCTGTATCAATACCGTTACCGTCATCCCTTACCTCTATGACAACGTTATTTCCGTCCTGATATGCATCCAGGAAGATTGAGCCTACCTCCGGCTTTCCTCTTTCCTTACGTAATTCCGCCGATTCAAGACCATGGTCTGCTGAATTACGAAGCAAATGCATCAGAGGATCACCGATTTCATCTACTACAGTACGGTCAAGCTCTGTTTCCTCACCTGTCATATACAGTTCCATTTTCTTATCCAGCTTCTTGGACAAATCACGGATCATTCTGGGGAATTTGGTTACTACGCTCTCAATAGGAACCATTCTTACCTTCATAACAGACTCGTGCAATGAAGTTGTAACACTCTCCAGATATTCAATCTGGTCATTCACTTCCGTATTCGTACTGCCTTCCGATGAAGTGGATGCCGATACGAGAGAGTTCTTCGCAATAATAAGCTCGCTCACCAGATTCATCAGAGTATCAAGCTTCTCAATATCAACTCTGACAGTTCTGTTAACAACAGGCTTGCCGGGTGCCTGCTTCTTATCATTCTTATTAGAATTCTGTTCTGTTTTTGCTGCTGCAGGAGCCTTAGCCGGCTGCGTTTCAGTTTTAGCAGGTGCGGTTGTTTCTGACTCAGATTTTGCAGGTTCAGCTTTTTCGGTTTCGGATTTTGCTGTTTTCGTCTCCGTTGTTTCTTCGGCAGGTTTCTCTTTAACAGCCTCGTCACCGCTTTCACTTAAAGCAGGCGCCTTATCAAAATTATATACACCGCCCGTAACATCTTCAATTTCAGATACGCTCCTTGCATCCTCAAGTAATTTTTCAAGCGGACTGTCTGAAATCACAATCATGCTGAAATCCAAATCAAATTTCTCATCCTCAATGTCCTGCGTAGTAGGATCGGAAAAAATGATTTCACCATTTTCCTCAATCGCCTTGAAAACAAGGAAAGCCCTGGCTGCCTTTAAGATACAGGACTCCTGTACCTTTACGGTAAAGCCATATACCTTACTGCCCCTTGTCAACGCATCCGTAAGCGCTACAGTTTCGGATTCACCTAATTTGAGCTGCTGCCATTTTGCATCAGAATCTGCCACAGCAGTGTCCGCCGCTGTTTCCTTCGCTTCATCAGCTTTTGCTTCAGCCTGTTTAGTATCTTCCGCCGCGCTGTTTCCTCCGTTCAATATTTCATTGAGCTGCTTAATAAGCGGCTCATTATCATTTGTACCTTCATCAGCGCTTTCCCTGATATTGGTATTATACTCCTCCAATGCATCAAGACATTGGAACAGGATATCAATCATATTGGCTTTGACTGTGATATTTCCATTACGTACTTCGGAAAATACATTTTCCATATCATGGGTCAGATTCTGCATTCTCTTATATCCCATGGTACCCGCCATTCCTTTTAAAGAATGTGCAGCACGGAAAATTTCATTAATCGTATCCATGTTGTCCGGTTCCTGCTCCAATGAGAGAATCTGCGTATTCAGATTCTGCAAATGTTCATTTGTCTCATCAAGGAAAATTTCTAAGTATTGGCTTACATCCATCTTACTTTACCCCCACGTTCATTATAATCTCCTGCGCAAGCTGTCCAAGAGGTGCAATCTTATCAGTCAGTCCGGATTCCACGATACTCCTTGGCATTCCATAAACCGCACATGTACTTGCTTCCTGCGCAACAATATACAGTTTCTTTTTTTCATTCAGTTGCTTGATTCCCTTTGTACCGTCAGCGCCCATACCAGTCATGACAACACACACAATCTGGTCATATTCACTGTCGCACAAAGATTCATACATATAATTGGCACAAGGCTTCACACCCTCTCTGTATGGCTCATCCGTATAATGGATTACGGACTTGCCTGACTTCGTCACTACATTCAGATGCTTTCCGCCTTTTGCAATATATACAACTCCCGATTTCAACACATCGCCTTCAGCCGCTTCTTTCACACTGATTTCACTCATGTGATCCAGCCGCTCCGCTAATGATGCAGTAAAACCTACCGGCATATGCTGTACAATTACAACAGGAGCGTTCAGATTCCCGGGTAAATACGGAATTACTGCCTGCAGCGCTTTAGGACCTCCCGTAGAACTTGCTATGGCTACCATCTTATTTCCCTGACTGGAAGGATATTTATCCGGTCTGTGAATTCTCGGCTGTAGTCTTTCCTGCGGTTTATCCGCTGCCTTCGGCTGCGGTATTTCCTTCGGCTTCAAGACCTCTTTCGGCTGTGGTATTTCCTTCGGCTTCAAGGCTTCCTTCGGCTGCTGTGTTTCCTGTGGCTTCAAGGCTTCCTTTGGTCTTACCTCTGCTACAACCTCCAGCGCGCTTAAAAGGTTTCTTTTAAAATCTTCTAATCTGCAGTCTAATGCATTACCGGGCTTTTGAACGAAATCCAATGCTCCCAGTTCGAGTGCGTCAAATACTATCTTAGCGCTACGATCCGCATCGGAACTTACAAGCAGAACTTTCGCCGGAATCCTAAGCGATTGAAGTTCCTTGAGTAGTTCCAGACCTCCCATACGCGGCATATTTATATCCAGAACCACTGCATCATACTTTTTAACACTAAGCAGTTCCAGAGCTTCTATACCATTGAACGCCCTATCTTGTACATGAAATCTTTCATCGCTGTTAATTATATCACACAATGCCCTTCTCATAAGTGCAGAGTCGTCAACTATCAATATATTTTTCATATTTTCATGCTCCCTTCCATGTTTACGGGTTTGCGCTGCTAAAAATCATCCTCCATATTTCTCTGCTTCTGTATAGATTTTCGTTCCGCATCAAATATATACTTAACGATTTCCTCTCTGTTATCTTTATTCATATTTACATATTGTACACGATGCTCAAATGTACCGGGTCTGTTTTCAACCTCTTTGACGTCAAGCACTTTTCCGATCAAGTTGAAGTTTTTACTCTCTCCTGATATCCATAAATCGTATTTACAAAGAATCATACTGCCGATTTCATATGAATAGTCCGATACAAAACGCAGTCCTCCCCCGCTTATATCTACTATAACGCTTCTTTGTAATGGCAGCTCCGGAACCAGCAGGTTGGCATTACTTTCAACCGCCTGTATTTCTTTTTCCTCTAACGTTCGGGAATTCATTTCCAGAGCGCAGCTGAATCTGTAAAACTCCCTTCTCTGGTACTTTCTTAAATTGCTGGTAAGGTCGAGCAATACAGAAAAAACATTGTTATTCCTATATCTATCCGCAACTCTTGCAGAACACTGATATAACCCGCCCTGTGTATAGAAAAACACATTATACTCTCCATCAACCGGTAATAATACCAGCTTAGACTTGACAAACGGCATCGAAACCTCAATCCTGTCATCGGAAACGATATCAATTACCTGACTGTCATAAACCTTACGCTCTGTATTCTCCTCTTTCATTCTGACTATTTTCTGTAATTGAATTTTGTTACCAGGTGATATATATTTTGAAAGTATGATTTCCATATCAATAATCACATCTCCTTCTCATCAGCTTTTAAAGTCATTCTATCTTTTGGATATAATATGCGAAAAGAATGCCGCCATTCCACGTTTAGTTAAAGTCTTATTCATCTCTTTGTTCATCAGTTTGGCAGCTATAAGCTCATATGCCTGTGCAGACTTTGAATCCGGATTCTGAATCGATACCGGCATCTGCTGCATTACCGCCTTGGAAAGCTGCGCATCCTGTGGTACCATGCCCAGATAGGTAATCGGAATCTTCAAATATCTCGTGACGACAGAATTCAGCTTTTCAAAAAGGTCCTTTCCCTCATCACCATTCTGCACTTTATTGGCAATTACCTTAATCTGTGAAGCATCCCGGGAATATCTCGGATGTCTGTTCAACGCCTTAAGCAAAGAATACGAATCCGTAATGGACGTCGGCTCCGGCGTAGTCACGAGCAGGATTTCACCGCTTGCCACCAGAAATTCCAACACAGCATCGGAAATACCCGCTCCCGTATCTACTATAATAACATCCGCCATATTATCAAGTTCAGATAGATTCCTGATAATATAAGTCAGATAATCCTTACTTAAATTAGACATTCCTGCAATTCCTGAGCCTCCGGATATAAAGCCTACGTCCATAGGTCCCCATGTAATGATCTCACTGATATTCTTTCCCTGATAGATTAAATCGTACAGATTATGTTCAGGAACTGCACCAAACATAATTTCTATATTGGCAAGTCCGAAATCCGCATCAAGTATAATTACACGCTGTCCCATCTTTTTAAACTGTACAGCAAGATTGATTGCCATATTTGATTTGCCGACGCCGCCCTTCCCACTTGTAACGGTAATGACTCTTGCCAAGGGCCTCTGGGGCTGGCTGCTCGCTTTTATTATATTTCTTAATTGTTCAGCCTGATCCATTCTTTATCTTTACTCCTTCCCCGCTCTGCTCATTTCTTTCCGCCAAGCAGACTTTTTACCGTTTTCTGTGGATTAAAACACTCAATATCATCCGGTACATTCTGTCCATATGTCACATAAGAAAGAGATGCACCCGTATACAATTTCAAATTCAACAGATTTCCCAAGCTCGTTGTCTCATCTAACTTGGTAAAAATCAGCTTATAGTCCGTCATTTCCTTATACGAATCGGCAATACTTATTAAATCCTTATATTTAGTAGTAGCGCTTAGCACAAGATAAACTTCCTTCTCAACCTTATCATCAACCGAGTGAATGAATTTGCTCATGTTCTCCTTCTGCATCGCATTCTGATAAGAATGTCCCGCCGTATCCACCAGGATATAATCATATCCCTTAAAATCAGTAAGCGCATGCTCTACTTCCTCCACCGCATAAACAACGCGGAACGGCACCTCCAGAATATTTGCGTATGTCCGAAGCTGCTCTGCTGCAGCAATCCTATAAGTGTCCGCCGTTAGCAGGGCCACTCTTTTCTTATCTTCAACCTGAAACTTGGAAGCAATCTTCGCAATCGTGGTCGTCTTACCTACACCGGTAGGACCTACGAAGAAGATTACTTTCACTCCTTTTTCAGAAGGCATAATAACAGATGGTTTCCCGAATTTTAAGATCATCTTCTGATAAGTGTTCGCCAGTGCAAAATCAAAGGGAGTATTGGGCTTATTAATCTTTTCTATTTCTTCAATTATCTGGCTTGCATATTGCTCGTCAACCTCATTTTCAAGCATCGTTGCATGAAGAAGTTTCATGAATCTGTCCGTTTCGCTGACTTCTTTCTCTTCTTCTTTTTTCTCTTCTTCCGGTTTCTGCAACTGCTGCTCTAATAAAGACTGCAGGCTGTCCAGTTTTTCTTCTATTACGTTATTTTCTTTTTTATCTGTTCTGTCAGGAACTTCATCCATAATTATATCAGGAGAAACAGTTTTCTGCTTTGCCTGAGAATTGTTCATAACGGACAAGCTGGGGGTCATATTGGAAACAACATTATTAATAGCGGAAACTGCCGCCTTCACATCCGCGGAAATCGCATCATCATTGCGGCTCTCCTCTTCTAACGCAACCGTAACCTCCACAAGCGGCGCCCTTAAAAAGTCAAAAAGACCCTTTCTTTTGACATTTTTCACATTCATTACAACGACATTTGCGCCCAGTTCCTTCTTAGCGTTTTCAGTTGCTTCAGCTTCTGTTTTCCCTGTAAACTTCTTAATTATCATTATGCTGTCACCATCCCAACAGACTGTAATTCAATATTTGATTCTACCTCATTATAAGATACAACCACTAAGTCCTTAAAATAATCTTCCGTCAATTTCTTAAAATATGCCCGCACAATCGGCGAAGTTATAACTATAGGCATCTTGCCCACATCTTCCAGTTTCTTGGTCTCAACCGTAACAGAATCCATGATTGCCTTAGTCTTGGCAGGATCAAGAGTCAGATATGCACCCTGCTCCGTCTGTTTCACGCTTCCCATGATTTCCTGCTCTACCTTTGGATCAAGCGTTACCACACTGGTAGTCTCGTTTGCAGGGAAAAATTTATTGGAAATAGCCCTTTTAAGACTCTGTCTGACATATTCCGTCAAAATATCAGTATCTCTTGTAGTAGCGGCATAATCCGCCAATGTCTCAAATATCGAAAGCAGATCCCTGATGGAAATACCCTCACCAAGCAGATTCTGCAATACTTTCTGTATCTCACCAAGTCCAAGCAGCTTCGGTACCAGTTCTTCCACAAGCGAAGGATTGGTCTCTTTCAGGTTATCAACAAGATGCTGTACATCCTGTCTGGTAAGCAGTTCTGCAATATACTGCCTGATAATTTCAGTCAGGTGAGTGGCAATGATTGAAGGCGGGTCAACAACCGTATATCCCATACTCTCCGCACGTTCTCTCTGCCCTTCCGTAATCCATATAGCAGGCAGATGGAATGAAGGCTCAAATGTTGGAATACCTGTAATCTCTTCCTCTACATATCCAGGATTCATCGCCATATAATGGTCGAAAAGAATCTCTCCTTCACTGACCTGAACACCCTTAATCTTAATAATATATTGATTTGGGTTAAGCTGTATGTTATCACGAAGACGTATAATCGGCACGACAGTTCCAAGTTCCAAGGCAATCTGCCTACGTATCATTACGACACGATCAAGCAAATCTCCGCCCTGATTGACGTCTGCCAAAGGAATAATACCATAACCAAACTCTAACTCTATCGGGTCAACCTGCAACAGTGAAGTCACATTTTCAGGCTGCCTGATCTCCTCTGCCGCTGCTTCCTCAGTATCCACTTCTTTTTCTATCTCAGCGGTTTCAATAGTACCTGCAATGATTCTTCCTACCACTATAAAGCATATGCCCAGTCCTACGAAAATAATCGGATTAAGAGGCGTCACGATACCCAGGAAAGCCAGTACAATTCCAACAAGATACATCGCCTTGGGCAAACCGAATAACTGACTTAAGAGTACAGTACCAAAATCCGCCTCCTTCGAGCCTTTGGTAACAAGAATACCTGTTGAAAGAGAAATAAGCAGGGAAGGAATCTGACTTACCAGACCGTCACCAATAGTCAGAATCGTATATTTATTGACCGCATCCATCAATTCCATGTTCTGCCTGAACATACCCATCAGGATACCGCCGACTATATTGACCGCAGTAATGAACAGACCCGCAGTCGCATCTCCTTTTACATACTTTACGGCACCATCCATAGAACCGAAGAAGCTTGCTTCGTCCTGAATCTTCTGACGACGTTCCGCCGCCTCTGCATCCGTAATGGCGCCTGTATTCAAGTCCGCGTCGATTGCCATCTGCTTACCGGGCATAGCGTCCAGTGTAAATCTAGCCGTTACTTCAGCAACACGCTCGGAACCTTTATTTATGATCATGAACTGCACGATAATCAAAATGATAAATACGATAATACCTATAACAAGGTCGCCGCCGCCCACATACTGTCCGAATGTCGCAACGACATTTCCCGCATCGCCTTTAGTCAGAATCAGTCTGGTAGAAGATACGTTAAGAGCAATTCTGAATATTGTAGTGAACAGCAGAATTGTAGGATAAAATGACATTTTAAGTACTTCATTGGCAAACATACAACTGAACATGACAGAAAAAGCCACTGCCATATTACATGCCAGCAATACATCCAGAAGACCTGACGAAATCGGAACAATCAACATGATAAACGCTGACAATACATAAAAAACTACACCCAAGTCCGCCTTTTTCAACCCCTGCATATCTTCTCCTCCTTTCTCAATTCACTATCCGCGAATTTGTGTTTACACAAATTTGCAGTTTAAAAATCGAAGATTTTTAAACTTTGCCTTGCAAGTGATATACAAACGCAAGTACTTCCGCCACCGCCTGATATAACTCCGGCGGTACTATACCGCCAACCTCTACATTTGCATACAGCATTCTGGCAAGCGGTTTATTTTCTACTATTTCAATATGATTCTCCTTAGCGGTATCCTTGATTTTCTGTGCCAGATAATCCGCACCTTTAGCAAGTACATAAGGCGCATCGTAAAGTTCAGGATCATATTTAATGGCAACTGCATAATGTGTCGGGTTAGTAATGACTACATCTGCTTCAGGCAGCCTCTGCATCATACGTCTTCTGGAAGCTTCCATCATACGCTGTTTCTGTTTGCCCTTAATCTGCGGATCACCTTCCTGATCCTTGAATTCATCTTTTACTTCCTGCTTGGTCATCTTCATGTCATTCTTGAATTTGAACTTCTGATAAATAAAATCAGCAGCCGCAATAAAGAAGTAATAAAGAGCAACACGGAATCCCAGTCCAATGACCAGTTCTCCAATTAGTGCAATCGCCTGGTATAATCCTATATCATACATAAGGAAAATACTTGGTGCATTCTTCTTAAGATAAGTATAGACCGCATATACAATAATCAATATTTTGGCTATTGATTTAACCAATTCCACTAAGGAATTGACGGAAAAAATCCTCTTTACACCGCTTACCGGATTTAGCTTACTAAACTTTGGCTTCATCGGTTTAGTGGTAGGCTTCCATTTTACCTGAAGCAGATTCGTTAAAAAAGCAACCAGAAAACCTATAAGCAATATAGGTGCAATAACAGTAAATATCGCATACAGCGCTCGTAAAAAAAGCGCACGAAAGGTAATACTCTGCAAATATCCATCATACAACTTGATATATTCCGGTATCTGCGTATATATATTATTAAATAAACCGACAAAGACCTCTCCCATATGGCCTACCCAGAATTTCAAAACCAGAAAAAGCGCAAGTAGTGCAAATGCATTTGTCACTTCCTTACTTTTGGCTACCTGTCCTTCTTTTCTGGCATCATTTAGCTTCTTGGAAGTAGGTTCCTCGGTTTTCTCACCGCCCGGACCATCTTTTGCAAAAAACTGCAGGTTATATTCTAAAATCATATCATATCATTCCTTTAACGAAGGCTTCAACAACTACCTTCATCTCCCTGAATATGAAATCCGCCGCTCCGGGGAGCATCCTGACCGTAAAATACATGATTGTGAGTCCGGTAAGAACCTTTAGCTGAAGACCTACTACAAACATGTTCATCTGCGGAGCCACTTTGGCAAGTATTCCCAAAACACAGTTAAGCAGCAACATTACACAAAATACCGGCAGACAAATCCTTAAACCAATGATAATATAGTCACTCATAAAATTTATGACAGTCTCAACCAGCGATTCCGTATGGAAAACTGCGCCGCTTATCGGAATCAGCGTAAAAGTATCAATAAGTGCACCAAACAGATACCTGTACATCCCCGTAATAATCAACATCAGTGAAAACATATATTGATAAAGCACTCCACTGAATGTAGCAGTCTCCCTGGTTGCAGGATCCATCAAAGATACCATGGTCAGACCGACTTCCATATCCGCAATACTTCCTGCAAATGCTGCAACCGTCATACAGAGTTGCGCCCCCCAGCCAATCAAAATACCCACTATTGCTTCTTTCATTACTATAACAGCATATTCCAATAAAGTATTATAGACCACAGGAGTATGATCAATATAAACAAATAACAGATATGAGGTAAAAAGTCCTAGTCCTATCTTCACTCTCCGCGGCGTATTATTCATGCTGAAAAACGGTGAAGCAAAAATAAAGCATGTCACACGCACCACTATCAGCAGAAAAAACTCCAAATCCGCATAACTGAAAGTAACATCTATCATAACGCTACCTTATATATAAGCTAAAGCTCTCCCACAAGCTTTGCATATATTCAACCATATTATTTAGCATCCAGTGCCCTAATATCATCAAAGTAATAAATATAGCAAGCACTTTTGGCACAAACGTAAGCGTCTGTTCCTGAATCGATGTAACCGTCTGAAAAATACTTACCATAAGACCAACACATAGTGAAATAAGAAGTACCGGCGCCGCGGTCTTAATAATCGTGAACAGACAATCCGAAGCAATCGAAGTCACATCATCTATTGACATATTAATCCTCCCTTCTTAACATACCCGCTAATAAAACGTTCTTACCAGATTTCCTATAATAAGATTCCAGCCATCCGCCAAAACGAACAACAAAATCTTGAACGGCATGGATATAGTAGTCGGCGGCAGCATCATCATACCCATTGCCATAAGAGTAGATGCCACAACCATATCTATCACAATAAATGGAATATATATTAGAAATCCTATAATAAACGCAGTTCTAAGTTCACTTACAATAAAACTCGGAATAAGTACGCTTATAGGAATATCGTCAAGTTCGCCTGTCCATTCCGTACGGCTGATTTCCATGAACATACCGACATCCTTCTTCTGGGTATGCGGATACATGAAATCCCGTAATGGTTTGATTGCCGCCTCTATCGCTTCTTCCTGTTCAAGCTCTCCCGCCTCGAACGGCACAATTGCGTCCGTATAAATACTTGCTATCGTCGGCTGCATGATAAAAAATGTCAAAAAAAGCGCCAGTCCAATCAGAACATTATTAGGTGGCGCCGTCTGTGTGTTAAGTGCGGCCCTCGTAAAATGCAGAACAATAATAATTCTGGTAAACGAGGTTAACATAACAATCAATGACGGTGCAATAGCAATCAGGGTAAGGATAATCAAAATTCTTAAAGCGCCATTCAGAGTACCATTACCATTGTTATATGTAACCGTCACCGTATTCGCAATATTCAATTCCTGCAAGTCTTCTGCATTTTCAGAGGAACCCGGCTCTTCCAGATTCGTTCTTTCTTCCGTTGAACCTGTCAGATGCCTATTCACTTCAGAACTGTTTGTTGCATATGCAACGTTTTTTCCATTAATAAAAAATATAATAAACAATATACCTGCAAGAAACAGCAGGCTTGTAAACTTCTTCTTCATCATTATCGCCTACTCATTCTCATTTCGGTCATCTTCTTTTCCTGAAAAATTTTTCTTCTGTACCTTTTCCAACAATTCTTTGAAACTGAATCGTTCCATGCCTTCTCCACCGTCCGATAATATAAGCTGGTCTTCAGATATCTCTGTTAACATTGTAACAGAATCTTTGCAGATTGCTACTGCCAAATATTTCTGCCCAACACGAATAATCTGAATATACTTATTATTTGTCAGACGAATTGCTTCAATCAATTCCATATTTGTATTGCGCAGCTGACCCTTCTGGTATCCTGCAATCCACTTAGTAGTCCAATAGGTAACCACCAATACAAATACAAATATAATAAGCACAGTCATAAACTGTAAGTAAGAATCTACATTATTTGAAGCAGTTAACAGCATTTAACCAACTACTTTCTTGACTGCCTCTAATACACGATCAGCCTGAAAAGGTTTAACGATGAAATCTTTGGCTCCGGACTGAATAGATTCAATAACCATAGCCTGCTGACCCATAGCAGAACACATAATTACAGTAGCACTCGGATCAGACTCTTTAATCTTCTTCAGTGCCTGAATACCATCCATCTCCGGCATAGTGATATCCATCAGTACAAGATCCGGCTTGAGTTCATTGTACTTCTCAACAGCCTTTGCACCGTTTTCAGCTTCTCCGGCAACGTTATATCCGTTCTTGGTCAGGATATCCTTGATCATCATACGCATGAAAGCTGCATCATCACATACTAAAATATTTTTTGCCATATCATCTTCTCCTATTACATATTATTTTTAATAATATTTAAATTTATTCAATATAAAGTCCACATTTGTGCCTTTATTATTTAATAATTTCAGTTACTCTGACACCAAAACTCTCTTCGATTACTACAACCTCGCCTTTGGCTACAAACTTACCGTTAACAAGTACATCAATAGGCTCACCGGCAATCTTATCAAGTTCAATAATAGTACCGGGTGCAAAATCCAAGATATCTGAAATGGATTTTGCCGTTCTTCCGAGCTCTACAGTAACCTCTAACGGCACATCCTTGATTAAATCGATGTTTTCCTGTGGCTGCATCGGATTGAATCCACCGGCAAAATTCTGGAACTGTGCCGGTTGTATATTCATGTTAGGCGGCATCTGCGGCATCTGCATCTGCGGCATCATCTGCATCTGTGGCATCATTTGCATCTGCGGCATTCCCATTCCCATCTGCATCTGACTCATATCCATCTGCGGCATCTGCATCTGAGGTGCCCCCATCTGCTGGCTCATATCCATCTGCGGAGCTGCCGGTGCAGGAGCAGGTGTCGGAGCTGGTGCAGGCGTTGGATCCGGAGCAGGTTCTCCTCCTCCCATCTGCGAAGCTAAGAACGTATCACACAAATCCTTAGCAAAATCTATCGGATACAACTGCATGATTGTAGAATCTACCAGTTCATCAATCTGCATATGGAAAGCGATTTTTACAAAAGTTCCCGCTAGGAACGGAGCGATTTCTCCACCCGATTTAAACTCTGTTAAATCAACCAGGCTGGCTTCCGGGGGACTGATATCAATCATCTTACCAAGCATCGTAGAAAGCGAAGTAGCTGCAGAACCCATCATCTGGTTCATCGCTTCTGAAATTGCGCTTAAGTGCAATTCCCCCAGTTCTCCGTCAGTATTGCTGCCATCTCCTCCCATCATCAGGTCTGTAATAACTTTAACATCATGTTCTTTCAAAATCAAGATGTTTGAACCATCAAGACCTACCGTATATTTGATTTGAATAAATACACAGGGTCTTTCATATTCAGACAGTACATTTTCCCAATTCGATAAGGTTACGACAGGCGTCGTAATATTTACTTTTCTATTGACGAGTGAAAATAATGTTGTTGCCGAGGAGCCCATGCTGATATTGGCAACTTCACCAACGGCATCTTTTTCAATATCGCTCAAAAGGCTATTATCTATATCTGCACTGCCTGATGATGCTTCGTCAGACGATGAACTGCTACTATCATTGTCAGCACCGCCGTTAAGAAGCGCATTTATTTCATCCTGTGATAACATTCCGTCCATGCCTCTATACTTCCTCCTCTCTAAATACAGATGTTACTCTGACTGCATATCTGTCCTTATTAGTACCGGGCAGTGCAGTGAATTTCTTAATATTACCAACATATATATTCAAGTCGCCGTTAACATCAGAGTCCAGTCTTATGATATCTCCAAGCTGTAAATTAACAAAATCATTTAATGATATTTTACTCTTTCCAAGTACAGCTTTTACCGGTATATCCACTCTTCTGATCATAGCTTCAATGAAATCATTATACTCCTCATCATCCTGCTCCTGCATATTTGCATACCAGAATTTGGTATTCAATTTATCCATTACGCTCTCAAGTGTAAAGAACGGCAGGCAGACATTCATCAGACCTTCAACATCGCCTATCTTTATATTAAGAGTGACGATTGCTATCATATCATTAGGTGCTATAATCTGCGCAAACTGCGAATTCGTCTCAATACGTTCCAGAACAGGACTTATATCTACTACATTCTTCCATGGTTCTCGCATAAGCTGCATACAGACAACCATCATTTTCTCTATAATAGTCATTTCTATCTCAGAGAATTCCCTGTTCTTCTCAAGTGGTTCTCCCTGTCCGCCAAGCATTCTGTCTATCATTGCAAATCCGAGATTAGATGCAAGTTCTACTAAAATCGTACCACCCAGTGGTTGGAAATTAACAATGCCCAATATAAGCGGATTGGAAAGTGCATTACTGAATTCCGAGAAAATAACCGTCTCAGAACTCGTTACAGTAACCTGTACATTTTTTCTTAGATAAACCGGAAGATTGGTAGATAATAATCTTCCATAATGTTCAAAAATAATTTCCAAAGTACGGAGATGCTCTTTGGAGAATTTCGTAGGTCGTTTGAAATCATAATTCTTAACCTGCTTCTCATTGGAATCCTGCATCTGGTCCGCATCTAATTCGCCGCTGCTTAACGCCGCGAGCAAATTATCAATCTCATTTTGAGAAAGTACCTCGCCCACGAAAATTCACCTCCTCGTGGATTATTATATTTTAAATATCAGGCTATTGGTACAAAATACTTCCGAAACCTACGTCAAAAATAAAGTCGGAATCATATATTTTCTGTACTCCTTCCAATATCTCTGCTTTAAGAGTTTCCTCATTTCCCTTTGCTTCTTCCAGAGTATACTGTGCAAATACAGTATTAATCATATCTTTAATTCTTTCTTCCTGAGGAGAAAGATCTTCTGAAAACTTCTTATATCCATCGTTTTTCATATTAATGGAAAAACTGATTGACGCCATACAGAAATGGCTTGTTCTATTACCTTCTTCGTCCACACTGTCCTTAAGCGGAATAGTCATCTTTTCGGATATACTGTATGTTGCAGTATTTTCTATCGGTACGACTTCCCTTTCTCCGCTGTCCGTTTGTGCCGTCAGTTCTAAATTCAATGCCGTCGCAATATTATCAACTAACGCCGCAGTTTTTTTGGAAGCGCCGGTTACACTTAACATCATTACTGCCGTCAGAACAATATTCACTATCAACAACGCCAGTATAATAATAGAAATCAGATTCTTTTTCATTATATCATTTTCTCCTCTTTATTAGTAGCTTTTTTTATTCCTATCAATAAATACCATAAATGACAAAAAAAATCAATGTAAATTATTATTAATATTATTTAATTTAAAAACTTTTTATTATCAATATGAACTAAGCGAAGTATATATTTTTATCTCAACACGCCTGTTCATCGTCCTCCCCTCCGGGGTAGAGTTATCTGCAATCGGTATATATTCACCGCGTCCCGAATGTTTCAGCATTGCAGGATCAAGGCTTGTCGTCTGCAGCAGATAGTTAAACACTGACAATGCACGACCGGAACTAAGTTCATCATTATTGGAATATTTTCCACCCGACATAGGTACATTATCTGTATGTCCCTCTATCTCAATAGTGCTGTCTGCATAGCGTTCCAGTATGACTCCTACCTGATTAAGAACCGGCAGCGCTGCATCTTTTAATTGCACACTTCCCGAATCAAAAAGCAGTGAACCCTTCAACGTGAGCTGTACATACTGCGAAGTAAATTCAATATCTATTTCCTTGTCCAGATTGCTTTCATCTACAGCTTCCTGTATCTTCTCAGCCAGTTCTTCCGCTTCTTCCATTTGAGCTTTCTCAATTTCTGCCTTGGCAGATTCCAATGCAGACTCCAAATTTTCCGGATTCTTGTCGCTGTCGCTCATTTTACCGGTGCTGTTGATAAACTGATCCAACTCGTTCAGCTGGCTGACGCCCATACCCGGAAGAACACCGTCTCCAATCGCAGAAGCTCCGGCAGTAAAAATACTGAATGTCTGGTTAAAAGATGCAGCAATCATTTCAAACTTCTGTGCATCTACCGTTGACATGGAAAACAGCAAAACGAAGAAACAAAGCAGCAGATTCATCAAATCAGCAAATGTTGACTGCCACGCAGGCGCACCCTTTTTGGGTTCGTCCGGTTTCTTTTTAGCCATCTACTTCACCTCCGCCCTCTTCTTCAGAGCTTGTTCTATCCTTAGGAGCCAGGAATGACTTAAGTTTTTCTTCTATGACACGCGGGTTTTCTCCTGCCTGTATGGAAAGAAGACCTTCTATCTCTATCTCCTTAACCATCATTTCATCTGCGTTCTTACTCTTTAACTTACTTGCGACAGGCGCACAAATCCAGTTCGCAAGAATGGAACCATACAATGTAGTAATCAGGGCAACCGCCATAGCAGGTCCGATAGCGGAAGGATCATCCATAGCCTGAAGCATGTTAACCAGCCCGATAAGGGTACCGATCATACCCCACGCAGGACCCATTGCTCCCAAATCTTCCCAGAAACCAATCTTTCCTTTATGTCTGCCCTCTACACTTACCAACTCAGTCTCCATAATCGCACGTACAAGTTCAGGGTCTGTACCGTCAACTACCAGCAGTATACCCTTCTGTAAAAACGGATCGTCGATTTCTCCCGCCGCTTCTTCCAGAGAAAGTAAGCCTTCCTTACGTGCAACATTGGATAAATCTATGATTTTCTGAATAATCTCCGCCACATTCATATTGGAGGTTTTGAAAATCAAAGCTATACTCTTAAGTCCTGCGAAGTAGTCGCTCATCGTATAACTTGCCAGAATACAACAGAACGAACCGCCGAATGTAATCAGCGCCGAAGGCACATCGAGGAAGTTCATAATAGCCCCGAAATTAACTCCCGCACTTTTATCAAATACAATTCCGAATATAACCAATATAAAACAAATAACCAAGCCTAGAATTGAAGCTAAATCCATAAAATCCACCCACTTGCAATAAGTTTACATTAATCTGCAAAAATATCCTTTCTATACGATTTTACTAAATTTTTCACATCTTGTCTACTTT
>JAIDPH010000378.1 GCA_029062885.1 Lachnospiraceae bacterium
GTCCATATCTGACTTCATCTGCGCTTTCCATGACTGCCCCTTTTTCTGCTCCTGCCACTCATAATGTGTCTTACCTTTCTGCCCTGACGGAATAATAACCGACAATCCATGTTCCCTGCACAGTTCGTCTGACAGATTTCTAATGTGCCTGTATGTACGCTTGCAGTCATTGTATTTTTTATGCTCTACATTATCAACCGCACAGAAAATGATATGATTATGGCAATGCTCCTTGTCAATATGCGTTGCAATGACGTAACTGTATTTATTTTCTAACAGCTTATCCGCAAGCTCTATCCCTATCTGATGCGCCGTATCAAAATCCACTTCCCCCGGTGCAAATGACTGGATCAGGTGGAATGCCTGTTTATCACCCACATCGGAAGATTTTGATAACGCATCCATAAAATCATAATGTGCCGTTTCCACTCCGCAGGCAAAAGAATCTATCAGAAGTTTACCATCCGTTTTCTCCGGATTGCAGATATATTTTAATGCTTTCTGTACGGTTGCTTTGACAGCATGAATTCGTGTGTATGCCATACCTCTTTCATCAACTCCTTTACCTCTTCCATATCTTCCTGATAGATATTACCCGTAGCATTTACTCTTGCTGCTATCTGGTTCAAGCTTTTACTGATCCTGCTCAGATTGATATTGTAGTCATGCAGCTCCGAATAATCTACAAAATAGGTATAACCGTATAAAATTAGATGCCGCAGATAATCATTTTTGTTCTTATACTCTGCATTTTTACATTTGGCATTTAAAATGTATTTTTCATCATCACTTAGCCGGAGAATAACCTGATTGCTACGTTTCCGCTTTTCCATCCTCAACCTCCATTGGTTCACAAATTTACTAATAAGTTTCACTTCCCTCCTACTCTGCCTTTTGTTTGAATTGCACTTCATAAGGGGCTAGGGGATTTTCCCCTACAAGCGGATTGGATATCCGGTTTTCCCTTTTGGATATCCGAATCCAGTGCTTGCTATTCTACCAAAAACCTTAAACAAAGAGAGCAACAAGTCCAGAAACATATTTCCTGATTTCTTTGGACAGCTCCTAAAATCAGCCATTTTTCCGGCTTATTGCTCTGTCTGCTAAAACTGCTCTTATTTCTGCTATTTTTTCCTCAAAACAAATCTTCTAGTGCATCTAGCACATCATCACTGATTTTTGGCAGATGATTGTCCTCTTTTTCTGCTAATTTCCTTATTTCCGCCGTAGGCAATGCACTCTGTCCCAGCAACAAATTCCCCATCTCGCTTCTGAAACGCTCCCAATAGTTTTCGGACATCTCCGCTTTATTCTCTGCATCTGTATTTTCAAAATAGCGGATTAGCGACTTGATAATGACTTTTGAGTAGGACTTTTCAACCGACCGATCCATCGTCTGCATATAATCCCAAGCCTTTCTATGTTCCTCTTTATCCAAATTAAAACGGATGTTGATGTCCTTGATCATGATGCTTTTCCTCTGCCCTGTGTCCGTTTCAAGGTCTGTAACGCCAATACTTCATAACCTTTTGCTGTTGCACAGATATCCTGAATAATTACTACCCTGGCTGCATCATATTCAGCAAAATTCCTTATCAAGCAGCTACCGCCACCAATCACATACAGTTTCATCAAGTCTGTATTATAGCCATATTCCCGCAGTTTACTGAATACCTGTTTTACATAGTCCTTTGCAACCTCTGAAACTGCCTGTATGTACCGTTCAGGAATATCCGCAGTTCCTTTACGGAACACTTCCTCAATAATGTGATCCGGAACCTCACACTGACAGTTTCTCATGACCTCATTTCTTGCCTTTTTCAAACACTGGTACACGCCAAACTGTTCGGTGAAGATTTTTCCCGCTAAAGGCTTCCCATTCTGCATAAATGCCACATTCATCGTCCCATTGCCAATATCCGCCAGCACCGTGTTTCCTCCGGTATCCCCATCATAATTGATAAATGCGGAATATCCCTGTGGATGAATGGAAGCATCTGCGATAACCACATGATAGGACTCTCCGTTATATTTAAAACGTAAGTCTTTTTCACACAGCAGATACTCCCGAAAACTTTC
>JAIDPH010000379.1 GCA_029062885.1 Lachnospiraceae bacterium
TAATATAAGTATGTATATTTTGATTCTATTTCTATAAAAAGGCAACGGATAGCCGGTCGAAATAAACATGACAGCGGATTTCAATTTCAGGGAAGAAAGGAGGAGCGTCATGTCATATAATAGTATCCATAATTATAATAATATTTATAATTTCTATATGACTACTTATGCGCCTAAGTCAAGCACGCCTTATGATTCACATAAAAAAAGCGAACTGCGCAGCGTATATAATTCTATTGTAAAAATGAATAAGGAAGCTCCTTTGTATATTCTTGATACCAGCAGGGAATCATGTTCTTTTGCTGTCGGCATGAAAGAAAATGCCAGAGAGCTGCGCAATACAATCGCATCTCTTGGCGGCGTTGATGAAGATGAACTTTTAAATAAGAAGGCGGCTTATTCCAGCAATGAGAATATTGCATCCGCGTCATATATAGGTACGCCGGCAGACAGTGCAAATGCGCCTTCAATTGAGGTTGAAGTACGTTCTTTAGCTTCACAGCAGGTCAATATGGGGAAATATCTTCCCAGCGACGAACCAATAGCACTTCCTGCTTCTACTTATTCTTTCGATTTAAATATTGATGAACTGAATTATGAATTCCAGTTCAGTATTAAGCCCGAAGACACTAACAGAAGTGTACAGGAACGTCTGACCAGACTGATTAATAATGCCAATATCGGTATTTCCAGTCAGATTTTGACTGATGATGATAATAACTCATGTCTGAGACTGGAATCTAATGTTACCGGTTTAAAAGACACTAAACCACACATTTTCCATGTAACAGACAACAAGACAAGTAAAACTTCAGGTGCAGTTGATTACTTGGGTTTGGATTATGTTGCATCTCCCGCTACTAATGCCAGATATCTGGTAAATGGCACGGAATATACCTCTCCTTCCAATCATGTAACGGTAGATCGTGTATATGAATTGACTTTGAATGGAGTCAGCA
Organism: Lachnospiraceae bacterium; assembly: GCA_029062885.1. Classification (GTDB taxonomy): domain Bacteria; phylum Bacillota; class Clostridia; order Lachnospirales; family Lachnospiraceae; genus UBA3282. Next base: position 960 of record JAIDPH010000379.1, read on the forward strand.
GCGAAGATGGAGAGACCGCTTCAATCGGTCTTAAGACAGATGTAGAATCCTTAACGGAAAATATCAACACGTTGGTAAGAGGATATAACTCATTTTTGCGTGCTGCTGCTGAGTACGGTGACACACATCCTAAGAGCAACCGCATAGTTCATGATCTTGGAAGCATTACCAGAACGTATGCAGACGGGCTTACTTCTGCAGGGTTAAATCTTAATCTGGATGGTACATTGGAAATTGATACAGATGCGGTTCAACAGACAGCAATGGGCGATGATGCCAAAAAGGCATTCTCCTCAATTATGGATTTCACACGTTCATTGGTACGTAAGTCCAATCAGATATCATTGGATCCTATGAATTATGTAAATAATGTTATCGTAGCATACAAGAATCCCGGTAAGAACTTTGCAACACCATATATAACAAGCGCTTACAGCGGAATGATGTTCAACAGCTATTGCTAAAAATATAACAACAGCCGGAGTTAAAATACTCCGGCTGTTTCTTTTTCTACCATCTGCAACGCAGCGGCAATCACCTTATCCATATCATAATACTGATAACATCCAAGCCGTCCTCCAAACAAGACTTCCGGTTCGTCTTCTGCCAGTTTACGATATTCTTCAAACAGTCTATTATTCCTGTCATTATTCACCGGATAATACGGTTCGTCTCCCGGCTTCCATTCCATAGGATACTCTCTTGTAATAACGGTTCCGGTCTGATTTCCGAATTCAAAATGCTTATGCTCAATGATTCTGGTATATGGAGTCTCCCTGTCAGTATAGTTGACAACCGCATTTCCTTGGAAGTTGTCGCATTCCGGCATTTCCTCCTGTTCAAATCGCAGAGAACGATATTCCAGATGTCCAAGCCTGTAACCAAAATATTCATCAATCATTCCCGTATATATAACCTTTGAAAAAGTATTGCCCAGGCTGTCGGAGAAACTTCCGTCCCCATCTTTAGGTACAGACACTATGTATTCCTGATAGGATGTTCCCGTTTTTACCTCAATGCCCTCCAGCATCTTTTCCACGATACTGGTATAGCCATGAACGGGAATTCCCTGATACACATCATTAAAGTAGTTATTGTCATAAGTAAAACGAAGCGGCAGCCTTTTAATGATAAATGCAGGAAGTTCCCTACAGTCACGCCCCCATTGTTTCTCCGTATATCCCTTGACAAGCTTCTCGTATACATCACGTCCGACAAGTGATAATGCCTGCTCTTCCAAATTCTTCGGTTCTTCTATGTGAAGCTGCTCTATTTGTCTCGCAATCTCTGCTTTCGCCTGCGATGGAGTCACTGTACCCCACATTTTACTAAAGGTATTCATGTTAAACGGAAGATTGTACAGTTCTTCATGATACCTTGCTATAGGAGAATTCACATAATGATTAAACTCCGAAAACTGATTTATATAATCCCATACTTTTTTATTCGATGTGTGGAAAATATGCGCGCCGTATTTATGTACATTGATACCAAGAACCGATTCCGTGTAAATATTTCCGGCAACATGATTCCTTTTATCAATAACAATAACCTTTTTTCCTCTTCTATTCAACTCATATGCAAACACAGCGCCAAATAACCCTGCTCCAACCACCAAATAATCATACTGCATCTGTCTTCTCCACCTACTTCTATTATTGCTCTTCTGCCTGATATTTCTCTAGCTGAGCATAATCTTCCATAAGTTCAAGTGCTTTCTTGCGTCCTGTCTTATTCAGCTTGATATAATACTGCATTACTCTATTCTCAAGAATCTTGCTGCCAAGCGGGCTCTTCCTATCCAAAGGAGTAAAGTCTACCGGATTTAAATTCAGTTTGTCACACATTCTGATAACAGTTCCATAAGCCATACCCTCAATACCTCTGTCGAGCGCCGTTACCAGTGTAGAATAAGGAATCTCCATATCAATTGCAAACTGCCTCACACTCTTGTACTGTGATAAAATCTCCTTTTTTAAAATTTCTGCTTTCGTCATGTCTAAGTCCCTCCTAAAATGTAAATATTAATTCTTCACTGTGAAATTATATTATCACCCTGTGATGATATTACTTTACCACAAATACCAAAGAAAATAAACCACTTTATCAAAATTTTGAACGCAATATCGTTGTTTTGTGCAAAATAATGATTATTTTACATAAGTTCTACTTACATAAATAGAGTTTTGCAAATGCTTAATTTATATTTTTATTGTAAGGAAACTTGTAAAATGATAAAATATTTATACATAAACTGACTCAGAATTATACACAAAAGAAAGGTCTGATTACATATGTTACCCATCACAGTCTGTATGATTGCAAAAAACGAGGATATACATATTGAAGAATGTTTAAAGAGGCTTCGCCCCTGCAAATTTGAAATTGTGGTTGTAGATACCGGTTCTGTGGACAGAACAGTGGAAACTGCCAAAAAATATACAGATAAGGTATATCACTTTGACTGGTGTAATGATTTCAGCGCGGCGAGGAACTATTCCGTAAGTCAGGCCTCAAACGACTGGGTTCTGATAATTGACTGTGATGAATATCTTGAAAACATCAATCTTGCCGATATAGAATATACCCTGAAGGATAACTGCTCCTGTGCCGGAATGATTGTACGCAACAATCCTTATATAATTCAGGGAGTACGTTCTATCATGACAGAGCGTATTGCCCGGCTATTTAATCGTAGATACTGTCATTACGAAGGCAGCATACACGAACAGGTGATGACTATTGACGGCAGAGAACCTGAAACATTTCAACTTCCGCTTACATTCTATCATGAAGGATATGTGGCGGAATCGGAAAAGCGCATGCGCGCTACCCGTAATCTGGAAATGCTTCTTCATGATTTGGAGTTGAAGGGACCTGACCCATATATTTATTACCAGCTTGGTCAGAATTATCTTTCTCTCAATGATATGGAAAAAGCAATACACTACTATAAATTAGGGCTTGGACTTGACGCCAATCCGCATACTGATTTCGTTCAAAGTATGATGGAAACATACGGCTACTGCCTGATTGAGCTTGCTAAATATGACAGAGCCATGAGCTTAAAGGAGAAATATGACCTGTTTGCCAATCGTGCCGATTTTGTCTATCTGATGGGTATGATATATATGAAAAAGAGTATGTGGGAACAGGCAATTGCAGAATTTAAAAAGGCAACCACTATGTCCGAGTTTTCACGTAAAGGTGTCAACAGTTATCGCGCTTACTATAATATAGGTAACATATACGAAACACTAGGAGATAAAGAAAAAGCTAAAGAATATTATAAAAAATGCGGTGACTTCAACGACGCCGTCAAAAGGTTGGAAGAATTATGACCATACTGCCGATTTCTGCATGCATGATTGCAAAAAACGAAGAAAAGTTTATAGAAGAATGCTTAAAAAGATTAAAACCATACCACTATGAGATAGTTTTAGTAGACACAGGCTCTACAGACCGTACTGTAGAAATTGCAGCGAAGTATACTGACAAAATATATCACTTTGACTGGATAAATGATTTCAGCGCTGCCAGAAACTATGCGCTTGCTCAGGCGAACAATGATTGGATACTTAGTATCGACTGCGACGAATACTTGGAATCAATCGATGCAGAGTCTCTCCTGAAATTGATGAAACAGCATCCTTACGATGCAGGGCAGATTTTGATTCGCAATCGTTTCACACAGGATGGTCAGACATCAATTGAGAATATCCGCGTCAGTCGTTTTTTTAACAGAAATTATTATCATTTCGAAGGCGCCATACACGAACAGGTGGAAAGAAAGAACACAGACAGTAACGGCGTACACATCCATAAAGTTATTAATCAACCCAAGAAGGTGTTTACTGCTCCGATCACTCTCCTGCACGTCGGTTATGATGGTTCCGAGGAAGAAATGCGCGAGAAATCCCTTCGTAATATTGCCTTATTGGAAAAAGAACTTGAATCCACAGGAGCCGACGCTTATCTTTATTATCAGTTAGGACAAAGTTGTATGAGACTGAATGATTATGAAAAAGCTTATGAATGGTTCAATCTTGGTCTTTCTATGGACGTTGACTCTTCTCAGGGCTATGTTCAAAATATGGTGGAATCTTACGGTTACTGTCTGCTTGACTTAAAGCGCTATGCGGAAGCATTGCAGCTTACAGGTATTTATGATATCTTTGCTATCAGGGCAGATTTTGTTTTCCTTATGGGCCTTATCTATATGAACAATGCACAATTTGACAAAGCAATTGAAGAGTTCAAAAAGGCTACTACTATGGAACAGTTTTCAGTAGAAGGCATTAATAGCTACCGTGCTAATTATAATGTAGGCGTCATCTATGAATGCACCGGGCATATAGACGAGGCATGTGAATATTATATAAAATGCGGTGCGTTCGAGCCCGCTCAAAGAAGGCTGTTGTATCTTAAGCCTACAGGGCATAAATAAGGGAATTTGAAAGTTGATTAAAAAGCAAAAATATGTCATACTGTCTATATGAAAATATTATTTATTGAATGGGCAAGTTTTGGGAATGAGGATATGAAAGAGGCGTTCTGCAAAGAAGGTCATATTCTTGTATGCTTTCCTTTTTCAAATAAAGATTCCAGACGTGACGAAGCTATAGAGGCTGAGCTTGCATCAGCCCTGCACCGGGAAGTTCCCGACATGGTATTTTCTTTTAACTATTTTCCGGTCATTTCGAATGTCTGCAAAAAAGAAAATATACGCTATATTTCATGGATTTATGACAGTCCGTATGTAATGCTTTATTCATATACCACAATTAATCCCTGTAATACAATATATGTATTTGATAAGGAGTTATATCTTGAGTTTCACAAAGCAGGAATTCAAACGGTTCACTATCTGCCAATGGCTGCAAATGTGGAACGATTGGACAGGCTATCGTCTGAAACCGGTGACATTATAAAGACTCTGTATGATATTTCATTCGTTGGTTCGCTCTATACTGAAAAGCATAATTTCTTTGATAGAATGACTAATTTGTCTGATTATGCGAGGGGATATCTTGACGCATTGATGTCTGCCCAGATGAAGGTACAGGGGTATAACTTTATTCAAGAATCCTTAGGTCCGGTTATGTCCGATTTGTACCAGGCACTCCCAATGGATCCAAATCCGGATGGTGTAGAAACGAAAGAATATCTATACGCCCAATATGTTATCAACCGTAAGATTACAGGATTGGAGCGAACCGGTTTAATCAAAGCAATTACACAGAAATATACATTTGACCTTTTTACTCACGACCCTGACTTCACATTGCCAAATTTAATTAACCACGGCAGTATTGAACCATACCGGGAGATGCCAGTAGTATTTAAACAAAGCCGAATCAATCTGAACATCTCTCTTCGCAGCATTAAGAGCGGAATCCCACAGCGTGCTTTTGATATCATAGGAAGCGGAGGCTTCCTGCTCAGCAATTATCAGAACGATTTTTTTGATTTTTTCAATGCCGGCGAAGATTTTGAATTTTACGAAAGTGAAAAAGACTTATTAAATAAAATAAATTATTATCTTTCGCACGAGGATGAGCGACTCGCAATTGCCGCAAATGGGCATAATAAACTAGCCGCAGGACATACATACCGCCACCGTGTGCAGGAAATGCTCCGGTGATTCATTACTAATTAATATAAAGGAGACTCATATGATTCCTATTTCAGTTTGTATTATAACCAGAGATGAAGAAAACAGAATCGGAAAGTGTCTGTCGCCGCTTAAGCCATACGGCTTCGAAATCATAGTTGTTGACACAGGTTCTAAGGATCGCACCAAAGAGATTGCCCTACAATATACGGATAAGGTTTATGATTTTGAATGGATTAATGATTTCAGTGCAGCGAGAAATTTTTCCATAAGTAAGGCATCACACAACTATATACTGGTTTTGGACAGTGACGAATACCTGACAGAACTGGACATAGAAGCTATGTATGAAACAATAGATAAACATCCTCGCGGAGTCGGTATGCTGCTTCGTAATAACTTTTATGAACACGAAGGCAAAGTTTATAATTCACCTGACCGTGTAGAGCGGCTGTTTCATAGGCGTTATTACGATTACAGACAAACTATACATGAACAGGTCACAGATATCAAAACCAACAGCACCTACTATGAGCGTTATGATATTCCCCTTACAGTGGACCATGATGGCTATATGGGCAATGAAGACGCCAAACGTAAAAAAGTTGAAAGAAATAACTCCCTGCTCTTTAAGGAAATAGAGAACAATCCTAACGAGCCTTATTTTTATTTTCAGGTTGGTCAGTCTTACAACAGCATTGATGATTATGAGAATGCGTATATTTATTATAAGAAAGCGTTTGAACTGCCTATCAATCCTGACCAGCCATGGTTTCCCATAATAGCAAATGCATTCATTGTTTCAATGAACAAAACAGGTCGCTATAAAGAAGCTCTCGATTTTTTTGAACCGATTTATAATAACTATGCTAATGATGCAAGTTTTCTTTGTAATATGGGGCTTGTCTATCTGAATAGCGATCAACCACTCAAGGCTATGATGGAATTTGTTAAAGCGATACAATGTCCTGATACAGAAGTTGAGGGTGCAAATACTTTTATTGCTTACTACAATATGGGGTTAATTAATGAAAACCTGGGTAAGATTACGGAAGGAGTAGCATTTTATAAAAAATCGGCTGCTTATGGGTATCCCTTGGCGATAAACAGACTTAGAGAGCTTGGAATCTCTGAAGTTTGAGTAACATAAAATAGAAAGGAATTCATCATGTTGCCAATATCAGTATGCATTATTGCCAAGAATGAAGAAAATAGAATAGAAAAATGCCTGTCTTCGATTAAGCCGTTTGGGTTTGAAATTATAGTGGTAGATACGGGTTCTACCGATAAGACTAAAGAAATTGCCGAGAAATATGCCGATAAGGTACTTGATTTTGAGTGGTGCGACGACTTCAGTGCTGCAAGAAATTTCTCCCTGCGCGCTGCTTCCAATAACTGGATATTTATGCTTGATTGTGATGAGTATATCAAATCAATAGATATAGAAGAACTTACATGGTTCCGCAAGCACTTAGCCGACAGTGTAGGCTCTGTATCTAGGGAAAATATAGTAACTGAAAATGGTATTGCCACAATTAATAACATAGATAATACAGAGCGTTTTTTTGACAAGCGGCTCTATCACTATACCGGAATGATTCATGAACAGCTAACTCCGATTCGCAGTAAGGATTTCTCCGCTTATCTTTTAAAAACCACTATATTACATACCGGATACGATATGAGTGGTGAAGAACGTACTTCCAAATATGAGCGCAATCTTACTCTTTTACAGAAGCAGCTCGCTACAGACCCGGAAAATCCTTATCTATATTATCAGCTGGGAAAAACATGCGAGATAATCGAAGACTTCTCACATGCATGCGAATATTACAGTAAGGGGTTATCCTATGATTTAGATCCGGAGCTGGCATATGTTCAGGCTATGGTTGTTTCCTATGGAAATGCCCTGCTTTTTACAGGACAACAGGAAACAGCTTTAGGTTTTGAAAGCATTTATGATGCATTTTCTCCATCGGCTGACTTTATTTATCTGATGGGAAATATCTATAAACAAAATCAAATGTATGAGCAGGCACTCGAACAATATCAGAAGGCAATTGGCATGCCTCTGTGTAAACAGACCGGTGCAAACAGTTTTCTTCCGGTTTATCAGACTGGTGAAATCTGCGAGATTCTGGGCGATATTTCCACTGCGATTGCATGTTATAATCAATGCGGCGATTTTGCACCGGCGAAGAAGAGAATTAAAACTTTGACAGGGCAGTAAAAAATAATTGAACGGAGAAAATAACTATGATTCCTATTTCCGTATGCATAATTACTAAAAATGAGGCTGAACACTTAGAAAAGTGTTTATCGGCATTACAACCATATCCTTTTGAAATTATTGTAACTGATACTGGTTCAACTGATAATTCCAGGGAAATTGCCTATAAATATACGGATAAAGTATATGATTTTGAATGGATAAATGATTTCAGCGCAGCAAGGAATTTTACAATAAACAAAGCATCCCATAATGTCATACTTTCATTGGATACTGACGAATTTATCAAAGATATTAATTTGGTGAAATTAGAACAGTTGATTCAGGAGAACCCCAAATGTGTCGGTTCTATTGAGATGCTTAATTATTTTGAAGATAACGGAAATATACGGTATCAGACTGCAAGACTGGACAGACTTTTTAACCGCAGATATTACCATTTTGAAAACCCAATTCATGAGGTTTTATCTCCCATTGCCAAGATTCCTTATCTTTCTTATGAAACGCCTATAGTAGTAGACCATGTAGGATATCTTGGTTCTAAGGAATACTTAGATGAAAAATCCATGCGTAACATGGAGCTTCTGCAAAAGGAATTAGAGACAGACCCGGACAATCCGTATCTATATTTTCAGATTGCACAATGCTATATGATGATGCGGGATATGGAACATGCTGCGGAATATTTTAAGATATCGATTGATCATAAACCTGATCCGAAAGATGACTATACACGTATACTTGTTGTAAATTACGGCAACATTTTACTAGACAAAATGAATGTTGAAGAAGCAATGCAGCTTCTATCCTATTATGATTATTTCAATGACAACGCAGACTATCTGTGCATGATTGGACGAGCTTACATTCTTTCCAATCAGCCGCTTAAGGCTCTTCCAGAGTTCGTCAAAGCCCTAACTGCACCTAAACGAGATTCGGTGGAGCCCAAAGTCGCCTCATATCATATCGGATTCATATATGAACTTTTTGGCAAGAAAGATATTGCTGCTGAACACTATCGCAGATGCGGTGATTATGCGCCGGCGCTGGAAGCACTAAATCGAATATAAATGCAGGCTTACGAGCCTGCGTTTTTTATTATGCTACATCACAATATAATAATAGATAAAAAGAGCCGTTCTAGTGAACGGCTCTTCTGGTAGTTTACCTTACAATATTGTTTAATTGTTATGCAATTAGCCAAGTAAGGACAGTGCCAACTGGTTGCTCTGATTTGCCTGTGACAGCATTGATGTACCAGCCTGCTGTAAGATCTGGTTGTTAGAGTATCTAACCATCTCTGTAGCGATATCTGTATCACGGATAGCTGCTTCAGCAGAAGTTGTGTTCTCAACGATGTTGTTCAGGTTGTTGATAGTATGCTCAAGTCTGTTCTGGATAGCACCAAGATCAGATCTCTGTGAAGATACTAACTGTAAAGCACCTTTGATGAATGCATTCAGACTGTTGAAATCCTGAGTTGTAGCAACAGTTGAAGCTTTACCTGTTGTCAAGTTCATGAATGTCTGAATAAGTTTCGTAGCAACAGTGCTGCTCATTGTGGTCTTATTGTATTTCGTACCCATAGCTGCCCATGTAGAAATCTTCTTGCTTTCAGCTCCACCCTGTACAGTATTACCTGTCTTTGTATAGGTTGTTCCTGTAACAGTTGTAGTACCAGCTGTCAAGTTGTTGTAAGTAACTTTTGAATACATCTTAGATTCAATGTTGCTTGCCAGACCAAACATAGACATATTAGCTACGCTGATTTCAATGTGCTGACCAGCTTCTGCGCCTACCTGGAGACCTTTGATGAAAGAACCGTCTAACAGGTTCATCTCATTGAATGTGGTTGTGCTCTGTACACGGTCAACTTCGCTCATCAGCTGCTTAATTTCAGCCTGGATAGAAGCACGGTCTACAGTTGTAAGAGTACCATTCTCACCTTTAACTGCCAGCTCATTCATACGTTGTAACATATCTTCAACTTCGTTCAACGCACCTTCAGCTGTCTGTACTACAGAAATACCATCCTGTGCATTAGCTGCAGCCTGTGTAAGACCTCTTACCTGACGTCTCATCTTCTCGGAAATTGACAGACCTGCTGCATCATCTGCTGCACGGTTGATCTTGTAACCGGAAGATAACTTCTCTGTTGACTTAGCCTGTGAGCTTGTTGTAAGACCAAGCATTCTGTTAGAGTTCATCGCTGTAATGTTGTGTTGTACTACCATAATATATTCCTCCTTGAATTTTATGCGGCATCCTTGCCGCTGATTTTTGTTTGTAATGGTTCCTCCGGCTCGTACGCAGCCTTTGGCTCCATTACTATTGGTTAAGTAAGTATCTTAACTTTACTTGTAATATATATCGGAGCATCTCCGATTTACTTTAGGGTTTTTTTTAAATTTTTTAAAATTTTTTTAAAACCCGTAAGTACTACTTTTTGCTGTCATAAAACTGCGGCGCTACATAATTAAGATTATTCATACTATTATAGTAACTCTTCGTCGCATTTGTTTTAGACATAGCGTTTTTGATCTCTCTGGATTTCTGTTTAAAATGATTCTCCGCCCGCATTTGGTTTCGCATCTTACCGGCATTGATTGTCACAATTTTATCGGTAATCTGCTGAATCTGGAGCTGCATCTGAGCGATCTCATTTCTGTACTCCTGACGGTTATTTATAAGTTCTACACGCACCCTGTCATACAGCATTTCAAATCCCTCGTCCAGCTTCTCTAATTCTGTGACAAGCGTATCTATCCTATCAATCGAAGCATCAAAGGCTTCCATATCCAGATTATCTTCTTTCAGTATATCCTCCTGTATACTGTTCTGCTCAATAATAGCATCAAGTATAGTGTTCTTCTTCTCAAGGCTCTGACGTAATATCTGTGCACTATTCTGACTCATGCCTGCCCTTTCTACGCCTTATTACAGCGTTTCATTACTTCTTTCCATGTATCACGCACGCTTCTAAGGTGCATATTGACCTCTTCGAGTATTTCCTTATCCTTCTTTATATTAGCCTCCAACAGTCTTTGAAGAAGATAAGTGTATATCTTGTCAAACTCTTCCGCAACTGCATACTGATGATCCAGCGTATTTCTGAATTCCTCTATAATACGCTGCGTCTTCTTGATATTAATATGAGCTTTTTCCATCTCATTGTGTTCGATGGAAACAATTGCTATGTTACAGAATTTAATAGCTCCTTCATACAACATCAACGTAACTTCTGCAGGCGAAGCGGTCAATATTTTATTATTTGTATATTCTGCAAACGGATTGCGTGCCGGCATAGCCATATTCTCCTCCTTGATTTATAGTAAACAACATTACTATTGTTGTTTACTATTACACACCATTCTTATATGCATCATATTTTATTAATTTCCAAACAGGCTTGACAAAGAGCTGTTCTTGGATTCCAGTTTAGCCAGCGCCGTCTCCATTTTGGAAAATTTGCTGTACCACTTATCCATCATGCTGTTCAGCTTTTCTTCCTCTTTCTTGATTTTATCCGCATATGCATCGTATTCTTTCTTCATCACCTTATCATTATAAACCGTAAATGCGCTTCTCGTATCTTTGATAGATGACATCTTTTCAGTCAAATTATCATACAGGTTTGTAGACAACTGTGAGAAGAAGTTCATAACCATATCAGGATCTGATGCAATCAGTGCTTTCAATTTATCCTCTTCGCCCTTTGTATCCACATCATCCGGATCTCCGTCGATATGATAAGCATTTCTTTCATTATCTTTAGACTTAAAATATCCCAGCGTAGAGATTCCGAAATCCGAAAGATACATCTGCTTTCCGTTCACAGTAGCACCCCTAAGTAATATGGAGGTCAGGCTGTCGGATACAGTCCTGAGTGTGCTGTCTCTGCGAAGCAGAGAATCTTTAATCTTCTTCTCCCACTCTTCTACCTCTGTATCGGTCAGAGCATCTTTCTCTTCCGAAGTCAACGGATCATATCCCTTGGAAGACTCTGCATTATATAATGAATCCATCTCATTGATAAGCTTATTATACTCTGAGAAGAAATTCTTAATCATGTCATAGATGCCGTCCGTATCAGTAGACGTTGTAAGAGTTACCTCAGAGCCTTTCGTCTCTTCCAATGCTGTAAGCGTCAGACCGTTTACAGAAAACGTATTGGTTGATGAAGTAAATTTCGCTCCGTTAAGTAGGATTTCTGCATCCTGTCCCTCAATTTTGGTGCCGCCTGCCAGCTTTGCATAATCGTTATCAGGAACAACATTACCGTTTTCGTCTGTTTTTGTCTTAATAGCCTCTTGTGCTACCCCTACTTTATCATCGAATTTACCCTCAACGTACGTTTTGAGAGCTGTCGTCTCAGTTGCTTTTCCATCTTCATCAACTGCGATATTCTTTTCAATCTCAGCCAGACGCGCTTTGTTACTTACAAGAGTTTCCCTGTCTTTTTCGCCGCCTTCAAAAGCATCAATCCATTTATTGTATGAATCAATCTGTGCCTTTAATTGTTCTGCAGTCACACCGCTAGGTAATGTTCCGTCAGCCTGAAACTTATTCCACTGGCTTAAGAGACCATTTCCGTTATGCACCATAACAGGGTTGCCGTCTTCATCTTTAACAGGCTTGCTGGTATCATATTTCGGGGTTATTCCGTCAGACTCATAAACAACATTGCCATCTGAATCCTTCAATGTTTCATACTTTGGCACTAACTCACCGTCACGAATGTTATCAAGGAAGTCCATAGCTTCCTTTTTAGCAGCATCATAATCTTTCTTGGCTTTATCATAATCTTTCTTGGCGTCTTCATACTTCTCCGTAATTTTGTTGTCGCCATCTACCTCAGCCTTAATCTTATTATACGCTGCCTCAGCATCGTCCATCTTTTTCTTAAGCGCTTCTTTATCAGCTTCAGTTAATGCATTGTTAACCTTACCTGTATTGTAGGCCTCCTCAGCTTTCTTAAATGCCTCCTCAGCTTTCTCAATAGGTTCATAAGTAGCCTTAGCAGTCTCATAAGCCGCTTTTGCTGACTTCATATTCTCATAGAGACCACCGTCTTCATTGCCATCATCATCAGCATCTTTATACAGTTTATTATAAATTTCAGACAGTTTCGTCCCTGTCTTCTTTGAACCAATCGCATCATCATCCTTCAATGCTGCAATTGAATCTTCAATCTTTTTATTTGATGCTGTAAGTGCATCCCACTCCTTCTTATATGCCGCAACTTCATCTGCCAGCATCTTGTCAAACTCATCCTTACCTGCACCGGTAGTACGGTTATAAGCCGCCCACTTCGTATACTCACTATTCGTCAAATCATTCGTTGACAATAGTCCCAGAACGGCTAAAACGTTCATACCGCCTGTATCATTTCCAACCAATGAGAAGTTATAATCTTTACCGGTATTCTTAGCACTTACGAAAATCCTCTGGCTGTCCTGATCGTAATTAGCGTTAAGACCCGCTTTCTGCAGCTGATCAACCACGTCATTAATCGTAGTATTTTCATTTACATTAATCTTATGAGAAGAACCATCAGCGCCTAATACGTTGAAGCTTCCGTCAAGCGTACTGTTATCATCAAGTCCCGCACCGTTAAGCTTGCTGTGTTTAAGAAGGCTCGCCAAAGAAGCGCCTCCTGTAAAACCAACATCCTTTTTACCGGTTAAATCTGCGCCTGTCAGATATGCGCCCTTAGCCAGCTTATTGACGCTGACTGTCCTTACGCCGTCTACCGCATCAGCTCCGGTAACAACGTTTATAGCGTTTGTATTGGATACCTTCGTCGTCTTCTTCTTATAAGAAGCCTGAAAACGCATATTACTTAATGTATTTGTATAAAAACTGAAAATCTTGGTATTCAATGCCTTCCATGCATCCTGCTTCCAGCTCAATTTAGTCTGGGCTTTTACCAGAGAACTCTTCTTTACACTCTGTGCAGATACAAGCTCGCTGATGATGCTCTCCGTATCAAGTCCGGAATACATACCTGTAATTCTGATTGCCATCTATATACCTCCTATCTCTTCTCATCCACAAGAATTCCAGCCATCTCCCAGACTTTTGCGATCATGTCCAGAGTCTTTTCCGGCGGAAATTCTTTGATAATTTCCTTTGTATCCTTATCCACAATTTTGATTGTAATTCTGTTTGTCTTTTCGTGGATACCGAAAACAGCCTCTTCATTGCTGTTGCTGATTTTACGATTCATCTCTGCAACCGCTTTTTTCAACTGTTCATTGGCAGACTGCGAATTCATCGCCTGCTGCTGAAGACCGCTTTTTGCATTGTTGCCGCTGTTAGCGCCGTCATTCTCACTGTCTTCCGCCTGTGTCTTAGCGACAGCTGCTGTGGTAGTATCCACATTTACTGTTTGGTCGTCTGGCGAAACTTCCATGTCTGCCGATTGTACAGGCTGCACCTGCTGTTTCACTGCCGGTTGTGCCTGATAAGTCATTACACTGCTTAATGGTTCAATTGCCATTGTGAATCACCTCCATGTGATATTTTATTAATAGTTTCTTGTATAGAATCGTCCCGGATACTATGTCTTAACTTTATAATTTTGCGCAGAAATAAAGCTAGAACATAGTCCTTTGCAGTATATATCGGAAAAAAAATTAAATAATTTAGGGCGCAGGAAATAAAATTGATATTATTTTTCTAATTTGTTGTTCATATGTATAACATTTT
>JAIDPH010000038.1 GCA_029062885.1 Lachnospiraceae bacterium
ATCATATAAATAGATATGATCTGTTTTTTGAAATAATCCCTAATTTCAGTGGATGTTGACTTCGACGTAAAATACACCGAGGAGCATGTGGATTAACCAGAACGGTTTAAAATTTTTCGAAAAAACATGTGAAAAATTTTGAAGGAATCAAAAAAAATGATTATCTTTGCAATTGAAATAGGCATCTCATGCCAAGGGATTCCTATTATGAAGCATCAAATTAGACTTGTAACTTCACATTACACATAATGGCAGCGCAAGACGAAGATTTGATTCGTGGAGATTCGGCGCCCGATGGGGCAGTCGACCGCGAAGCGCACTCGAAATTTTGGATTGCAGCCTATACAAGGCCAAAAAGCGAACGAAAAGCAGCCAAAGAATTAGGAAAAACCAACATCGAGACGTATGTACCGGTACAGAACGTAACACATCAATGGAGTGACCGGAAGAAGAAGATAGACATAGTGGTGATACCTATGATCATCTTCTTAAGAATCACAGAGGATGATATACTGACAGTCAAGAAGCATCCACTCGTCATAAAAGTCCTTTGTTTACCGGGAAACAAATCACCGGCCAAAATTCCTGAAGATCAGATAGAGAATCTCAGACTGATGCTAAAGAATGCGGAGACTCCAGTAGAATTCGTGGGTAAGAGTTTCAAACTTACTGACAGGGTAATGGTGAAGAGGGGGAAACTTGAAGGATTGATAGGGAAAGTGGAAAGGGTCAGTCGGGGAAAGGCAAGACTTGTGGTATCTATAGATTTATTGGGGGGAGCGATGGTGGAGATAAGCACAGAAGACTTGGAGATATACGATGAAAATTAGAACTAAATCCAGATATATTCATTATAATTTTTATTCAAGGTCCAACTCGAATATCAATCACATATATGCTACCCATGCGACAACATATATAGCATACTACAATATAAAGACTTTGAAGTAAAACCAAATGTCCAAAATGCGGCAGCTACATTACTGAAAAAATCCTCAGCTACTAATTCGGAATATCAAAAAACTTCTAACAAACTCCATTGAATCAATAGTTTGTACGAATTTTGATCATCATACTGACCACTTTAAGAGCTGGAGGTCGTATCTGCTTATAAACAAAGTATCTAAATGATTGAACTTGCATACATTGCCAGACCGCTGGTAGGAGCCGTAATCGGCTACATCACCAACGATATAGCCATACGGATGCTTTTCAGGCCGCGGACGGCGAAGTATCTATTCGGTGTAAAGATTCCCTTCACTCCGGGATTGATTCCGAAAGAGAAATCCCGCATAGCCTCCTCCATAGGAGATGCCATCAGCAAGAATCTCATGAACAGAGAGGTACTTGAGAAGACATTGCTATCAGAAGATATGACCGACAAGATACGGACTGGACTCCGTGACTTTATCTGCAAACAGAAAAAGAACGATGAGAGTGTAGAGGCATTTCTGAGTCATTATCTCTCAAAAGAGGAGATAGCGAGTATCAGGATCAATGTAAGCACTGACCTCTCGAAACAGATACACACGGCACTCTCATCGGCCCAGCTCGGTACAAAAATCGCGAACATTGTGGTAGCGCACGTAATAGAGAAGGTACGAAATAGCACGTTAGGACGGTCAGGAATGTTGGGAATGTTGGGAGCAGACCAGATCATCGGAATGGTGACTGGACCGCTGGAGAACCTACTAGCTAAAAACATCAACGAGATTCTGGCTAATCATTCTAAGGAGATGGTAGGAACGCTCATAGATGACCAGATCGGAAGATTCATGGAAGTTCCGGTGAAAGAACTCTTTGAAGGAAAGGAAAAGCAAGTAAAGCAGGCTGAGAATACTATAATCTCACTATATAGGACAATGGTTACAGAGCAGCTGCCACGTATCCTTGATACTCTCAATATCAGTAAGATAATCGAAGAACGCATCAACGAAATGGATGTAAAAGAGACCGAAAAACTCATCCTTGAAGTCATGAATAAAGAACTTAAGGCCATCGTCTGGCTTGGTGCTCTTCTCGGCTTCGTGATGGGATGTGTGAACCTGCTGTTCTGAACATAAACTTTGGACTATACTGATAATTCTATTATTATCATAAAGTGAACTAAGCGTAACTCAAACATCATATACATATAAGAAGATCATAACAGAATTATTAAAACAGGAATAAATTTGTATATGGAAAAAAATCAAAGAACCCAGTTAGAATTTTTTGTCAGTGAACCTTGCAGAGGTCACAAAGACGGAGATTTAGTTCCTTTCTTCATCGAACACGGTCAAATTCTATTCGTTGGCACTGAGTTATACATGGAAGGATGTAAATTTACCTATTACATTGCGCCAATAGACAACCATAGTGGAATGTTATTCCTATATTTAGGCAATCATGCTTTCGATGAATTACGTGAAGGGTTAAACAAATATACCATGAACGTAGCAAAAGAAACTTGGCCGCTTCTTTTAGAAGCACTAGACAACGGCGAAAAGAATAATTGCAGTCAAGTAGCAATAGCTAAGGTAAACTTGGGGTACTATCACTTTTGGGGAAGTTTTATTAAACTTGAGAATATTGAATTCTCTGATTTGGAAACTGACTATATAGGCTACAATGTCGGATTTTTGATTGGAAGAACATCTTCCATTCTTCAAGAATATATTGAGAATGATATATCAAGTTTTCAAAAAATAAAGATAGCAACCAAGAT
>JAIDPH010000380.1 GCA_029062885.1 Lachnospiraceae bacterium
ATACAATATACAGTAATAGTAAAAATATGTTGTAAATACGACAAAATTGGTTTACAATTATGGTAGTTAGGTATGATGTTGTGCGACACATTTGAAATAATACAGGAATATAATATTAGTGGGTAAGAATCATGAAAGATCAGGGAAACAGGTGCTATATGAGATTTATTAGATTGTATGGTTTCATATAGCAAAGCATCACAATGCGGTGCATAGAGGCGGATGATTGAGGTGTCCAAGACAAAGTAGATTCATAAGGATGAATAGGAAGAGAGGGAGAATATGTCAGAAGTTTGGAGAGAAGATTTTATAGAATTGGTGAAACGAATGGGAGATGAGGAGCAAACTCATGATAATACAGGTTTGAATCAAGAAGATATATTCAAATTTTTCCATGAAATTGAACCAGAGGAAGAAAAAAACAGAATAGCTGAATGGGAAAAGTCTATAGGAATTGTGTAGGGGATAGGGTGATGGAAAGTCAGTCAAAAGATACGCACACATTTTTATGGAATGATGTCATTAGGAAAGTATTGTATTATATTTCCGAAAGCGGACTAAATTATTGTATAAATGATCCACAAAATGTGCGCCAATCGATTTATAATAAAATTGATGAATATGTGGAAATGACAAAGCAGTCAATGTGCAAAAATGGAGAAGATATCAATAATATACATATAGACAGACATAAATTTGCTTCTTGTGTATGTGGTGCCATTATTGCAGTCAGGCCTATAGGAAGAGTAGGAAAACAATGGGTAAGAAACGCAAATGAAATAGTAGCGCTACAGGCGGGAACAATCATATTACAACGTAATGTAATCTATGATTTTATAGAAGCAAAGAATGTATCAGAAGAAGATAAAGTCCCGATGACACAATTTTTCAAAGAGAAATTCAAATTGAATTTTCCATCCAAAGATGAAAATTTATGCGAGAAGAAAGACTATGTCGAAGGACTTTGCGCTGATTTGTCAAAAACATATCATTATTGTAAACACAAAAATGCAACATGTTTTCATTATGATGTGTTTGCATATTCAAAGATATTCTATCATATCGAGATGAAAAACAGAGAGCAGCTCAATGACATATATCAATCATACATGAATTCAAAGAATACGTCTGTTAGTCAATAAGGTTATCCGAAACCGGCTTATAGGCTTCACAACTTATTTGCCTAATCTCTAATTATAAAAACCAATATCTAAATTTATAAAAAATTAATATATTTCAAAAAGCTCTTGGTTGCGGTCAAGAGCTTTTTATTGACTTTTAGTATCCAACGCGGTATGATTAGTTATACTAATCATACTTATAGGAGGCAAAATTTAATGAATGCACCCAAGGGTAAATACGCATGGACTGCTACTGTCGGTGAAAAAGGACAGATAGTTATTCCAAAACAAGCGCGTGATATATTTGATATCAAACCGGGAGATACGCTGCTCATTCTGGGCGATGAGGAGCGCGGCATTGCTATTCCTCCGAAAGGAGCATTTGCCGAATTGTTCGGCGTGGCGTTTAAGGAAAAGGACGGTGAGGGAGATTGAAGAAAATAGCATTTTTTTGTATTCCTGCTCATGGTCATACCAATCCGATGCTTCCGGTTGCCGCTGAACTTGTCAGACGCGGAAACATAGTCAGGTTTTATTCATTTGATGAATTTAAGGAGAAAATAAGAGCTACCGGAGCAGAGTTTATATCCTGTGATTCTTTTCTGCCCGAATTGACTAAGCAGGAAGAGATAAACCTGAAAAACGTTTCTATTACTGAAATGACGATACAGGATATCCGCATTACTCTCGGAATGAATGATTTTCTGGATAAGGAGTTCAAATCATTTAATCCGGATGTGGTATATACCGACTCGGTCTGCTTTTGGGGAAAACTGAACGCATGGAAACATAATGTGCCTATGGTGGTGTCCACAAGCACCTTTGCATTCAATCAAATGTCCTCCGGATATATGAAGAACAGTCCGAAAGAAGTGGCAGGTCTGATTTTCGGGCTTCCAAGAGTCTCAAAAGAGCTGAAAAAACTGGAATCCTACGGATACCATGTAAAAAATTTATTTTCATTAATTCAGAGCGACAATAATACCGATTCTGTCGTGTATACTTCGTATAGCTTTCAGCCGTATGCGGAGAGTTTTTCCGACCATTATATTTTTGTCGGTCCCTCGGTATTTTCAAAGGTCTTGCCACAAAAAGCGAAAGAGAGGCCGCTGATTTATATTTCTATGGGAACGGTCATAAACGACCGCCCTGATTTTTACGGTAAATGTATTGCAGCCCTTAAAGACCTAAATGTCGATGTCATTATATCCTGCGGAAATGCCATAGACCGCGAAAAGCTGGGAACGTTGCCGGATAATATTAAGGTTTATCCCTATGTTGACCAGCTTGATGTTCTTTCCAAAGCAGATGCTTTTATTACCCACTGCGGAATGAACAGTGTTTCCGAAAGCCTGTATATGGCTGCACCGATGGTTCTTTATCCGCAAACGGGTGAGCAGTATGCCGTAGCGAGAAGAGTGACCGAAATCGGGGCGGGAATTATGTTAAATGACGATTCTTCCGAAGGTATCCGGGCAGCCATACAGGAAATCCTGAATAATAAAGCATACGGAGCTGCTGCCGTTACGTGCAGTGCGGATTTTCGTGTCTGCCCCGGTACTGCCGGCGCAGCGGAATTCATAGAAAATGCACCGCATTCCTCAGATGGCATCGATATAATAAGTGAGTTGAACAAGGCGGGTGCGAAATTTCAATTGCTATATTGGCTGATTGTTATAATCGCAATTAGTCTTGTCGGTATTCTTGTGAGCTGGAAATATGTATGGATAATCGGAATAGCTGCAGGAATACTGTCTACGCCCATTGTCAGGGCAGTGCAAAAGAGAAAGTATGCCAGATTGCTAAATTAGGTATAATAAAAAGTACTATAAGTTTGAAAATACCTAATATAACCATAAGAGAAGGGGAAAACTTCATTATATGAAAAAAATACGGATGTTAGGAATTATCATAAGTATCTGCTTATTGTTGGAAGGATGCGGCGAAAGTAATGATAATAAAGGTGTATCACAGCAGGAAACGCAGCCGGAAGAGATGGTGACAGAGTATGCATTGGAAGGTGTTGAAAGTGGTAAAGACGCTGAGCTGTCGGAGAATGAAATCAGAAGCGAGGATGAGATAGAACAAACAGCGGAAGAAGCAGAAAAAGAAGAGGCATCAGCAGACGAGGTATCATGGCCTTACGTTCCTTATATGACGGCATATCGGCGATTTCTGGAATCGTATATGGAAGAAAATAAAGAAAATATATATACACAGTGGGCGAGAGTTATACTGGCTTTCATTGATGACGATAATGTTCCCGAATTGTTATTGATAGAAGATAACAGCCATGCAGCAGGGGTAAATGTTTATACATATTACCAGGGCTCGGTGATAGAATTAGGAAATTTCGGCTCTAGGGGCAGCATACAGTATGTGGAAAGAGGCGGAATGATTCTCAGTGCTTTTACAGGGATGGGGGAATGTGACTCTGCTTTTTATCAGGTGAGAGATGGAGAGGCGAAGCTGGTCTGTTCATTGATGTCTTACGAGCAGCCCGACGGTCTTTACGAATTATATGAAGTAGACGGTGTTAGTGTTACGGAAGAAGCACATAATAAAAAATTTGAAGAACTGTATGATAAATACGAATATGAAGTAATCGGATATGATGATGCTTTTGCCATTCAGGAATCGGAGATTACGGATTTGCTGGCAGAAGCCCAAAATGCTCTGCTTTTACAAAAAGGCTCTCCACGGCTTATGGAAATGGTGGCGGAGCAGTCGGAGGTATTGGAAGGATACGGAACATTTTTGGCAGAATATGTACCGCAGAGGGGGGCAAGTAACAGTGAGGAAGTTCCCGCTTTCTCATTAATTTATCTGGATAGCGACGATGTTCCGGAACTTATCGTGATAGAAGGATATGCGCACGCATGCGGCGGTTATGTTTATACTTTTGATAGGGGGGAGGTAATTCCGGTTGGAGAATACGGGCAATACGGCACCCTGCACTATCGGGAAAAAGAAGGAATTGTATTTCATGATTATGACGCATTCGGTAATGTATATTGTGATGTGTATCAGATAGAGGGAAAAAATGAAACGCTTCTGCAAAGTTACAGCGAAAGGTGCGAGTTTTCGGCGGAGGGAGAAGAACTAAAATATACGTATATAGTAGACGGAACAGAGGTATCGGAGGAGCAATACTGGGAAGTTTGTGATAAATGGAATGAAACCGGATACAGAGTGACTGATTATGGTATGTGCCTATCGCTGACAGATAGAAATATGCAGAAGGCTTTGAGCGAAGAGTTAGAAAAACTGATTCTGACGCAGGAGGAAGTATTGAAACAAAATGTACTTATTGCGGCAGGCGCGCAGGAGAGTAACATTTTGTTACTGGATTATGATGATTATGACAGGGACGGCAAATGTGAAGTATTCATGATTTGCGGGGAGAGTTATGATGAATACGGGACCGAGAAATACAGGGGAGTTCTTTATTTTGCAGGAGCAGACAGCTTAACTCTGTTACGGGATAATCAGCATTACCGCATGATAGACGGGAAAATGAAACTAGGTCCGGGCAGGAAATATTTATTCTTTTATACTGATTTTTGTTTTACGGCAAATATCAGTGAATTATGGACAGTGGAAGACGGAAAACCGGTAGAAAGTGTGTTTTCTCAAATCGGACAGGTAGTATACCGTGGAGGAAATGATTTTGAAATATGGATGGATACATATGACAATTTTTATGATACGGTTGATGACCTGTGGTCGGGGCATACATGGAAGCCATATTTTTATCATTATAATTATAGCAGTAACCGGATTGAAGCGTATGATGGAGAGATTATTTCTGGGGAAAAATTTGAGGAAATAAGCGGAACGAATCTCATAGAGGAGATAGAAGCGGAAGGCTATACTGTAGAGACGATAATCTTATGGGGAAATGATATTGTGACGATTAATTATGTGGTTTCCGATGATGAGTATGGATTTCTTTGTTATGAAAATGTTATTTGGGATAATAAGATAAAGGATTTCTGGGAAAAAGACACGAGGTTTGTTACTTCGTGGAAAAATGCGGGAGAGGGAGGAAGTTTTTGGTTGTAATAACTTTTCCGTTTAAAGAGGTATTTTCCAAATTAAGGCTACGGGGCATAGTGGAGGCTATGTTCCGTGCTTTTTATTTAGAAAACTTTCTATTGAGTAAATAAATATGCTATGTAACTTTTTACTCCCTTCAGACGTGTTAAAAGCAGAGGAGGTGAAACACATGAACATCGAGAAGAAGATAAGAGAAGCGGTCATAAAATACAGCGATACGCTTTACAAAGTCTGCATTGTTATACTATGCAATGAACAGGATGTTCAGGATGCTATTCAGGATACCTTTTGCCGATATCTGGAGAAGAAGCCGGAATTTCATGATGAGGAGCATGAAAAGGCATGGTTGATCAGGGTGGCTACCAATATCTGCCGTGATATGATACGTTTCAGAATCCGGCATCCGAAGGTTGACATCGACGAAATAGAAAACACTCTTGCGGCGCCGGAACAGAAAGAAATATTGGAAGAACTTCTCGAACTGCCTGTTAAGCAAAAGACTGTCATTTATCTACACTATGTGGAAGGATATCAGATAAAGGAAATAGCGGATATTCTCGGACTGACAGAAAGCGCGGTAAAAATGAGGCTTCGGCGGGGAAGAAAACAGATGCGGGACGCGTTCAGCATGGAAGGAGGCATATAACGGATGGACGGATTTGAGTTAAAAGAAGTAATGGAACAGGTACATATTTCAGAAGAAATGCAGGAGGAGATTATAATGAATGTACAAAATAGAATGGAAAAGAGAGCGCATAAATCAGTAAGTTGGAAGAAAGCGGCAATCGGTGTAGCAGCATTTATTTTAATAGCAGGCGCTGTCAGCGTTCCGGTACATGCATTTGTAAGTAATATTGTAAAAGCGCGGATGGAGAGTATTCCGACAGAGGAAGTGCAGGAAATTAATGATATGGTACAGACACAGGAAACAGAGGCGGAAGGTTTCTCAAGGGTGTATTCCGATGAAGAAAAAGAACGCTATAAAAAGCTCTGGCAGGAATATAAGGATGGAAAATTCCCGGAAAATGTAATTGTGCAGGTGGACAATGCAGAGGATGCGCCGGAAGGGTCGCTCTGTTATATTAATTCTACCGGTGTTTTTAATCTTCCAGCTCATGAAATGACGGACGAGGAGCTTCTGGAGATTATTGATTTGCAACATAAGAAGAGCTATGCAGTTTCGCAAAGCACGGCAGCGCAGGAAGCTAGAGCAGAGGAGGAAGAAGAGAAAAATCATCAAAGAGAAATAATTGAGGCTGCCGGCGGAATCAGTGAAGCGGAAGCCATTGAGATTGCAACAAAACAGATGGCGGCAGAGCTTGGAGAGAGAGCTGAAGGTAAAGAAATATTGAAATATCAGGACGGTTCTGCAGCGGTGATTATATTAGATATATCAGAGGAGACGGATTATGAGCATAAGGGAGATCTGGCTTATTACATAATTTTCGAAAATAAAAATGACCATTCGATATATTACTGTACGATTGACGCTGTGGACGGAAGGGTTTTGGAAACTTGCGAATAAACACCGGATGAAAAACTGTTGAAAATAATTTAGAAAGCTCTTGGCTGCGGTCAGGAGCTTTTGATATATTATTAAAAAAACTGTAAACTTTTTCTTTAGTCGCGACAATGTATAAGTGCAAGGGCAAATCTTTGCAAGCCGGCTTGAAAGAAGAAGGAGGATGGCTGCTATGAATAATGATGAATTTGAGCGGTTTATCCTGAAGTTTGGAAAAGATATACTGCGGTTTTGCCGGATGACAGCCGGGGACGCAGAAAACGGAGACGAACTGTATCAGGACACTATGCTCAAACTGCTGGAGAAAAAGAAAAGACTGGACTCTACGCAGAATACAAAGAGTTATGCTTTATCCACTTCAATTTATCTTTGGAAAAATAAGAAGAAAAAATACGCAAACAGGATGAGACTGGTTCCGATTGACAGCATGGATGAAATATCCGATGAGGGATATGAGGTGTCTGATAATGATGATAAGGCTTCACCGGAGCAAATCGTTTTGCAGCAAAATGAGGCGGATATGATTCAGGGATTGGTGGCATCCCTGACAGAAAAGTACAGAATACCAATTTATTTGTATTATTCGGCAGATATGCAGATAAATGAGATAGCTGAAATTCTCGGACTGCCGGAAGGAACCGTCAAGAGCCGAATGCGTAATGCAAAGAAACAATTAAAGGAAAAATTGGAGGCGATAGGATATGACAGATGAAAAATTGGATCAAATCTTAAAGCAGGCCCTTGCTCCTGAAATCAATGACAGAGAAATACGTGTGCGCAGAAGGAGAAAGGGTAAAATGAATAAATCTTATAAAATAGGAAAAGCGGTTGCAGCGGCAGTTGCAGCAGCAATTATAGGAATCGGTGGTCTGGGTTATTTTAATCCGGTGCTTGCGGCAAAGATTCCGCTGATTGGAAAAATTTTTGAGAAAGTCGAGGATGATGTCACATATTCCGGTGATTATACGGATAAGGGAACTGTCCTGACGAATGAAGATTATGAAGGCAATTTGGATACATCGGACTATTCCGTATCTGATAAGGGAATAACGCTGACTGCGTCGGAAGTCTACTGCGACGGATATTCCATATTCCTTACGGTGAATGTTGAAGCGGAAGATGCAGATTTTACTCATATTCCGGAGCATTATACAGGCATGAATGTCGCGGATGACCAGACAGCCGCAGGATTTTATATAAGCGGAACATGGAGTGTTGATGGAAATACATCCGAACTTCTTGAAAATACGTTTGAGGGAGAGGTGATTGATGCTCATACTTTTGTCGGTATGTTGAAGATGGATTTTACAAAGAAGTTTGAAGGCAGCGGAGAACTTAACTTTATGGTAGACGGTCTTGGCTATGATGATGACAGGATGCTTGACAGCGAGGAGATATCCGCATCTCATTGGACAGATGGAAATTGGAATATAGTCCTTCCGGTTGAAGTGAACGCGAACGATGTAAAGACGATTGAAGTGGGCGAGAAGGCAGGGAACATTACGCTGGAAAATGTGGTGGTGTCTCCATATCAGGTAATCATCCATGCAGCGACGCCGGGAGAACATCGGGAACTGACGGATGATATGAGGGAAAAGCTGCTTTCAAAAGATCCCGATATGACAGATGCAGAAATGTTTGAAAAAATCGGATGGTCTTATGAACCTTGTTATACGGTAGTATTTAATCAGGATGGGGAGAGGCTTTATCTCGATATGGAACTGACTGGCAGAGCGATGTTTGCCGTTCAGGGAAAAGAAATTAACAGCCTGTATATTTTCATTTTTGATAATGTTGCCGATTGTACTCAGATGGAAGAGGAAGGAATGAACAGCAGCGCGGCGGATAAGGCTGTCATTTCAAAAGAAATATTTCTCTAAATTTATTATTTTCCATGAGACCGATTGATGCTATAGTTGAAGGTATAGCAACAACAAGTTGCTTGATGAAAGTACAGTATTCAATTAAAATAAATACATATCATTATACGAGGAGAAACAGTTATGGAGATCAGGGACATTCTTAAAAACCTGCGTGAGAAAAACCGGCTCACACAAGAACAGTTGGCTGAACGTATAATGGTCACCAGACAGGCGGTCAGCCGTTGGGAGACCGGTGAGACACAGCCAAATACAGAAGCGCTGAAGTTCTTGTCACGAGAATTTGATGTATCGATCAATACCCTCCTTGGTTCTCCCAGACAGCTTGTCTGTAGATGCTGTGGAATGATATTAAGCGAAGATGACCTGATCAGTCGTGAACCGGATGGAAGCTATAATGAGGATTATTGTAAATGGTGTCATGCAGACATAAGCTTAAAAAGAACAATTTTAAAACCGAATTGGAGAAAAAAAGATATGAGTATCTATGAAACATGCCCTGTACTAGAAAGTGATAATTTCTTAGTAAGATTAGTCAGAAATGAAGATTGTGATGCTTTGTTAAAGGTCTACAGCGATAAGAATGCCCTGCCTTTTTTTAACAGTGATAATTGTGATGGGGATAATTTCTATTACCAGACAAAAGAAAGAATGAAAGAGGCTGTTGACTTTTGGAATTCATCTTATGAAAACGGCTGGTTTGCCAGACTTTCCATTGTTGATAAAGCAGCATCAGACATTATTGGAACAATTGAGTTATGCTTACGTGTTTCCGAAGATGAGTTTAATAATATGGGAATATTAAGGGTTGATGTACGAAGCGATTATGAAAAAGAAGAAGCATTGTTTGAAATCATCACTCTCATGACGCCTTGTATTCCGCAACTACTGGGGTGTACCGGTATAATTACTAAGGCGCCGATATATGCTGTAGAAAGGATTAAGGCCATTCAGAAAGCAGGTTTTTCCAGAACAGAGCATTTATTGATTGGAAAGACAGGATACGCATATGATGGATATTGGGCAATGGAGTCGAATCTACAGTAATGGTAATTAAGACGGGCTTCAGCCGCCGGTCATGAGCCGTGCACAGCAATATGCAGCTAAGTGACATGGATTTTGATGAGCGCTTGTTGGGAAACCAATGAGCGCTTTTCTGCTGTTCATAGACAATTTAGATTTTTAAATGAAATTGCTATTGGTGTAGAAACAAATGCATATATCATTATGGAAGTGTATAGTTGAACAGCAAATTGGGATTGGTAAACTAATTGAATGAAGGAGAATCAACAACCAATGTTAATCAGAAAATCTACAGAATTGGATTTTGGCAGGATAATGTCTGATTTGGACGATTTATGTAAACTTAATGTCGATTCATGCTATTTTTACGGGCGATTCAGGAAACTTGTCTCACTGTCATGTCGAAATAGTGTATAATAAACTATTATCTATCTGCATGATGTGCAGAAAACTGCAATTTATACCCTAAAAAGTGCGAATTGTACCATTATAGTTGTTACTTTATTCTGATTCATTTATTATAGTAAGACTACAAAAATACTTATGGAGGAAGTCTATGAAGAAACATAAGCTAACTTTTTTGGCAACCAGTATTTTAATGGGCCTGATTCCCCTGCTTGTAGCAGCAGTCACAATATCCACTGTGGCGATTTATAAGACAAAAAGCAATTTGGAAGAAAGAGTGTATTTACAATTACAGGCATGTGCTATATCAGTAAGGGAATATTTTGAATGGGATATCAATGAAGATATCCTTGAAGTGGATGAGGTCAGTCTGGATTTTATTGACAGCCTTAAAGTACAGGATGTCGATCTTACATTGTTTATTGAGGATGTAAGGTTTATTACATCTATTTATAATGAGAATGGAGAACGTAATGTAGGGACAAAAGCAGCAGATGGAATTTGGGCTCTAGTGAAACAGGGAAAGGATTATCGCACTAATGGAACGATAATCGGGGGAAAGGAATACTATGTATATTATACTCCCGTTAGTAATGAAAGCGGTGAAATCATAGGAATGGCATTTGCAGGAATGCCGGAATCCCTTGTAAAGGAAAATATAATGTCAAATACGATGAGTATGGTGCTTGTTGCTGTATGTACTGCCGCTTTTTGCATTGTGATAATTGTATTGATAGGGTTGAGCATAAGAAAGTCGATTATCGGGATAGCCGATTATACACATGAGCTGTCAGCAGGCAGACTGGGGAACGATTCAAGTTGCACATCAAATATCAGGGAGATTTCTGCCCTGATAGATTCTGCCGAAAATCTTCATGATAATTTGAAAAACATTATTTCCAAAGTGGATGACAAGACAATACAACTGAATCAGAATGTAAAGACAATTCATGATGGAATTCAGATTTCCAATGATGCGACTGAAGGTATTATGAGAGCAGCAAATGAATTGTCGGATGGATCTATGCATATTGCCGAAGCAGTTCAGAATACAGCAGTATCCATGCAGAATGTAGGAGAAAGCATTTCTTCCATTGCTGAAAGTGCGGTGGAGGCAGAGGCAGGAGCACGGGAAATTGAAGTCATTAATAACGAGGCAAAAGATAATTTGTTCCAGTTAATCAACGCAAATAAAAATACGGTTACAATATCGGAAAATGTTGTGACGGGTATCAATGAAGCAAATACTGCAATTGAAAACATAAGGAAGGCTGCAGATGCAATCACAAACATCGCCGGTCAGACCAGTATGCTGGCGTTGAATGCTTCCATTGAAGCTGCAAGGGCAGGAGAGGCAGGAAGAGGTTTTGCTGTTGTTGCATCCTCCATACAGACGTTAGCCGGTGAATCCAACGATTCGGCGAAAGAGATTCAAGATATAATTAACGAAATAATATTAAAATCGCAAAATAATGTGCAGCTTGCAAATGAAATCAAAGATGCCATTGATTCGGAGGGAGATGCGCTTGCTTCGGTGAGCGACAGCTTTGATAAAGTCAGTGATAAGATTCAGATTACGGTTGATACGATTCATAACATATCAACGGAAAGTGATGTCCTGAATCAGGATAAGGGAAAGGTACTTGACGAGATGAGCAGCCTGTCCTCCATATCAGAAGCAAATACCGCAAGTTGTCAGGAAACGACAGCATCTATAGAAGAATTGAGGAAAAATATTGAAATGATAAATATTCAGGCAACAGATACGGATAACATATCTGAAGAACTGAAAGAATCCGTTGCCTATTTTAAATTGTGATCTTAATTAGAACAAGAAAAATTGAGAGCTTTATTAAAAATATTATTATATCAGACATAAAGGAGATTACAGAATGGAATTACATAAGCTTAGTTCAAATGTAAACAAGAGAGTCAGTCTGTCGATACGGAGAATCATTTTCGGACTGTGTCTGTTAGCAGGAGTAGCAGTACTTGCCATAATTATTTCTTATACAATTAAAGATAACAGTAAGCAGGTGCAGTTATATAGCTCGCAAATAGACAATACAATGTCAGAAAAAATTGCATTTATTAATACTGTTGCGACAGGGGCTTCTTCCGGAATGGCAGATTCAGACTACTATGCATATGTGGATACGCTGGCCGAGCAGTATGATGATGTATCGGCAGTATATGTCTGCGTAAAACAGGATGGTGTAATCTATTCGGACGGAATTATGACTTATATGTCGGGCGGATGGCTGCCGCCGGAAGATTTTGTGGTGTCTGAGCGTTCCTGGTACGAAGGCGCGGTAAATACACAGGGAGTCTTTGTAGCGGAGCCGTACATAGATGAACAATCCGGTAATATCTGTATCACTCTTTCAAAAGCGATATATAGAGACGGTTCCCTCATTGGTGTGGCCGGAATGGATATGTATATGGATGATCTGGTTACGCTGATTGAAAGTTCTTACAATGGCGGAAATTATGTATTTTTAGTATCAAAGGAAGGGACCATTTTAACACATCCGTATGAAGATATTGCACTGAGCAACGAAAAAAGTACAATGATATCGGAAGCTTTGAATGGAAAATATAAAAGCGTTTATGAGAAAAAACTGACAACAAAACTGATTTTGGATTATAATGGCGGACTAAAATTTGCAATCTGTAACATTGCAGAGACGACAGGCTGGAATACGATAGCTGTTATATCCCTTACATGGATAATCGTAGTAATTGTTTTGATAATTATCCTGACAATTCTTTTGGGTTTTGTTCTGGGTCAATGGGCAAAGCGGCAGTTGAACAATGAAATCAGTCCGATGTTTTCACCGCTTGAAGAACTGGCATCAAATGTGAGTAAAATATCAGACGGCGAATTGGATTATGTTTTTCATGTAGATGAACAGTCGAAGGAAGTAAATGCACTGTCGATAGCGCTTAATTATACAATGAAAGGGCTGCAGCATTACATTTCAGAGATTATAAAGACCGTAACTTCTATTTCAGAGAAGAATTTGAATATCAGTATTGATGGTGAGTATACGGGAGACTATCAAAAAATAGAAATTGCATTGATTGACATTGTAAAGGTGCTGAATGAAAGCTTTGCAGAAATAAATGAGCAGGCGGCAACGGTTCTTAGATATTCGGAAAACTTATCAGAAACGAGTGAAAGTGTTGCTAAAGTGGCGTCAAAGCAAAGTGAATCTGTCATAAGCGCTTCAAGAGAAATGAAGAGCCTGACAGATAATATGGAGAAAATTGCCGAACTTACCGCTTCTATCAAAACAAATTCGGATGATGTAAGCGAGCATCTGGCAGTTGGAAATGCGGAAATGAATGAGCTGGTTATGGCGATAGACGAGATAGCAAGATGCTATGATGAAATTGCCGGATTTGTAACAGAAATTAATGCAATTGCAAGTCAGACAAATCTACTCGCATTAAATGCATCAATAGAAGCTGCCAGGGCAGGAGAAGCCGGCAGGGGATTCGCGGTAGTTGCCAGTGAAATCGGAACACTTTCAGCCAGCAGCTCGCAGGCAAGCGCGAAGATACATGAGGTAATCGCAAATTCACTGACATCTGTTGAAAAGGGAAAAGAACTTGTTGCAAAAGCAGATAAAACGATTTCTGACAGTGCAGAATTTTCGGCTAATAATACACAGATAGTCGATGAGATTGTTAATTTTGTTAAAACACAGAAGAATTCCGCAGATGAAATTTCTGCAAGTATCAATAAAATCAGTGAAATGGTAGAGGATAATGCAGCCAGTGCCGAGGAAAATTCTGCAATTTCGTCGAATTTGGGTGAATGTGCACAAATGTTGATGAATACAATTTCACAATTTCAGTTGAAAAAATAAGACCTGATAGAACGAGTCAGACTTGATTCGGAGATTTAGGATGTGCCGTAGATGCCTATGATATAGGGTTTACGGCACTTTTTATATTTTATTTGGGTTTAGTTATGATTTTATTTTTATCTGTGTTTAATTATCCATATTTTGCGAAGCGCTTGCATTTCGCTAGCAAAATGGATATACTAATGGAAAAGGAGGCGATTGCTATGGCACGAACATCAAATGTATTTGCACGAGTGGAACCTGAAATCAAAGAGCAAGCGGAGCAAGTGCTTAACCGTTTGGGAATCCCTATGTCCAATGCTGTGAGTATGTTTTTACGACAGGTAGTTTTGCAGAGAGGTATTCCGTTTGAAATGAAGCTACCGCAAACAACACCATTGAGTTACGGCACTCTCACCAGAGAACAGTTTGATGCGGAAATGGAAAAAGGCATAGCTGATGTAAAAGCAGGAAGGGTTTATTCGGCAGATACCATTGAAGCGGAAATGAAGAGAGACTTTGGCGTATGAGTTGGAATATCGTATATACAGCACAGGCAAGAAAAGATTTGCGAGATATTTATGAATATATAGCCTTAGAGCTGTTTGTACCGGAAACCGCTGCGGGGCAAACACAGCGGATTATGAAGGCGATTCGTTCCCTTGAAGAAATGCCCATGCGACATCGACTGTATGGAGAAGAACCGTGGCATAGTCAGGGAATCCGTTTTTTTCCTGTAGATAATTACCTGATATTCTATCTGCCGGAAGAACCTCAGAATACAGTAAATATTGTCCGAATTATGTATGGCGGCAGAGATATACGCATGCAGTTAAACGAAACGGGTTTATAATTTACTGAATTTGAAAGTTAACTTCTATATATTTTTGGAAATATCAAAAGAGTAAAAAAACTGATGGAATATTATTCGCTGAACAATTATTTAAAGGATACTTTTGGAGAAAAGGTATATAAGATCGCGTTAGACGGCGGTTTTACCTGTCCGAACAGGGACGGCACACTGGATACGAGAGGATGCATCTTCTGTTCCGGGGCAGGTTCCGGGGAATTTGCCGGAAAGATGGAAGATTCTATTACCGTTCAGATTGAAAAAGGAAAAGAACGGTTAAAAGAAAAAATAAAAAACGGGAAATATATTGCCTATTTTCAGGCGTTTACCAATACCTATGCCCCGGTGCAGAGACTTAAAAAGCTCTATGAAGAAGCGATATCCCATCCGGATATCGTAGTCCTGTCCATAGCCACAAGACCGGACTGCCTTTCCGAAGAGGTCATGCAGCTTTTACGGGAGATGAACGATCGAAAGCCGGTGTGGGTGGAACTGGGGCTGCAGACGATTCATGAGAAAACAGCTGAGTATATTCGGAGAGGGTATCCGCTGCCTGTTTATGACGAGGCGGTAAAGAAACTGAAAAAGGCAGGGATACAGGTGATTGTCCATGTGATCCTCGGGCTTCCCGGAGAGACGATGGAAGATATGAAAGCAACCGTGTCTTATGTCGGAAAAAGTGGCGCGGACGGGATAAAACTGCAGCTTCTGCATGTTATAAAGGGAACAGATTTAGAGAAGGAATACAGAGAAGGAAAGTGCAGGGTGATGGAACTGGAGGAATATGCCGCCCTGACAGCAGATTGTATAGCGCTTCTGCCGGAGAAAATGGTCATTCACCGCTTGACCGGGGACGGAGATAAAAAGACGCTGATCGCGCCCGAGTGGAGTAAGGA
>JAIDPH010000381.1 GCA_029062885.1 Lachnospiraceae bacterium
GGGTACATATAATGGACGAAACAAATGGTTTGAGGCTTATTGAGATCTTGAAGAAAGATAAGGAGAAATTTCGTAAAGAAGTCGGGGGATATCAATTGCTTCAAGAGTACTTTAATGGGCTTTCAAAAGAAACTTTACATGATTTGTTAAGTTATGAGGATAAAGATATAAGAGAACTGGCTCTTTGGATAATATCTGAATTAGGAGCGACTGCTGCTGAAGATTTTTTAGAAGAAGCAGCATCTCAAATGAATGATGATGATCCTGCTATTTATCGATATTCTACTGAGATAGTAGCTTTCTGGGGAACTGATAAGTATATGGACGACTTTATGAGGGTATTTGGGTTTTTTGAGCATTCTAACGCTAAAATTAGAACACTATCTATGTATAGAATTTCACAGTTATCTGATTCACGTATAAAGGAGGCATATGCATATTCGGTCAACAACAAAATTCTTAGTGATTCACATGAAAAAGGTTTATTATCCTTGATTCATATAAATACACTTACCGATTCCGACATTACAGCAATGCTTCATAGTGATGATAGTGTAATCAGGAAATATGGTATTATAGCTGCTTCAAAGGTTTATGAAAAGTACCCGGAAATTATAAATGAATCAGTAAATTCTGAGGATTTGGATGTTCAAGATTATTCAAAAGGTAAAGTGCGGGCCAGAAATAGTATTGCTCAGTTGCATGCGCAGTGGGCGCAGCGGCGTAATCGCAAACGAAAATATTAAAGTAGGAAAGCCGTTGTTAGTGTTTCATGGCGGAAACAGATTGTCTTTTCCCGGCAGCAAGAGTTTTATACCGTGCAAAACAGATTATTCCCAATTGCCAAACAGTTGAATTAATTGATTTGTAATAAATGACAATATAAATACAAATATTTATTCGTTTTATAGGGGAGGGCATTTCCGCATGCATTCTATATAAAAACCCGCTATTTGTTCCGGCGTATATTGTTTGTGGCTTGTAATCCACCATCGCACTGTTTCGGAAAAACTGCAAACAATATGGTTTAATGCATAATCAGGTGGGACATAATATTGCAATTCATTGATAAATACGGGAAATGTCTGTTCTAAATATTCTTTGAAATACTTCATAAAGATTTCTCCGCTTTCACAGGAAAGAAGCCCCTTCAGGTTTGTCCTGTTATCCTGCAAATGGTATAAAATATGCGTGATTTCTTTTTCAAAATCATGCCCGGCATGAGAAAAGTCGTGACTGCTTTCCCTACTTAAATCATCAGAAAAAACATGCTGAAAGATATCTGTACACATTGCTTTCAATAAGCTGTCTTTTGTCTCAAAGTGAGCGTAAAATGTGCTTCTTCCCACGTTTGCTTCGTCGATGATTTCCTGCACCGTAATGTTACCAAAACTTTTTCTTTCAAGCAGGCGGCTGAATGCATTAAAAATAGCCTGCCTTGTTTTCTGCTGTCGTCTGTCCATAAAATCTCCGTACATTTTGATGAAAATGTTCAGTATCATACAAAAAGAACATTTTGGTTGTTGATTTACTTTTTTAAATTGTTACAATAAATACAAAACAAAATGTTTGATAACGTATAGATTGTACAATTTTTAGAATAAGTTGTCAATAAGGAACTTGTTTTCCGGAAAGGTGGTATTATATGATAAAACGTATAAATGACTTTTTGGCAGGTCTGCCAATGACAATCGTGGGCGGTGTCTTTCTTGTTATGAGTTTTGTATTTCCCAGAACAGCCATTATATTGCCAGGTAATATATTGCTAAGCAATATATTACCTTTTGATCCTGCATGGGTGACAGTTTTTATCTGCGGAATTCCTTTATTATATCTTGCGGTATGGCGAATTATTTATAATAAGGGAATCAGTAAAATATCTTCTGCCCTGCTGATAAGCATTGCCATGATTGCAGCGATTGCCATAGGAGATTTATTTGCTGCCTGTGAAGTCGCTTTTATTATGGAAATTGGCGCTATCTTAGAGAATATGACAACGGACAGGGCTAAAAAAGGACTGAAAAAGCTGATTAGCCTTACCCCGACACAGGGACGACGAATCACATATGACAAATCCATGAATGGATTGGAGGAAATAATTCCGGCTGATAAAATTCTTCAAAATGATATTCTTCGGGTGCTGCCGGGAGAAACAATTCCAGTAGACGGTATCATTATTCAAGGGGAAACTTCCATTGACCAGTCCATTATGACAGGTGAATCACTTCCGGTC
>JAIDPH010000382.1 GCA_029062885.1 Lachnospiraceae bacterium
CATTTATTTCATTGTAAAATTGGGGAGGAAAGTCTATGGAATACATATGGTATGTTATTGCTGCGCTTGGAGCAGGAATAGGAACAGGTCTCGCAGGACTGTCGGCAGCAACAGTAATGGTGCCGATACTAATCGTACTTTGTCCAAGCTTCAGCGGAGAAACCGGAGCTTATCAGGCTACTGCAATTGCTCTGGCATCAGATATTCTTGGGTCAGCAGTAACAACAATTACATATGGAAAGCATAAAAATATTGATTTAAAACGCGGTTGGATCATGCTGACATGCATCCTCACTATGTGTACGGTTGGCAGCTATGCAGCATGGCTTGCAGGAAATGTAGTGTTAGGCAGCTTTACATTGTTTCTGACATTTTTTATCGGCATCCGTTTTCTGATAAAACCGGACACATCACGTGAAAATGCGGTGGATAAGGGTGCGAAGCTTGGTTTGAAAGGCATAGCCATATCTCTTTTTTTCGGTTTGACCATTGGATTCGGCACAGGTTTTGTAGGGACAGGCGGCGGTATGATGATGCTTGTTGTTTTTACCGCATTTCTCGGAATGGAACTGAAAACTGCTGTCGGAACAAGCACTTTTATTATGACTTTTACGGCACTCATTGCATCAGTCAGCCATATCATCATCCACCCGGCAATCATTCTGGAACGCTGGGACGTTTTGCTGATATGTATTGTTGTTGCGACTGTAGCGTCTCTTGTTTCCGCACAGTTTGCCAATCGAGTGAAAAACCGTACGGTAGGGCTGGTGACAGGAGCAGTGCTTACTGTGCTGGGCGCAGCCATGCTGATATTGAATTATTGGCCAATATTATCGAAAATCGCTATTATTGCCGCAATACTGCGGTGCTTTGGAAAATTTATCATATATATAGTTCCCTGCGTAGTAATCCTTTTAGTAATCAGATTCTTTATTAAAGTTCCGCAGTTTGTGTTCAGAAAACTTTTGCATCTGGTAGCTTTCGGTTGTACCACATTTATGATCATCGTGGCTGAAAGCTGGCAGGCAGCCGCTTTAACGTCCTGCTTGATTGCCGTACTTATTTATCCGCTGCTTGCCATGTTTGAAAAAGAAGGCTGGTATAACAGCTTATTTGTTCAGAAGAAACCCGGCGAAATTAAAAAGAGTCTGCTGATGCTGTTCTTTATGTTCGCTGCCGCCACCGCTGTGGGCTGGGGAATCTTTGGCAAACCATATGATACGGCCACAGCCATTCTCATGTGGGGAACAGGAGATGCCGCAGCCGCTCTGGTTGGCATTCCGTTTGGAAAACACAAAGTACGGCTGAAATTTACCGATGGGAAAAAGTCATGGGAAGGAACTGCTGCAATGTTTCTGGTTTCTCTGATATGCGGTCTTGCAGTCTTTATTTTGTACTGTCATTTCCCATTTAGGAAATCTCTGCTTCCGATTTTTACCGGAGCAATCGTTGGAGCCGCAACGGAAACTTGTTCTCCCAGCGAATACGATACTGTGACAGTGCCTGTTGCTATTCTTGCTGTGTTGCTTTTGTTTTCCGTCTGAAAAACAAGACATAGGTCTTCATGATTTCATTATTTCAAGTAGTTTACACCCAAAATAGCGACTCCCAAAACAGCAAGTACAACGCCTGTCGCTCGATTCAGTGTCACTGCACTGGCTTTATTTGCGAATTTGGCAGCAATCCTTGCCCAGAGTAATGTGGATGCCACACAGAAAACCAGACACCATATATCCGGCATGCCTCCAATGGCAAAATGACTGACAGCGCCTGTAAAGGCTGTAAAAGCCATGATGAATACGCTTGTACCAACTGCAGTCTTTAGTTCATATCCTAACAAGCTTGTTAAGAGCAAGAGCATCATCATTCCGCCGCCTGCACCTATAAATCCACAGATAAACCCGACGACAATTCCGCTGGCTACTGACTGGATTATACGCTTTTTGCCACTGACCGCCTGCATGGATTCTTTCGTGGTCATAACAGGTTTTACGATGAATTTGATTCCGAGAAGAAGCGTCATGAATACTGAGAAACTGCCCATAGTAGTATTGGGAACACGGCTTGCTGCAAAGCTCCCCACCAATGTAAACAGCAAAACAGTTACCATCATTACAAGACCGTTGCGGATATCAAGGTTTTTATTTTTTCCGTAAGTGTATGCGCTGATGGCACTTGCAAGAACATCGCTTGCCAGGGCAATACCGACTGCCTCATATGCCGGAAGCCCCAGAAATGTAATAAGCATAGGACTGATTACGGCAGCGGCACTCATCCCCGCAAATCCCGTTCCAAGTCCGGCTCCAATCCCTGCGATAAAACAAATGATAAATTTAAACATTATTCTGCCTCCTTCTCTTTCAGATAAGTATTGATATTACGCAGGATACGGTCATTATGCCGTTTCATGCTGTCAACTTCCTCCTTTGAAAAACCATCCAGCATGATTGATACGAATTTCTCCTGTGCTGCCTGTCCGTCATGAATAATATCCTTAGCCCCTTCGCATATCTTAAGATGCGCGGTCTTACGGTTGCATTCCGAATATTCTTTTCTTAGGTAACCGCACTGTTCCAGAAGTTTTATGGAAGATGATACCTGGGATTTTGACAGATACCTGACCTCAATAATATCTGTTGCGGTGTCAAAACATGGATTATTAGCTAAAAAGAGAAGTATGTCCAATTCCATCCGGGTAATATTATGCTTCACACATACTCCTTCCACACATTTTGAATACAGCGCCTTGATTGCATTTTGATGTTCCCATGGATTTAGTGGAATCATTGCGCTCTCCTTTTTGTTCTTTTTAGAACTATTTTACTGGAAATAAAGATTTTGTCAAGGGGAAATTGTTTCTGCATCAGTGATGAACCAGATAAAAATCATAAAGCACTCCATAGTTACTATCCCTATGGAGTGTAAATACCCTAACCTCTTATAAACTCCGATATCCTACGGGCATCGTGGTATCCCTTTTTATACAGCTTCCGAAGAGAATCCTTATCACGCCTCAGGGTATCGACCCCACAGGTATCATCCGGTGCAATGATCAGCACCTTACCCTGCTTTGCATATTCCTGTGCCTTCGCAACGCACTTGTTATACCTCCTCGCCCGCTCACACAGTTTTTCTGCGGCCCGCGGATATCTTTTTCGGATTCTGGCGGCAAAGCGTTCATCCTGCTTAGAAGTACGGAGAACCTGCTCCGGTCTCGTCAGAACCAGAACAACCCGGTCACAGCCAAGTTTAAACGCTTTTTCTATCGGAACAGGATTTCCCAGAGCCCCGTCATAATAAGGAATTCCGTCGATTTGATAAGGCTTACAGACAAAGGGAAGCGTTGAAGACGCCTTCAAAATATCGTAACAATCCTGTCGCATATCTGACTTATTGAAAAATTTAGCCTGACCTGTCAGCGCATTGGTGGCAACCACATAAAACTCCATACTGTTATTTTGAAATGCCTCATAATCTAATGGGTCTTCACCATTGCTGTTGCTGAGTGTCCCATAGATATAATCCGTATCGACATAGGAGCCTTTCTTTATAAAATTTTCAAGACCCATATACTGCTTCCTAAAACCGTAATCTGTGTAAAAGCGGTAGTTCCGCCCTTTTTGTCCGGCGGCGTATGAGCATAAATTCGCGCTTCCCGCCGATATGCCGATACCGAGGTCAAAAGAAATCTTCTTATCCATGCAGTAATCGAACACACCGACGGCATAGATACCCCGAAAACCACCGCCTACATCTATAACACCTGTTTTCATGATCAGTTCCTTCTTCCTAATTGCCCTAATAAAATAGCTCCGCTTCTTTTCTTTCACTGCACGCCTTCTTAAGCGCCAGCGCGGCGGCAGATACCAACGCCCCGTTTGCCTTTCTGGCAGACTGTGGACATATGGCAACACATCTCATACAGGAAATGCATTTTTTAGAATCCGCTGTTTTCAAACTGTCTTTGCTGATTGCCTGCGCCGGACAGTTCTTGGCACATAAACCGCAGCTTACGCATTCTTTTGTCGCTTTTGGGACAAGCCCTGCTCCTCCTGCCTTCCTGTAAGGCCGGTTGCCCGGTATTTCAAACTCTGATGCAGACGGCTCATCATCCATAAATTTCCTGTAAATCTTTTTTGCAAATCCACGCAGTTTTTCCGCATCACTCTCATCCGGTCTCCCTGCGGCATACTGATGTATAATGGAATGTTCTGCTATCGCAGAAACGGCAGCTATGGTATGGAATCCGCAGCTTTCCACAATGTCCTGCATCTCAATAAGTGTATCTTCATATGCACGGTTTCCATATACACAGACAATCACGCATTTCGCCTTGTTACCGTTTATTTTCATAAGTCTTTTTGCGGCAAGCTCCGGGACACGTCCTCCATAGGATGGCACAGCAATCAGCGCTGCATCCCGCTGTTCCAATTTTATCTTTGAAAAGTCCGTTTTTCCATCTGATAAATCAACGCAAGTAACCGGACCTTCCCATTCCTCTGCGATAATGTCAGCAACTTTCCCGGTTCCTCCTGTCGGACTAAAAACGATCTGTACTAATGCCATGATTCATCCTCCTGTAAATTCCAATCTTACACTCAAACCAGTATAGCAATATAAAGAATCGAGTGCCGTTACACTCGATTCTGATATGACTTGTTTACATTATGCATTCACAATCGGAACTTTTTTATATCCCCTACTCTTCTTGATTTGTTTCACTCGATCTTTGGTGATATCGGATTCTACCCGAATTTCTTCCCCTGTCATTAAATCTTTTATCCAGAACTCATAGCTGTTGTCCGTAGCCAAAAGCCCTGTAGGTTTTTTAGCTAAAACATGCTTTGCATAAGCTTCAAAATCCTGACGGTATCCGTCGTCAGCGACTGCCATTTCAGGCTTTGCTTCCTTGTTCTTTAACTCTACACCCATTCCGCATACAGGACACATCTTGAAATAAGTTTTCTTATAAGGAAAAAGCGGTATGTATTCCAAATGCGCCCAACGGGTAATCTTGACATATCCTTTTTTGTATACTCTGTGGCAGACCGGACATTCCTCTCTTGGTCCAAAATATCCTGCAAGCTTAGTAAAAACATGGGTTCCATAAACAATTACTGCCATAATATGTCCTCTTTTCTTTTGAAACTATTTTAATGTGCATACAGTATATCATGTTCATTATTTTACTGTCAAACAGAATGTATTGAAATATTCTCTCAAGTAGAATAAAATTATAGATAAGAAG
The DNA here is from genome assembly GCA_029062885.1 of Lachnospiraceae bacterium. Lineage (GTDB taxonomy): Bacteria > Bacillota > Clostridia > Lachnospirales > Lachnospiraceae > UBA3282. The sequence goes on from JAIDPH010000382.1 coordinate 5,249, forward strand.
ATTTACCACAAATACACAATAAAAGGAGGATTCACATGCAGCATTCAAATCCATTATTAGTAGGCAGCGACACTACGAACAAATTCATAACCATAGGTGAAATCATGCTTCGCCTTACGCCTCCCAATTATGAAAAAATCAGAATGGCTTCAAGCTTTGAGGCAAGCTACGGCGGAAGTGAAGCAAACATAGCTCTGGCTCTGGCAAATCTTGGCGTTGACAGTACGTTTTTCAGCGTCGTACCGAATAACAGTCTGGGAAAAAGCGCAGTGCGTATGCTTCGCAGCAATGACGTACACTGCACGCCGGTCATCTTAAGCACGCCTGAACAGACGCCTACACACCGCCTCGGAAGCTATTATCTGGAAACCGGATATGGAATCAGAGCCAGTAAGGTCACCTATGACAGAAAAAACAGCGCAATTACGGAATTTGATTTTACGACTGTGGATTTGAATAAGCTTCTGGATGGTTTTACATGGCTTCACTTAAGCGGTATCACACCGGCGCTTTCACCGAACTGCCGCCAGTTGACGCTCGACTGTCTGAAAGTTGCCAAGGAAAAAGGAATTACCGTAAGTTTTGACGGAAATTTCAGAAGTAAGCTCTGGACATGGGAAGAAGCAAGGGATTTCTGCACTGAATGTTTGCCGTATGTAGATATACTGCTTGGAATCGAACCATATCATCTCTGGAAAGACGAAAATGACCACAGCAAAGGAGACGTAAAAGACGGAATACCCCTGCAGCCAAGCTATGAGCAGGAAGATGAGATTTTCCAGGCATTTATAGCAAGGTATCCGAATCTTAAATGTATAGCCCGCCATGTCCGTTATGCCCATAGCGGCAGTGAAAACAGTCTTAAGGCTTTTTTATGGTATGAAAATCATACTTTCGAGAGCAAGCTGTTTACCTTTAATATCTTAGACCGTGTAGGCGGTGGAGATGCTTTCGCAAGCGGGCTTATATATGCAATCATGCACGGATATAAACCGATGGATATCGTCAATTTCGCGGTTGCCAGCAGCGCAATCAAACATACGATTCGCGGAGACGCCAACATAACCGACGATGTAGAGAGTATCCGTAATCTGATGAATATGAACTATGATATCAAACGATAGTGGAAAAACACTAAAACATATGAAGCTAGAACGTTAGAACAATCTGTTCCGGATTCGGTGCAAAATCCGAATCCGGACTGCAGACAGCAATCTTATATGCTACCTGTTCATTAAAAACGGGAGGCATCGCATATTCTTTTATATAATATTTTTTATCATCTACTGATTGGCGCAATGTTATATTTCCGTTTTCTTCCATAACTACAGCAAAATCTTTTAGCGAAAGGGACATCCCAAGCCCTGTTACCTTAAGGAAACTCTCTTTCATAGTCCAGATTTGAAACATTCTTTCATCTCTTTCTTCTAAATCTGACGCTTTTTCAATCCATGCAAGCTCTTCTGCTGCAAAAAAACGCTTAGCCACTTTCTCTTTGCCGCCGCGCACCCACTCGATATCATTGCCAACATCCACATTTCCAATACTGCACATGGCATAATCCTTGGAATGTGATAGCGAAAAATGAATTTCAGGGTGATAACGCAAAAATGGCTTACCATGACTTCCCAACTCATACTCCATAGCCCGCTCTTCCAGCCCATAACCGCCAAGCGCTTTATCTAACGCAATCGCGGCGCCCAGACTGCGCCTTTTATCATTATCATTTTTAAGTAAAGCAATCTTCTGCCTTCGATAGGGAGAAACCGATTCCAACATCTTATGGAAAACGGCTTCGGCTTCTAATTGTCTTGTATTTATAACGTAGGTTTTAATCATATTTTCCCTTTATTCTTCCAACATGAAACAATCTTCGCATACCCTGTAGGGATAATTCCATGACAGGGGTTTTCCACATATTCTGCATTTTTTCTCGAACTGTTTCTTATCCTCTTTTAAAAGCAGACCAATGGCACGCTGCGCCGCCTCTCGATTGGCGTCCAGCGCCTCTCTGTCCACAAACCAGCCCATTCTTCCGGCAAACTGGCTGTATAAATCCAGCTTTTTATAATATGACTCCAGTTCTTCCAGCGCCGCCTCTCCCGGATAACGCGGGCATTCCTGATCCAAATCCGGATTCTCGCAGTATTTAAGCCATAGCCGCACTACTTCTTTGTCACCGGCGTCAAATGGACAGGTAATCAAAGAAAGCAACAACTTTTTATCTTTCATGCACTCCTGTGCTTTTTTGTAATTTTTCAGCCAACGGTACTTATTTACGCTTTCCGCCATGGATATCTTATCATACAACTGTGTGCCGCCCGCATTTTCCCAGACTTCGATAATCTCATCCAGTTCCATATTTATATCCAGAAGGACTTCCGGAAATCCGATTCTTGCCTTTTTCAGCGGATAAAACGGCTCTTTTAACTTCTTATCGATATATCCCATATCTATTGTGGACTGCACATATCCGGTATCATAATAACCGTAACGCCCTGCCCTTCCCGCGATTTGTCTTATCTCTTCTGCATTGATGCGGCGTTTGGCTGTGCCGTCGAATTTAACCGTATTCATAAATACGATTCTCCGTATCGGCAGATTAATGCCCATACCGATAGCATCAGTAGCCACAACGACTTCATTTAACCCCTCAGCAAAAAGCTGCACCTGTTCCCTTCTGGTCTTAGGCGGCAGATTTCCGTAAATAACGCTTGCCCTTATGCCCTTTGCCTCCAGAGCTGCTGCAATCGCAAGTACATTTTTCTTGGAAAAAGTTATCAGTGCATCTCCTTTTTCCACATCCTTATTCATATCATATCGTTCCTGGAGAAACTTAAGTTCAGTATTACGTTCATGATAAACCGTGTCGTAAGTATCACCGCAACGCTCAATCATCTTAATTAGAAGTTTCGCCGCTATCGGAGATGCACATATATGAATCTCCTGTGCACGGATTCCCAGAATTGCCCTTGTCCAAAAACTGCCTCTATTTTCATCACTCAACATCTGGGCTTCGTCTATGACAGCGATATCATAAATTTCCTTTAAGTCCAGAACCTCAATCGTGGAAGCCTGGCAGAAAGCGCCGCGCGTCAGAATCTTTTCCTCACCGGTAATCATACTGCATGGGATTCCCGCTGCGGTCATCGTATCATAGACCTCCAGTGCCAGAAGACGTAACGGACCTAAGTAGATTCCCTGATAAGCCTGTTTCAACCGCTGCAGAGCCTGATAAGTTTTGCCGCTGTTAGTCGGTCCTATATGCATGATGAAATGCCTTCGCATACCGCGCGCCTCCGGATATTGTTTCTCAGGCTCCGCTTCCATCAGTTCTTCGATTCTCTTGCCCACCATGAACTGCATATAGTCATCCTTATATATTTCATATAAGGATTTCTCCCGTAACAGCTCATAGACACCGTCCATACCGGCAATTTCCTGTGCGGAAGCAGAAGGCGCCATCATCTGTAAAAAGGCGATATCCAACTGTATAAGCCTCCGCATGGCATGCATGTAGTGCTTATGCAGATGAGTGTCTTTATTAGAAACCGTATAGCCGATATCGGCCGTCCGTTTGTGAAGCTCTCCCATATCATTCAGAATCTGGTGCGCTTCCATATTCTTTTTCCTTGCAATACGGCGTTCCAATTGCGCAATATTATGCTCGCAGCTTCTTATGTACCTTTTCTTTTTGGAATAAGGTATCTCCAGAAAAGCCTTATGATATACTTTCCAGAGAGCCTCTATTTTTTCGTTTGTTACTTTCTCCATTAAAGACTTCTCCATTATTCAGTCGGCTTTTGATAAAAACGTCCGGATAATTCTTCAGTCCTTATTGCATTTATAAAAGCCTCAGGGTCCGCTTCCTTGACCGCATGTATTACCGCCTTACTCTCTTCTTTAGATACTACCGAATATACAATATTCCTTTCCTGATGCTCATAAGAGCCTTCACCATCCAAAATCGTTGAGCCGTGCATGCTCACGATATTGATTGCTGCACATACTTCCTTAGCCTTGTTCGTGACAATAAACAGCGTCTGCTTCTGATATTTGGTATAAAGCATATGCAGTACCTGTGTAGAAACATATTGGAATATTATGGAATACAAAGCCTTATCCCAGCCAAACAGGACACCCGCAAAAGTAAGGATGACGATGTTTATTCCCAGAATGAGATTCCATGAGTCCACGCCCTTTTTCTCCGAAAGGAAAATGGCCAGAAAGTCGGTTCCTCCCGTCGTAGCATTTGCCATCAAACATAAGCTGATGCAGAATCCGCTTATCATGCCGCCGAAAACACTTATGAGCAGGGTGTCATATGTGATGATAACTCCTGGTATGATATCCGTCAGAATACCGTTTAAGACTATCATCAAGCAGGAATACAATGTGAATTTTTTGCCGATAAAGCGAAAACCTATATAAATAGGCAGCATATTCAGCAATAAGTTTACAGCGGTGTATGGAATAGAAATCTGCAAAAATTTTTCGAATATTCCCTGTATCAGCAGCGTCAGTCCCATGACACCGCCCGGATACAGACCGCCTGTCCTGACAAAGGTTTTCGTATTTATAGCCATTATGACTGATGCGAAACAGATTACAATGATTCTCTTTCCGTCTTTTTTTAAATCGAAAGTCATTTCGTGTCCTCGTCTTTTCTATAGTTTTATACCCATGTAGGTTTTTGATCCTTATGTGTAAAATTTTTCATCCGCTCCTTAAAATCCGAGAGCTTTCCGCCGTAATATTCCCTCTGTTTAGAATTCAGGCTGCCCGCGTCTTCAAGTTTCTTAAGTTCATCCTCAAGCTCTTTTAAATTGAGCTGCGCTGCATCTTTATAATTATTGGAAACATTCATTTCTATACGTTGAACAATAGCATCAAGTTGTTTATTGACAGCCGCCGCTTTAAAAAAATTGAACATGAGCTTCTTCGCCTCCTGTGGACTCATTATAACACTTATTAATGATATTCACAATCTTAAAACATTTAGGCAATTGCAAAGTTTTGATACACATCTTTAAAAATAGTATGTCCTTTTTCTACAATAAAGTGTATGATATATGTAATGTTATTCATATTATGGAGGAAAAGACAAAATGTATCAGGACAAGCTGCAAGCAATTCAGGATGAAGTAAATATCGTACTGCGTGGCAAGGAACATATAGTGCGAAAAGTATTGGCGGCAATGATTGGCGGCGGACACATTCTAATGGAAGATATTCCGGGGGTCGGAAAGACCACTCTTGCCACCACGTTTGCCAAAGCGCTTTCTTTGGACTATCGAAGGGTGCAGTTTACGCCTGACGTATTGCCGAGCGATATTCTGGGCTTTTCCATGTATAATAACAAGAGTGAAGAATTTGAATTTCATGAGGGTCCTATTTTCTGCAACCTATTTCTTGCTGATGAGATAAACCGTACTTCGCCCAAAACGCAGTCAGCGCTGCTTGAGGTTATGGAGGAAAGACAGGTGAGTATAGAAGGGGAAACCAGAAAATTAGAGGAACCTTTTATAGTCATTGCTACGCAAAACCCCACAGGTTCGTCCGGAACCCAGATGCTGCCGGATTCGCAGCTTGACAGGTTTCTTATCAGTTTATCTATGGGATATCCGGGACATGCAGCGGAGGTTTCAATGCTTAAAGACGAGGTTTGGAAACGGCTCTCAACTGTTAAGCAGGTTATTTCGATAGAGGAATTTAAACAGCTTCGTGACAGTACAGAAAAAATATTTGTACATGATACAATTTATGAATACATAGTGTCATTAGTAGAAGCCACCAGGACAAATGAACTTTTTGCGGCTGGTGCAAGCCCCCGCGCAGGAATTGCACTGCTTCGCATGTCAAGGGCAATGGCTCTACTTGAGGGCAGGGATTTCGTGACAGCACAAGATGTACAGTTTGTGCTTATGGATGTGCTTGGACACCGCGTGAAGTTAAGCGCAAGGGCGCGTGCCGAAGGGAAAAACATGAATGCATGTATGCAGGCGCTTCTATACAGTGTAAAAAGTCCGCAAAGTTAAGCGAGGTACCGGATGGAAGGAAAAATTAGGTTCAGGCTGCGTCCCATTAGGATAATAAGTTATCTGATTTCTATCGGTTTAGATATTTTTCTTTACTATGTTCTTCACAGTTATTTTTTACTGCTTATCGCCATAGTTATGTCAACCTTGCCGCTGATATCTATAGTCGGAGCTTTTTATACATGTAAAAATCTTGAGGCAGAACTTGGAATAGGTAAAAGTACACTTGAGTACGGCGAAGAGGTGTTGATGGAAATAAGATTAAAAAATCATGCATGGTTTCCGGCACTTCACAGTAATATTAAAGTCTTTTTATCCAATACTTTTCTGGAAAACACTGTAGAGCGGGTTATGGAGATGCCTGTTAAAGCGCATGGAGATAGTACACTTGGACTGTCGTTTCGTTTCATAAATCTTGGGTGTTATACCATAGAAGCCGATACATTTTTTCTTCAGGATTTAATGGGCCTTATTATTGTAAAAAAACCGATCAATATTTCAGGAGAAATATATGTGCTGCCGAATTTGATCACAGATGTACTGCCCGATGTCACACATTTCATGGCAGGAGCGGCAGAAGTCGAGGAGAGCACGCATAAAGGCAGTGATTTCAGCGAAGTGAGCGATATACGCGAATATGTTCCCGGAGACCGTATCAGAGATATCCATTGGAAGATATCGGCAAGATGCGATGAGCTCATGGTAAAGGAGCGGGTATCAACGGCAGGAAGCGAGATGGTATTGTTCCCTGATCTGATAAAAAATGATGATGCCGCGCAGCATATACTCACGTGTACATACAGCCTTGCACTTTCTTTTATAAGACAAAGACTCCCTGTGTGTATCATATGCTGGAATCAGACAGCGTATTGCTTTGATGAATACAGATTCGATTCGGATGCCGAGCTTGTCCGGGCTTACTCGGAAATATACAGGCAGCCGCTTACGAAGCGTATTAACGGAGATTGGATGCGGCTGATCAACAGCTTTTTCCCGTATCTAAAATCTTATATTCACATATGTATAAAAGATGACTCAGTACAAGTGGAAATGCTCGAAAACAGCTAAATGAATACCCAGAACTTGGACTAAATAAACAAAAACGGGGCGTCTCTGCTCCGCAATGAGCCCCATTTTTGTTTATTTAATCCAAGTTCGTGACTATCAATAATAGTTTCGTATTTTCTAGCTAACTTTCATAAAAAATGAGGATATAACACATGATTGGCTTCAGAAAGAATAAAAACGAAGAGGAAAAGTCTTCTTTTCCGGAAAACGGAATCATAATAAGCTGTGACGGTGTTTGCAAGGAAGAGAAGCGTAAATATACGCTGCTTCTTAAAGGGCTGCTCGTATATTTAATTGTTATGGGCTCTATGGGCTGTTTTTTATCATCGCTTGATATAGAGTATTCTGCAATTACGCTCCATTTGATTATCTTTTTATGCTCAATATTCTGTTCATCGCTTTATTATAATAAGCATTGGGAAACCGGTGGATATCTTCTCTTACTTTTTTTAGTTTTTTTCTTTGGAAATTTATTCAGTACTTATATAAACAGCGGATTTTATGCTATAGCAAATAATATATCTGAACGGGCGGCAGTATTTTTTGACACAAGCGCAATGAGAAGCTATGGGGAACAGGTAGGAAACCGTTACGCAGCGGTTACAATATCAATGAGTTTCATAGGCTGTGTGTGCTGTATTACTACTAATATCATGGTTTCCAGAAAAATGCGCTTCCCTTTTTTAAGCAGTGTAATAATGCTGATACCTATGTATCTGGAATTGGAACCCGATATTATCTATGTGATAATGTATGTAAGCAGTCTCGTTTTGATTTACATAATAGGAGTTAACGGACATTATGCCCTGACACAGAATAATAATACTTATGAACTTCAGGGCAAAGGGAAAAAAATCTCATATACTTATGCAGCACGTACAAATGCCGTAATAGTGGCTTCAGTACTTATAATAAGCTCGGTTTTGATTGGCGCTTTTTCCTTAATATTCCCTAAAGAACAGTTAAAGAACGCTCATACCATGAGTGCGATTAAAAAAAGTACGATGGACACTGTAGAGAATATCTCAATTCTCGGTTTGATGGGACTGTTTAATTTTTCCGCAAATACAGGCGGACTTACAAACGGAAAGCTGGGCTCAGTCAGTTCTGTCAGACTCGACCTTGAAACTGACTTAATTGTAGAGTTTGCGCCATATAATGATGAACGCGTATATTTGAAAACTTTAGAGGGGGGAATTTATCTTCCGTACGATAATCAATGGATTCCTCTTCCTTCGTATACCTTAGATCTTCCAGTAAAGATAGAAGCGGACGAAACAGCGGCACTTTTTAGGAAACGTTATGAAGATGGTGAGGAATATTCTGCAAAAGGTGTTATGAAAATTACAAATGTAGCAGCGGCAGCAATAGGTATGTATCTGCCCTACTATTCCGAGGAAACGGATAAGCCGGTGTATATCGGACAGACGCAGGAGTATACCTTTTATCCGCGGGTATATGAAGGTGCGCTAAATACTGCAGAAGCTATTGACCATTATGACATGAGACGATGGCTGTCTGTACCACAGGAAAATGTGGAAGTTATATCGACTTTTGTATCGGAGGCAGGGCTTTCTTCATTCTATGGAGATACAGATGGTGCGGTGATGGCACTTACCGAATATTATCAGGAGAACATACCCTATACGCTGAAGCCCGGAATGACGCCTTACAGAAAGGATTTTGTCAACTATTTTCTGGCTGAAAATAAAAGGGGATACTGTGCGCATTTTGCAAGCGCGGCTACTCTTATATTCCGCTACCTTGGAATTCCGGCAAGATATATTGAAGGATACGCCATTGACCCATCGGATATTGCAGGAAGGGGCGAGATACTTTCCGATAAAGAATACAGCCAATACTATGACGGTTATTCACCGCTTCAGACAAATGCGGTAGTTTCCGTAGATGCTACTGACGCCAATGCGCATGCATGGGTAGAAGTTTATGACAGTAAAGTCGGTTGGATTGTGGCTGATGTGACTCCGATATCATATGAGGAAGAACCCGGTGAAAGCCTTTTTCAACGGCTTGTGGATTTCCTGACAGGCGGTCAGGACTCCGGAACGCAGAATGATGAAAACACAGATGAGCAGGAAGATACAGGTTTAGATGAACAGACCAGACTGTTTTATATCAGAGTGCTGTGCCTTATTGCAATACTTTTTACAGCCATACTTATATGCCGTCCTTTGGTTAAAAAGCTGATACTAATACATAAATATCGCAATTCTGACACAAATGGCAGATTGGTTATACGTTATCAAAACTATATCGGTCGGATTGCAAAGAAAAACAAAGAATTGACTAAAAAGGTCAACTACGAAGAGCAGGTTGGATGGTTAGTTGATAATGACTTATGGAAAATGGATGCCGCAGAAGCAAAAGAATGTGTAAAAATATTGGAAAAAGCCGGCTTTTCCCAAACTGAAGTGTCTGAGACAGAATTTGAAAGGGTTGTCAGGAATGTTTAAACATTCCCGACAACCCAGTTTTCCATCCATTGATGAACCAATGGCATCCATACTTCTGCCGCCCGCTCCGGTCCATGACCTATACTGTTCGTCAGTCTGTTCGCAAGAGACAATCCGTGTCCGCCTTTCTCAAACATATGAAACTCTGTTGGAATATGCTGTTTCACAAGTTCATTAACCAACAGCAAAGAATTTTGCACAGGTACCGATGCATCTTCATAAGTATGCCAGATAAATGTTCTGGGAACCTGTTGACCTACACAGTATTCCAAAGATACCTCCTGTTTCTTAGACTCATAGTCCTTTCCCAGCAGATTGTGGAAAGAATCACGATGGGCATATTCCCCTGAAGTAATTACCGGATATCCCAGAATCATGCCATCCGGACGCAATTCCTCTTTTTGAGCCCCAAGTCTTTCCATCATCCATTCCTTATCCCAGAACATGCAATAACCGGCAGCCATATGACCACCCGCCGAGAAGCCTGCTACAACAATTTTATGGGCATCAATACACCATTCCTCACTGTTTTGCCTTATTCTCTTTACTGCTTCCCCTAATTCCAGCACTGCTGCCGGAAATACTGCCGGCGCTACAGAATACCTGAGCACCGCCGCATGATACCCCATAGCCAAAAACTGCATTGCTACAATTTCTGCTTCTCTATCCGACGTATACGAGTATCCCCCTCCGGGGCAGACAATCACAATAGGTCTCTCATGAATATTGATAGATTTCGAATCATCCAGCAAATATAAATACAGTGATGCATAGTCCATAGATTCATTATTTTTAATGTCTAGTGTAATATATCTCATAATTATACCTCCTGTAC
>JAIDPH010000383.1 GCA_029062885.1 Lachnospiraceae bacterium
CTTCCATTGTATCCCAAATGCGTATTTTTCTGTTTTGTTCCTCTCACATCTTTTTCATATATATCGCTTATGTTAAAAATAATAATATCACACTCGTGCATAAATTCTGTAAGTTCAGGAAAATACCGAGTATCAGAAGTATATCCGACTATAATCTGTTTATTATTCAATTTGATTTTGCATTTAACGCCATAGGATTTCCCATCTCGCATATGCTTTGTTACAATGGTCATCATAGACACTTTATCATTTATTTCCACCCATTCATGACATTGCGATAAACATTTACTCACTGGAACTATCTCTTTATTAGCCGCCTGTGTACCTTCGTCAAGCCACCAGTCAATTGTATGTTCTCTATTTTTTATATCGCGAAAAAATTTTTTATAAAATTTCACTTGCCCATCATAATAACGATTTATATCATGTGACAATGCAGAAATCGTCCCTATATCTGCATTATGATCCAAATGATTATGTGTCACTACTACCATATTAATATCTTCAATAAAAATACCTTGTCTATGCATCGAATCTACAAAACCAATTCCCGGATCAATGACTATACCAAATCCATCAACATTGATATATATTCCCCCGCCGGTACAAGTATCTTCAAATGTAGCAGAATAAATCGCCGGCGTTGTGGAAGAAAAACCTTTTAAGCAAATTAATGTGTTATCTATTTGTCGATACGACCTAACAGTTTCATATGCCGACAAATAATAATACAATTGACTTCTGCCCGTGAAGTAATCCTTAAGCTCAAACGGCAGGGGTCTCTCCTCACTTTTTCCTTGTAGCACTCCATAGAAAATTCGGGCACATTCTATACAGGCGACGCACAATTTACATGTCTTTACCTCTTTATCGGCTCTTTCTGCAGCTACGTGAATACTGACTCCATCGTTTAATAATTCTTGGCGAAACACTTCAAGGTGCAATGGTTTAGATAAACTACCATCACTATAGAATTTATCAATGACAGAACTCATCTCTGCCTTACAAGCGGATTCATCTATAGCATCACATTGCTCCAACATTTTCCTATAATATTGCTCTATTAAAATATCCCACAGACCAAAAAGACAAGTATTCATTGTTTTCTCCAAAAGTAGTTTTGTTTTTATACTACAACATATCTCTTATTTTGTCACCAAAAATCGAACCATATATTTTCTTGTATTTTCTTGCCTTGGTTGTGTCTCCTGTCTTTGTTCCAATTTGCTCCGATCAAACTCCTTCTATTTCACCACAAAATAATACTTCACCTGCTTCCCGCTGCCATCCATAGCCGTCAGTGTAACTACTGCATTCCCCTTCTTGTATGCCGCGATCTGCAGCACACCGCTGGAAGGAACGGACACTGATACCACCGCCGGATTTGAGGAAGATACGGCAATGGAACCCTGTTTTGCGTCTGTGGTCAGCTTCGCATAAGAAATCATATCTTGATCAAGAAGATACCGAAATGCCGTAGACATAGGACCTCTGCCATCGATCAATCTTATGTAGGTAGCAGGAGCTGCAACGGATATCGCATATGTCTTAGTCACACCACTGCCGTCTTTCGCCGTAGCCTTAACCGTGTAGGCACCGGTCGTTGCCTTTGACGTAGCCGTCACTTTGCCGGACGTCGTGATCTTCATGCCTGTTGTCTTTGACAGATTCGCATCGATCTTATTTCCCTTTGAGTTATACAACTCCCAAGTTACACCCTTGTTCGACACTGTACCGTTTTCACTTCCCACCACGGCCTTAAGCTGCAGCGATTTTCCTCTCGCCACATACTGACTTCTGCCTGCTGAAGGTGCAATCACGATGCCGGAAGCAGGATTATTGACGGTAGCCGTACAAGTCAGTTTTTTGCCCGATCCGTCGGCCGTTGCGATCGTGATATTGGTTTTGCCTGCTGCCTTGCCGGTTGCTTTGATCGTCAGTGTGATTTTGGCTCCCGATTGTTTTGCGCTTACCGAAGCGATACCGGGATTGCTGTTCGCTACTGTATAGGCAGTCAGATCTGCCCCGTCCGTTCCCTTTACCGTTGCAGATACAGTCGTCGAAATCTTCGTTCCGCTGACCTGCTGCTTTCTGAATATAGA
>JAIDPH010000384.1 GCA_029062885.1 Lachnospiraceae bacterium
GTGGGTGACAATCCACATCTCCTAACAATGGGCGACGGCCGCCTGTTCCGTCCTCAGATTTCATTCAATATAGTTTACTCATTTAGTAATTTAATTATACAACAAATTTAGTTTGTGTCAAGCATTTTTAATGTGCCTTTTTCCAAATACCGTTCAGCATTGCAAGTGCTTAGTAAATGTAACGTCTTTGCAAAGCACTTTCCTTCGGATGTAATTTTAACAGCTACTCGGATGTATTCATCATCTATTTTGTATAGTTTTACAAAGAGAATGGAGCCATCTTTTGGATTTAAGCCCACATAATCGGGAAAATTTATTATCATGCCAATATCTTTGTAATATTTGTCGTATTCATATGGATGCCTGTTCTTGATATGTTCTATATTGGATTCTCCAATAAATACAGGGGTATTCGGTTCAATTTTTAAACCTAATTTATTAATAACAGTTTGAGAAATATAACCAACTATTTCCATTATCAGTTCCTTTCATGGCAACTACATATGATTTAGTGAGGGATATCTTTACTGCGTTCTGCTGGATTATTCCTTTGGGAGTTCACTTTAATAATCATAGATAAAATGTTTATTTTAGCAGATTTGTCATTTTTAGATATTTAATAGAATGTAACAGCTCTTCCTAAATATGCTTCATAAAGAGATTATACCATAATAGTAAGAAAATGTTGAGTAATAAATTTAGTTTTTCCAGATTTCTCAGCGCTTTTATTTTACATTTTTATAATAATCTCCCATATGAGTTTCTGATTTCTCCGCCCGAAATCAAATATACTTTCATTTTTCTTTGCAGAGTAGTATTTTCCGGTAATGTCTTATAATCAGCAGCAGCTCCGGTATTATACAACCATTCAATAAATTCGGTATCCACCTCACCTTTATCATAAATTTCAAACCGTTTTTGAAAATTTATAATGTTTGATTCTTCACTTAACATTTCTTTAAGTTTACTGTCCAAAAGCCATGAATGGCAGCAATATTTTTTATCGGCGATTTCCGGAAAATGTTCTGCAAAAAAGATTCCGGCACATTCCAGTGAATTATCGACTGCATGCGGTGAAAAGTCAGCATCAGATGGAATATGCAGATATATAATAATGTCGTTATCAATATGCATAATCTCATATTCCAGTTCACCGATTCTGAACAAATGACAGCCCGCCTGTCTGGTAGTCCACCAGTATCTGTCAAAATATAGCCTGCCTGTTATTCTGAAAGTTTCATTAATAAAGCGTGTGTAACATTTCATTGTGTCAAAGTAAATTTTATCGCTGATACCCTTTGCTTTATAAATATCATAAATATCAGCAGAAGCTTTTAACATACAGGTAAGCATCCTGATATTTTCCTCGTCATAGCCGAGGATAACCTGGAGTTCAAGCCTTGCTTCTTTCATTTTTTCGTACACTAAAAAATCCTTCAATTGTTTATTTACTGCATTAAAATCGAAGTTGTTTGCAAAATCAAATACACGGGTTTTGATTTCAGACTGTATGTCTATTTCATCACATAGTTCAAATAATGTCATTCAGATGCACCTATTCCTGTTTTTTCAAGTATTTCAGAATATTGTGGCATACAACAGCTAAACATAACCCTATGATCATTCCTGCTATGATAATCAATGCCATCTCACTATATCTGAATCTGTTTGCCGAAAAAGACCAAATACCCGCTATTGTTCCGCAAAGAAAGGCAAGAGCGATATATATTCTTATAATTGACTTTGCATTAACGTCACATTCTTCTTTCAAAATATACGTAAGGTCATTACCTACCAATTCATCTATACTTTTATTAAGCGCGCCGGATAGAAGTTTTAATTGTTCAGGATTTGGCGAAGTTTCTCCTAACTCCCAGTTTGAAATGGTTTGTCTTGTGACATTCACTTTTTCGGCCAGTTGTTCTTGTGAAAAACCTTTTTCTTTTCTTAAAGTATAAATATTTTTACCTAATTCCATTTTCCCGTACCTCCTTGCAAATAGTATAACTGATTTGTTATTTGCAAAACAACCAAACACTTTTGGAACTTGCGCAAAGAGTTTTAACATTCCATATAATTCTTATAAACATAAGTATGAAGAACGGTTTTAAAGTTATAGTTGATAAATGATAAGTTATTGTGTATAATATGTTTACCGATGGAGCCGGAAGGTGAATGCATCTCACCCGACCCGGCGAAGATTTATAACGAAACTACTAAGGAATAGTCGTCTACTTTGTCAGGAGCAGGACGGCTATTTCTTATTTTTCAAATTCAGAACCGCTACGATTAGTAAAGCAATGCTTACAATCAAACTCAATTCCTCATATGTACTCATAATAATCACCTCCCCCGAAAGGTACTCGGTTTGGGTGAGAGCACGTCCCCCGGCTCCCCGGGTAAGCATATTATATTGTCATGTGCATCAAACCAGAAGATAATATAAAAAGTAGATATTCTATTTTAATTCTAGCACAAACCGTTTACACAAGTCTACTAATAATTGCTAAAGTTTCTTTTTTATTCCGCTCAGTTATCATCTGCCTTACAAGTTCTTTCTGGTAATGTGGATGTATTTATAGTTCTTAAAGACTTCT
>JAIDPH010000385.1 GCA_029062885.1 Lachnospiraceae bacterium
CCTGGCCTTTTTGAGCGGTTCCTGTTACTTTTTTTCACTATAAGAAAAATCTGTTCCTGCACACAGATGTTTTCTAAGTTTATTTTCTGATAATTTCATAGACCCTCCTTGCGAAAATAATCCGACAACAGTTCTTTGGCTCTTCGTATCCTGTATTTTACAAGCGGAAGAGAAATTCCCAGAATTCTGGCAATGTCCTTCTGTTTTTGCTCCTGTATGAAAAACAGGACGGCGGCTTCTCTTAATTCTTCGGGCAATTCATCCAAAGCAAGCCGCACAGCTATCTGCTCGTCCAAAGCTTCCGTTTTCTTATCTGGAATTTCCGGCAGTTCTTCAACCGGTATTTCTCTTTTGGTTCTGTAATAATCATTGCAGACATTTGCAGCAATGGCATACAGATAATTCACCGCCTTTCCATAGTGTTTATAATTTTTCAGGGTTCGGAAAAAACGCGCAAACGTTTCTTGCGTCATGTCTTCTGCATATCCGTTGTCACATATATGTATCTGGCAATATTTCAGAATTTTGGGATAGTATTTAGTCACAAAATCATCAAATGCCTTTTCATCTCCCATGCGCATTTTCTGCACAAGCAGAAGATCCAGGTCAACATTTACGCTCATTTAAAACCATGTTCCTTTCCTGTTAATGTTTGAAAGCGCTTTCTATATACTATAACGGAAGAAAGCATCAAAAGGATAGTCCGGGAGAAATTTTTCTGTGAAAAATAGATAGAACTAAACATAGATAGAATTATAAAGAGTATTTTCTGGCGGGAAGGGGACTTATGTCCATCCCCCATCCAGAGTAATAATCTGACCTGTCAGGTAATCGGGAGCGTTCAGAAGGTTCCGTACCATCTGTGCGGCTTCCGATGGCTGGCCGATTCTGTCACAGGGTATTTCTTCACGCAGTGCTTCCATTTCTTCTTCTGAAAAACAGCTGTTCATATCCGTATCAATAACGCCGCATGCAATTGCATTGACCTGTATATGGCTGGGAGCCAGCTCCTTGGCAAGCGCTTTGGTAAAGCTGTTCACCGCGCCTTTGGAAGCGGAGTAGGCTACTTCCATGGATGCACCGACATTTCCCCATACAGAAGAAATGTTTATGATCTTTCCGCTGTGCTTATGCAGCATAAGCGGAATGGCAAGTCTGCATGTATAAAATAAAGAATCAAGATTAGCGGACATGATTCGCTGCCAGTCTGTATCAGACATTTCGCTAAGGAGCCCCACATATGACAGCCCCGCATTATTTATAAGAACATCGAGTTCCGGAATCGTGTCAAACATCCTTTTCACATCATCTTCGCAGCCCATATCTCCTATAAAAGGCATGCAAGAGATTCCATATCGTGCTGAAAGTTCGGAAGCATAGGCGTAGAGCTTATCTTTGGAGTGAATGCAGCTAATGTATAAATTATAACCGTCGGCAGCCATGATATCGGCAATTGCCCTTCCGATTCCACGGGAAGCTCCTGTGATTAAAGCATATTTAGGCATAATATGGGTATACTCCTTTCGGTGAATACTAAATATTTTTGACAAAGTATATGTTAAGAATTATACTACAAGTATCCGGTAAAAGAAAGGACTTCCATTATGTATGACTTAATTATTATAGGCTCCGGCCCCGCAGGACTGTCGGCAGCCATATATGGGAAAAGAGCGGGACTTGACGTGCTTGTGCTGGAAAAAAATCCGATGAGCGGCGGGCAGGTGCTGAATACCTATGAAGTGGACAATTATCTTGGAATGCCGATGATGAACGGCTTTGAAATGGGCATGAAATTCAGGCAGCATGCAGATGACACTGGTGTCACATTTGAAAATGTACAGGTAACGGGACTTTCGGAAAAGAACGGTTATAAAATTGTTATGGCAAAAGACGGTGATACAGATAAGTCTTATGAAGCAAAAACGGTAATTTTGGCAACGGGAGCTTCCCATGCGCTTTTGAATGTTCCGGGAGAGGAGCAGCTTGCCGGAAGGGGAGTGTCATACTGCGCGACATGTGACGGTGCTTTTTACAGGAATCGGACAGTGGCAGTTGTAGGCGGAGGAGATGTAGCGGTAGAGGACGCAGTCTTTTTGTCAAGGCTCTGTAAGAAAGTCATTCTGATTCACAGACGTGACAGTCTGCGTGCGGCGAAATCTTTACAGGATAGGCTGTTTCAGTGCGACAATGTAGAAGTGATCTGGGACAGTGTAGTGGAAGAAATATGCGGACAGGAGCAGGTAGAAAGCCTGAGGGTGTGCAATCGTAAGGAAAGCAGTACGCAAATGATAACTATAGAAGGTATTTTCATTGCAGTAGGAATTCACCCTAACACGGAATTGTTTAGAAATATTGTACCATGCGACGATAGCGGATATTGTATTGCAGGAGAAGACTGTGCGACACAAGCCGATGGTATTTTTGCGGCAGGCGACGTCAGAACCAAGGCTTTAAGACAGATCATAACGGCGGTTGCGGATGGAGCGAATGCTGTGGCAAGTGTGGAAAAGTATTTATCAATGCAAGAGATCAAGGAGGGAAATCAATGAAAAAAGTATGGAAAATGGCTGTATCGTTAGCGTTTATGGCAACAGTAATGTTTACTGGCTCTTTAAATGTATCGGCAGCAGGATTAAAGGATGTATTTGATGCAAAATATTATGCGGAGACCAATCCGGACCTGAAAGCAATATGGGGATATAATGATAAGGCATTATTTAATCATTATATTACTTGCGGATTAAATGAAGGAAGATGCGGAAGCCCGACTTTTAATGTAGTAGAATACAGGAAGGCATATCCTGATTTGGAAGCGTTATTCGGCGATGATTGGGATGCGTACGTTGACCATTACTATACATACGGAGTAACAGAAGGAAGAAATGCAGGAGTCATAGGAACGAATAATTTTACTGTAAATATTTTCGATATGGGAAATGCAGCATATACTTCAGACGATGCGATAGCCTTTTCTTATACACAGCAGGTGGTAAATATCGTAAATGAGGAAAGGGCAAAGGAAGGGTTGCCAGCCCTGACGATACAGAATGACCTTACTTTGGCAGCAGAGGTAAGGGCGAGGGAACTGGAGCAGTTGTTTGCACATACGAGACCTGACGGAAGAAACTGCTTTACCGTGCTTGATGATATTGGAATACCATATAGTTCCGTAGGTGAAAATATTGCTTACGGATATACAACGCCGTCAAACGTAATGGAAGGTTGGATGAGCAGTTCCGGACACCGTGCAAACATTATGAATGCAGGATATAAAAAAATAGGAGTCGGTTTCTGGCAGGATGAATATGGAAGACAATATTGGGTACAAATATTTGTTTTGTAACTTTTTCATAATAAAATTACTTTAGAGATATTTTTTTTGTAATATTTTTTAATTTTTTGCATATTGCACAAGAAATAGTAGTTTTACGGGAAGTTTTAGGCAGATAATGTAGTTGACACAGACCTCTTTTGATGGTATATTATTGCAAAGATGTTACAACTTTGTAACAATTGAAAAATAATTTTGACCAATTCGGAGGTTTGTATGAAAAGAAAAAGCGTGAAAATCGCAGCGTGTACAATGGCAGCGGTAATTGCATTTTCGGGGATAAGACTGACGGCGGATGCATCAGGAGATTTGAACTCTGTACTTCCATCTGCAGGAATCAACTATTATTTATCTCCTTCTGATAAATCAACTTCCCTTTCTGATATAAAAGAAGATGTTGAGAGGGCTAGCAGCAGTGGTCTGACCGCATCTACCGAGGAAACAGGGGTAAAGGGACAGGAAGAGATTCCGGTTGACGGCAGCGCGACAGATGATAATCAGCCTAAGATATCAAATAAGAAAATTGAAGATATAATAGTTTTCAGTGAAGGATATACAAAGGATTTGAAGGAAGCTTCCAATGCGGAAAAGTATAGTGACGAGGAAGAGGGCTTCAAGAATCTTGTTATAGCACAGGTACGCAGTTATGTAAATGTCAGGGATATTCCCAGCGAAGAGGGTAATATCGTAGGTAAGCTTTATAACAAGTCTGTAGGAACATTTATTGAAGAAGTTGACGGTTGGTATAAAATCAGCTCCGGTTCCGTTGAAGGTTATGTTAAAGGAGAGTTCTGCGTGACCGGTGATGAAGCCGTTGAACTGGCTAAAGAAGTAGGAACCAGAATTGCAACGGTCACCACGACAACGTTGTTTGTACGTGAGGCTCCGAGTCTTGATGCACCGAAACTCGGAATGGTGCCGATTGATGATCAGTTGATAGTTACCGAAGAATTAGACGGATGGATGGAAGTAAATATAGAGGAAGGTAACGGTTATGTATCTGCGGATTATGTAAAGTTATCTACCGAATTTGTTAAGGCTGAATCTATTGCAGAGGAAAAAGCCAGACTTGCAAAGGAGAAAGAAGCAAGAGAGGCAGCACAGGCAGCAGCCAGGAAAGCTTCACAGGAGGCTGCTTCATCTTCATCGTCCTCAAATAACAGTTCTTCCCAAAATACGGTTACTTATTCTGTATCGGGTGGAAGCGAAACCGGTCAGGCAGTTGCAAATTATGCGCTTCAGTTTGTCGGAAATCCATATGTGTATGGTGGAACCAGCCTGACAAACGGTGCTGACTGTTCAGGATTCGTTATGAGCGTATATAAGAACTTCGGCGTAAGTCTGCCGCATTCTTCCTCAGCAGACAGAAGCGTAGGTGCCGCAGTAGACGGTCTTGAAAATGCGCAGCCTGGTGATATTATCTGTTATTCGGGACACGTAGCGCTTTACATTGGAAACGGTCAGATTGTTCATGCATCTACCAGCAAGACAGGTATTATCGTATCGAGTGCGTCATACCGTTCCATTCTTTCTATCAGAAGAATCTTCTAATCTAAATATATAAAAAAAGGCAGTCGGCATATGTACCGGCTGCCTTTTTTGCATTCCTTTAATCCTGCCACAATCTTACAACACTTATTGCAACCTACAGGAAGAATATGGTATACTAAGCTCAAGCTTAATAGCTAGCAAAATCCAATGAAAGGGATGAGAGACTATGAAATTTGTAATTGTTGGAAAGAACATTGACGTAACAGAAGGATTAAAAACAGCCGTAGAGGATAAAATCGGTAAGCTGGAAAAGTATTTTTCAGAGGAAACAGAAGTACATGTTACATTAAGTGTTGAAAAGGACAGGCAGAAGATTGAAGTTACGATTCCGATGAAAGGAAATATCATTCGTTCTGAACAGGTCAGCAGCGATATGTATGTTTCCATTGATTTAGTAGAAGAAATTATAGAAAGACAGTTAAAGAAATATAAAACTAAACTTACGGACAGGCAGCAGGCAGCAGGATATTTTAAACAGGAGTATATCGAAAAAGAATTTATGGATGAAGAGGATGTACAGATTATCCGTACCAAGAAGTTCGATATAAAGCCGATGTATCCGGAAGACGCATGTGTACAGATGGAACTGCTGGGACATAATTTCTTCGTATTCTGCAATGCGGAGACGAATCAGGTCAATGTCGTATATAAGAGAAAAGGAAATACTTACGGGCTGATTGAACCGGAAGAGTGAAATTCATAGTTAAACTTTATATTAAAATAGTAGACCTGTGGGCTGACATAACCCACAGGTTTTTTTCATATATAAAATGTGAAGGATGAAAGAATGTAAGGTCATATATATGAAGAAAATCAGATGGGGTATCAGGTTTGAGCTGGTTTTGCTTGCGGCGACGGTGTGTATAATTTTGGTAAAGGAAATACGTATGGGTAACCGAAAGGAAACGCTGCCGGTGCAGGAGGAAGTAAATGAAAGTGGGGAAGCGGTCGAAGTATCGGCGGACGGAAACTACATAAAATGGGTGGATTTTAACATTACCTGCGAAGCAATGAGCAAGGCGTATGAACTTGATGTGGCTTCCTATAAGGACGAGATACATGTGGACTGGATAGATTTGCTTGCATATGTAGGTACACTGAATGGAGGTAAATTTGACAAAAAAAGTGTATCAAAGATACAGGAAACAGCAGAAAAACTTCAATCAGGTGAAACGACTATTGAGGAACTGACCGAAGATATGGAATATTTTGATTATTATAAAGAAGCGTACGACGCGGTACTGGGCGGCATGGTGGGAGAATTTTCCATAGAGACGCCGGGTAGCGATTCAGGTGAGAAAGAGTGGAAAAATTATTATGGTCTCAAAGCTTTTTCGCCGATTGCAAAAGGATTTGACTACAGCCATTATGATGATTTCGGCTCTTCCAGAAGCTACGGCTATGCAAGACCTCATCTGGGGCATGATATGATGGGTCAGATAGGTACGCCGATAATCGCCATAGAATCAGGCTATGTGGAAGCGATTGGCTGGAATCAGTATGGCGGTTGGCGAATCGGTATTCGCAGTTTCGATGGGAAACGATATTACTATTATGCCCATATGAGACAGAATTTTCCCTATAATAAGGAACTGGAAGAAGGAAGCATCGTGACAGCCGGAGACGTCATCGGATATATGGGACATACGGGATACAGCGTCAAAGAGAATGTGAATAATATAGAGGTAGTACATCTGCACTGGGGGCTGGAGTTGATCTTCGATGAGTCACAGAAGGACAGTAATAATGAAATATGGATAGACTGTTATGAACTGACTAAGTTCCTCTACCGCAACCGCAGTGAGACCATAAAGGACGAAGAGACCAAAGAATGGCATAGAATCTATAATATGAAGGATCCGGCAGTGGAAAAAGCGACAGAAGAGCGTTCAAGCAGCGGGACAGATTTTTAAAACAAGTTATTGAAAACGAACCCCGATTCAGATATACTTTTTATTATAATATAGAAAAATGCAGTAATTGCAAATCTTTATTTAACAGGAGAGGGACTATGGGGGAAAAAACATACGAAGTATCAGAAAAAAAGAGTCAGGCGGCGCAGTTGAAGAAACTGGTTCGTCAGGCATTGTTATCAGTGGCGGTAGGAGCAGTGCTCCTGATTGGATTCATTTTATTTAACATGGCAATGTCAAGTATACATAGTGCGCAGCTTAATACAACCGTGGCGCTGAATCAGTATAGGATTGCATCCAAGACTTTAACTTATAATATACAGTCTTATGCTGTCACGGGAGAGCAGAAATATTATGATAACTATATGAAGGAATTGAATGAGGTCCAGAATAGGGAACAGGCACTTAAAACCTTAGAGAAATGTGACCTCAAGGAAGACGAATGGACGAGCTTAAACCAGATTGCCACAATGTCAGATGAGCTTGTTCCGCTGGAAATAGCAGCAATTGAATATGTGCAGGCTGGCGACTTGGAAGCTGCGCAGGCATGTGTGTTCAGTGCAGAGTATGAGGATACGGTTGACCGAATTAGTCAAAAGACGGATGAAACAATCCTTGCAATATTAGAAAGGAAAGACAGCAGACAGGCAGGGGTAAAGGTAATGCAATACATTATCGAGATTATGTTTGCATTATCCTTCCTGTATCTTATAAAAAAGTTTACCAATACGATAAAATTCTCAGAAAAAGAGCTTTTAGAGCCAATCATGAAAGTCTCAGATCAGATGGCTGTGCTTGCAGGCGGTGAATTTCATGTGGCACTCGACATGGAGGAAGATGAGAGTGAAGTCGGAAAGATGGTTGCTGCAATTGCTTTTATGAAAAAAAATCTGCTAGCCATGATAAAAGAGATTACCCAGACGCTTGAAAAGATGGGGAATGGAAATTATCGGATTGAGATAGAGCAGGAATATGTGGGTGAATTCGTAACGATTAAAGATTCTTTTATACAGATCGGTGAGAAGATGCGGGAAATGATTAAGACCATCCGTACTGTTTCAAGCCAGATTGACAGCGGTTCGGAGCAGTTGGAGTTTGCTGCCCAGGATTTGGCGGAAAATTGTACTCTGCAGGCGGCTCAGGTATCAGAACTGATGACTTCGTTTGACGAAATGACGAAGAGCATGGAAGAAAATGCGCGTGAGGCGGAAGAATCTGCAAAAATTGCTTCTGAAGCGGGTCTTACACTGGAAAGAGGCAATGAGAAGATGCAGGAACTGAAAAATTCGATTCAGGAAGTCGGCAGATGTTCGGAACAGATTGGCACGATTATCAGTACGATAGAGGATATTGCATCTCAGACGAACCTTCTGGCACTGAATGCAGCGATTGAGGCGGCGAGAGCGGGTGAAGCCGGAAAAGGCTTTGCTGTTGTGGCGGAGCAGGTGAAAAATCTGGCGAATGAATCGGCGAATGCAGCCGGCAGGACAACAGAGTTGATTGAGACAACTGTTGCGGTAATGGAAAAGAGCATTTCCATTGCAGAGGAAACGGAAGCCAACATGAATGAAGTAATGACCGATACAAAAGCTGCCACGGAAAAAATGGTGCAGATAGAGCAGATACTGAAAAAAGACACAGCGCGCATGCAGGAGCTGAATGAAAATGTGACGCAGGTTTCTTCTGCTGTTGATAACAATTCGGCAACATCGGAGGAAACAGCCGCTGTAAGTACAGAACAGAAATCACAAGTGGGGACTATGGTGGATTTAATGGATAGATTTGAGATATAATAAAGAGAATGTTGTTCATTGCAAAACCTCTGTCTCTATGATACAATAAAAAACGATGGACAATAATAAGAGACATTTATAATTGTGGGCAGGAAAATAATATTTACATAATAATATTTTAATAAATTAAATGGAGGAGAAGGATATGGCTAAAAAAGTAGTTTTGGCAGGCGCTTGTCGTACTGCAATCGGTACAATGGGTGGTGCACTCAGCACAACTCCCGCACCGGTTTTGGGTTCTATTGTTATTAAGGAAGCATTAAACAGAGCGGGGGTTCCGGCAGATGCTGTGGACCATGTATATATGGGTTGTGTTATTCAGGCTGGTTTAGGACAGAACGTAGCACGTCAGGCATCCATTAAAGCAGGGCTGCCGATTACGACACCGGCTGTAACGGTAAACGTTGTATGTGGTTCAGGTCTTAACTGTGTTAACATGGCTGCACAGATGATTATGGCAGGAGACGCTGATGTAGTAGTAGCAGGCGGTATGGAGAATATGTCTATGGCTCCTTATGCTGTTATGCAGGGTCGTTATGGTTATAGAATGAACAATGCAACGCTTGTTGATACAATGGTAAATGATGCATTGTGGGATGCTTTCAATAATTATCATATGGGAATTACAGCTGAAAATGTTGCTGAAAAGTATGGATTGACAAGGGAGCAGCTGGATGAGTTCGCTGCATGGTCACAGCAGAAATGTGAGAAAGCTCAGGCAGAAGGTAAGTTTAAAGACGAAATCGTTCCTGTAGAAGTAAAGAAGAAAAAAGAAACGGTTATAGTAGATACAGACGAAGGTCCTCGTGCAGGCGTGACTGTTGAGAGCATTTCCAAACTCCGTCCTGCTTTCAAACCGGATGGCGGTATTGTTACAGCGGCTAACTCCTCAGGTATCAATGACGGCGCGGCAGCAATCGTTGTTATGAGCGAAGAAAAAGCAAAAGAATTAGGCGTTAAGCCGATGGCAACATTCGTAGCAGGCGCACTTGGCGGTGTAGATCCTTCTATCATGGGCGTAGGTCCTGTTCCGGCTACACAGAAAGCTATGGCAAAGGCCGGCATGAAGATTGACGACTTTGATTTAATCGAAGCTAACGAAGCATTCGCAGCACAGTCTCTTGCTGTTCAGAAAGATTTAGGATTCAGCAACGATGTACTTAATGTAAACGGCGGTGCAATCGCACTCGGACATCCCGTAGGAGCATCAGGCTGCCGTATCCTTGTAACACTGCTTCATGAGATGGAAAAACGTGACGCAAAGAAAGGTCTTGCAACTCTTTGCATCGGCGGCGGTATGGGCTGCGCTACAATCGTAGAAAGAGACTAAGTTGAAAAAAATTTAGAGGAGGATAATACAATGGAATTTGTATTATATGAAGTAAAAGGACAGGTTGGAATTATCACGATCAACCGTGAGAAAGCGCTTAATGCTTTGAATTCTACTGTTCTTGAAGAATTGGACAAGACATTGGATGCAGTTGATTTAGACAATGTAAGATGCCTCATTTTGACAGGCGCAGGTGAGAAATCCTTCGTGGCAGGTGCGGATATCGGCGAGATGAGCACCCTGACTAAGGCAGAGGGAGAAGCGTTCGGTAAAAAAGGAAATGATGTATTCCGTAAGCTGGAGACTTTCCCTATTCCTGTTATTGCAGCAGTGAACGGTTTTGCACTTGGCGGTGGCTGCGAGATTTCCATGAGCTGTGATATCAGAATCTGTTCTGACAATGCGGTATTCGGTCAGCCTGAAGTTGGTCTTGGAATTACTCCCGGATTTGGCGGAACGCAGAGACTTGCAAGACTGGTTGGACCCGGCATGGCAAAACAGATGATTTATACGGCGAGAAATATTAAGGCTGATGAAGCATTAAGAATCGGTCTGGTTAATGCAGTATATCCGCAGGAGGAATTGATGGCGGCAGCAGAGAAAATGGCAGCAGGTATCGCAAAGAATGCGCCTATTGCCGTTCGTAACTGCAAGAAGGCAATCAATGACGGTCTTGAGGTTGATATGGACAAAGCAATCGTAATCGAAGAGAAACTCTTCGGTGACTGCTTCGAGACAGAAGACCAGAAATATGGTATGGCATTCTTCCTTGACAAGAACAAGGAGAAGGTGAAAGAGCCGTTTAAGAATTGCTAATGAACAAAAATAAAAATTTATAAATATAGGAGGTTTTTCCATGAAAGTAGGTATTATCGGTGCAGGAACGATGGGTTCAGGAATTGCACAGGCATTCGCTATGACAGATGGCTATGAAGTTTGTCTCTGCGATATCAAAGAAGAGTATGCAGAAGGCGGCAAAGCGAAGATTCAGAAGAATATGAATTTCCTTGTCGGCAAAGAGAAAATTACTCAGGAAAAAGCAGATGAGATCATGGGTAAGATTACTACCGGCTTAAACGGTATCTGTACAGACTGCGATCTGATTGTAGAGGTTGCTCTTGAGAAAATGGAGATTAAGCAGGCAATTTTCAAAGAGTTAATGGGTATCGTTAAGAAAGACTGTATGTTTGCTTCCAATACTTCATCTCTTTCCATTACCAAGATTGGAGAAGGCTTAGACAGACCGATGATCGGTATGCATTTCTTCAATCCTGCTGACAGAATGAAACTGGTAGAGGTTATCAGAGGTGAGAATACACCTCAGGAGATGGTAGACAAGATTACTGCTATCGCTACAGAAATCGGTAAGACTCCTGTACAGGTTAAAGAAGCTCCCGGCTTTGTTGTAAACAGAATCCTGATTCCGATGATTAATGAAGCAATCGGTGTACTGGATGCAGGTACGGCTTCAGCAGAGGATATTGATGTTGCTATGCAGCTCGGTGCATCCCATCCTATGGGACCGCTTCATTTGGGTGATTTGATTGGTCTGGATATCTGCCTTGCGATTATGGAAGTTCT
>JAIDPH010000386.1 GCA_029062885.1 Lachnospiraceae bacterium
ATACCTGTACCATCCGTCATCGTAACATAGGTGTCGCAGGTCACAAAGTGCCCTTTCTTATGCTGCTTTGCAGCGGCTTCTCCCGCACAGGCAAACAAAGGCTCGTATTCTTTATATTCCAAATCCGTTCCCACATAAGTTTCCAGTACTTCATATGCCGGCTTTCCTTCCTCCGCCAATTTTCCAAGCACATTATCGAGAAGTGCCTCCGCCATATAATAGGTGTATCCGTCAGCTGCTTTCACCTTTACATATGTCTCATTCGGATTCACACAGAGAGCTACATTGGATGGCAGGGTCCACGGTGTAGTGGTCCATGCAAGGAAATAAGCATCTTCCCCAGACACTTTAAAGCGCACTACCGCAGAACGTTCTTTCACGGCCTTATATCCCTGAGCAACCTCATGAGAAGAAAGCGGGGTTCCGCAGCGCGGACAATAAGGTACTATCTTAAAACCTTTATATAATAAGCCTTTATCCCAAATCTCTTTTAACGCCCACCATTCAGATTCAATGAAATCGTCATGGTAAGTAACATATGGGTCATCCATATCCGCCCAGAAACCGACCGTTCCCGAAAAATCTTCCCACATACCTTTGTATTTCCAGACAGATTCCTTGCATTTACTGATAAAGGGATCCAGACCATATTCTTCTATCTGCTCTTTTCCATCCAGTCCCAATAATTTCTCAACTTCCAACTCTACCGGAAGTCCATGCGTATCCCAGCCCGCTTTTCTCGGAACCATATATCCCTTCATGGTGCGGTATCTGGGAATCATATCCTTTATTACGCGTGTCAGTACATGTCCGATATGCGGCTGTCCATTCGCAGTCGGCGGTCCGTCATAAAAAGTATAAGTTTCTCCCTCTTGGCGGGAGTCAATACTTTTTTGAAAGATGTCGTTCTCTTTCCAGAATCTGCACACCTCTTTTTCCCTGTCTACAAAATTTAAGCTGGCATCAACTTTTTGATACATAATAAACCTCCTCTATAACTTTTCTTGTGTCTCCAACAGGCGCCACATATAAAATAAACCCCGTCCCGTAAAAGGACGAGGCCAAATCTGCTCGTTACACCACCTGTTACAACGTACGGATCATTCTGTATTGCATTATGAAAAATCGATACGGTTCCCGATAACGGCGGGTGCCGTCAGCTCCTACTGCCCTTCTGTCTTCCTGCATGAACATTTCTGTTCACGATGTCAAAAGGGGTTCAGCCTGAAACTCGGAAGTGATTTTCCCTGATTTCCTACTCATACCGGTCTCACACCACCACCGGCTCGCTGTAACTTTTAGAAATCAGATACTGTCTTCTTCAACGTCTTTGCATATGCATATTATAATATTATGAAAATGGAGTTGTCAAGGTTGATTCTCTATAGTTTACTTTGCAACGATTGCATAAGCGCCAAGTCCTGCATTAACTGCAAATGTAACCGTGTCCGGATCTGTATCCAGATCTTCAAGGACAATTATTGTTCCGCCCTCTTGTACACAAATTACATAATAGGTTAAGGATGTGTCTGCTGATTTCGGAAGGCCTGCCTTAAGCGCAACACTTCCGTCTGACAATTTAACCCATTTACCATTCTCCTTAGCTCCCAGTTCAATCTGCAGGCATGCAACAACGTCTGTACCCATAGCATCTGCTGCCGCGTTAATACTCGCCATTGCATTCACACTTTTCTTAGAATCAACATCATAAATAAAAATTGTCGGCTTCTGTCCTTCTGCCAATCCAAGAGATGCCTTTACATCCGCAACAGGAGTTTCAACCACCGCGCCACGCACTGTCTCGGCGGCGTATACTCCGGATAAAGACGTTTTTATCTCTGTGCCTGCTACACTTATTCTCGCATTTTCAGCCTTAGTCGCTTTCTCCACATAAGACAGCTTAGGCGTCTCACTGACAACAGTACTGCTGCCGGCGGTGGTATTAGTACTGTTACTACTGCCGGTACTTGATGATAAATCATTGCCCGAAGCAGTAGGCGATCCATTACCTAATACTGTGTCTGCCGCACACACCATCAATGTAGCGGACATAAGCATTGTTGCAGCAACTACTGCTGTCATTAATTTTTTAATTCTTCCAAACTTCATTATATATTCCTCCTGTTTTCTATTGTAGGATAAAAATTACCCCTCATAACAATATATTCAACCATCATTCCAAATATTTGTTCAACCTCAATTTAATTATCGCTTCTCGTTTTTATCATATAAAACTATGAGCAGATTTAATTTCAGTAATGAAATAGTTGCATTTTCATGTTGAATACTGTAAACT
>JAIDPH010000387.1 GCA_029062885.1 Lachnospiraceae bacterium
CCATTGATCTCCGGGTCGATATGATAAGGACGGCCGGCAAGCACGATACCGCGTTTATTATTCTTTTCCATATATGCAAGGGTTTCTTCTCCCTTTTTTTGCATATCAATTCTTGCGTTTGCCAATTCTTCCCATGCTGCTTTACATGCGTCCATAACATCTGATATTGGAAGTTCACTAAACTCTTTAGTCAAAGCTTCCGTAACAGTCTTTAAATCCCTGAATGACATGAAAGGATTGCGGAATACAATTTCGCCGCGCCCGATTTCTTCAACGTTATTCTTGATATTTTCAGAATAAGAAGTAACAATGGGACAATTATAATGGTTGTTAGAGTCCTTGAACTCATCACGCTCATAGAACAGCGCGGGATAAAATATAAAATCCACACCCTGTTTTATCAGCCATGTCACATGACCGTGGGCAAGCTTTGCAGGATAGCATTCGGACTCGCTGGGAATAGATTCAATGCCGAGCTCATAAATTTTACGATTGGAAATCGGAGAGAGTACGACACGGTATTTCAGTCTGGTAAAAAAAGTGAACCAGAACGGATAATTCTCATACATATTTAGAACTCTCGGTATTCCTACGCTGCCTCTTATGGCTTCATCAGCCGGAAGCGGTTCGTATGTAAAGATACGCTTGAGTTTATAGTCAAAAAGGTTGGGAACACCATTTTCATTCTTTGCCTTTCCAATACCTCTTTCGCAGCGGTTGCCGGATATATACTGGCGTCCCCCTGTAAATTTATTAATGGTAAGGCGACAGTTGTTAGTGCAACCCTTACATTTAGCCATACTCGTCTCAAATTGCAGAGAGTTGATTTTCTCAATGTCAAGCATTGTAGTCTGATAGCCTTCGGTATAGTTTGCCCTTGCAATCAGCGCCGCGCCGAAAGCACCCATGATACCTGCAATATCAGGGCGTATCACTTCACAGTCTGCAATCTTTTCAAAGCTGCGAAGAACTGCATCATTATAAAAAGTACCGCCCTGCACGACGATGTTTCTGCCAAGTTCGGAAGCGTCAGATACTTTAATAACTTTAAATAAGGCATTTTTAATGACAGAATAAGCAAGCCCTGCGGAAATGTCGGAAACGTCAGCGCCTTCTTTCTGTGCCTGTTTTACTTTGGAATTCATAAATACGGTACAACGTGTTCCCAAATCAATCGGATGGGCAGCAAAAAGTGCGGCATTTGCAAAATCCTGAACACTGTAATTTAAAGATTTGGCAAATGTCTCAATAAATGAGCCGCAGCCTGAGGAACATGCCTCGTTAAGCTGTACGCTGTCAACCGTCTGGTTTTTGATTTTGATACATTTCATGTCCTGCACGAATATGTCCAGAATACAATCTACCTCGGGATTAAAGAAAGCAGCGGCATTGTAATGCGCAACAGTCTCAACTTCCCCGTCATCGAGTAAAAAGGCAGCTTTCATAAGCGCTTCTCCATAGCCGGTGGAACAGGAGCGGACTATAGACGCACCCTTAGGAAGCAGGGAATATATTTCTTTAATTGAGCGTATTGCTGTTTTTAAAGGACTGCCGTCATTGCTGCTGTAGAAAGAATAGAGCAAAGAACCGTCCTCGCTGACAAGAGCTGCTTTAGTCGTAGTGCTTCCGGCGTCAATACCTAAGAAACATTTTCCCTGATAGGAAGCTAAATCGGCAGTTTTGACATGGTGAAGAGAATGTCTCTTATTAAAAGAGTCATATTCTTTCTTGGAAACGAACAAAGGCTCCATACGTTCTACTTCAAATTCCATTTTGATATCGGAAGACAGCTTATCTACCATTTCCTGCATAGTATAACAAATGTTATCTTTAGCATTTAATGCCGAACCGATTGCTGCGAAAAGGTGGGAGTTTTCCATATCAATAATATGCTCATCATCTAATTTCAGCGTTCGTATAAAACTTTGTTTTAACTCAGACAGAAAATGCAGTGGACCGCCAAGAAAAGCGACATGTCCGCGAATCGGTTTGCCGCATGCAAGACCGCTGATTGTCTGGTTGACTACCGCCTGAAAGATGGAAGCGGATAAGTCCTCCTTGGTCGCGCCTTCATTTATTAGAGGCTGGATGTCGGATTTGGCGAATACACCGCATCTGGCTGCAATAGTATAGAGAGAATGATAATTTTTGGCATATTCATTTAAGCCTTGTGCATTTGTCTGCAACAGGGATGCCATCTGGTCTATGAAAGAACCGGTTCCGCCGGCACATATGCCGTTCATTCGCTGCTCTACATTACCGCCTTCAAAATAAATGATTTTGGCATCTTCACCGCCTAGCTCAATCGCTACATCAGTAATAGGAGCAAATTCCTGAAGTGATGTGGATACGGCGATTACTTCCTGCACAAATGGTACTTTTAAGTGGTTGGCAAGAGTAAGCCCTCCTGAGCCTGTGATCATTGGATGCAGTGAAATGTTTCCGAGTTCTTTATATGCACATTGCAGCAAATCGGATAAAGTTTCTTTAATATTGGCAAAATGCCTTTTATAATCAGAGAAGAGAATCTGATGTTTATCGTTCAGAATCGCTATCTTGACAGTAGTTGAACCTATATCAATACCTAGAGTATACTGTGTCTGATTCATTCAGAATATCACTCCTTTATAATCTTAATGCATATGCTGTAACTGCATTGTGACATGCTTAGTCATTATACGACACTAATT
>JAIDPH010000388.1 GCA_029062885.1 Lachnospiraceae bacterium
GCCTTATTTAACTCTGCGCACAAATTAAGCCCGGACTGTCCTCCTAAATTAGGAAGCAAAGCATCAGGGCGTTCTTTTTCAATAATCTGTTCTAATCTTTCTACATTAAGGGGTTCTATATAGGTCACATCAGCCGTCTCCGGGTCTGTCATGATCGTTGCAGGATTGGAATTAACTAATACGATTTCATATCCCAGTTTCCTAAGTGCTTTACATGCCTGAGTTCCCGAATAATCAAATTCACACGCCTGACCAATTATGATCGGACCTGAACCAATGATTAGTACCTTATGAATATCTGTTCTGCGCGGCATAAATATCCTCCATTCCTAAAAACCGGGAATCTGCACGTATGAGCAAATTCCCTGATTCTTTCCGTGTATTTTCTTCTGTTTTATATTGTATCATTGCATATACCTTGCTGTCAATTTTAACCTTTAGTAAGTGGCTGATTGTTTTTTTCCATATTTTCCGGCAGCACCAGATTCAGAATAACCGCCACAAGGAAAACTACAGCAACGCAATTCGTGGCAAAGACATTTTGAACAATCTGCGGGAAAATCTCAAATATCTCCGGTACTTGTGTAAAACCTATTCCCATACTCAAGGACAATGCCACTATTGTTATATTTCTCTGTGTATATCCGCAATTGCTTATCATCCGCAACCCACTTACAACAATCGTGCCAAACATCATAATCGTGCAGCCACCCAGCACCGCATCCGGCAGTGTTGCCAGCAGCGCGCCAAAACCCGGAAAAATTCCCGCAATGATCATAATCACTGCCCCGGTTGCGATGGTAAACCGATTTACCACTTTGGTCATTGCAACAAGCCCCACATTCTGGCTAAAAGACGTAATGGGCAGACAGCCAAAAAGGGACGACAAAGCACTTATGAAACCATCACAGGTCAGAGAACCGGCGACCTCTTTTGCCGAAGCCTCCCTGTCAAGTCCTGAAGTCGCCAGTGCTGAAGTGTCTCCTATCGTCTCTGTAGCGGACACAAGGAAAATAAGGACCACCGCTATTATGGCACTAATATTAAATTCCGGTTTAAACGGCAGTATAGAAGGCAGCGCCACAATAGAAGCCGACTTCAGCGCAGAAAAATCCACCACTCCCATAAAAACAGACACAATATACCCCACAGCAAGTCCAAAGAGAACCGAAAGCTGTTTCCAATAAGACTTTGCAAAAATATTAAAAAGGAGACAGCATAAAAGCGTTATCACTCCAAGAATCCAATTAGTTGCCGATCCAAAGCCCTCACTTCCGCTTCCACCACCAAAGGAAGCAGCTCCAACCGACAACAACGAAAATCCAATTGCCGTAACAACGCTCGCCGCCACAATCGGAGTAATCAGCTTTGTCCAGTATTTGGCAAACAAGCCCAGAATTCCTTCAACAATACCGCCAACTAACACGGCTCCTATAATGGCATTATATCCATAGGTTGGTCCTATAAAACAAAAAACTGAAACAAACGTAAAGCTGATTCCCATAACAATAGGCAGACCGGAACCAATCTTCCACAACGGAAACAATTGTATGAGTGTTCCGATTCCTGCCACGATCATTGCACTTTGTATAAGCATAGCGCTTTGCGAAGAATCCAGTCCGCATGCTCCCGCCACAATAATTATCGGCGCAATATTTGCCACAAACATAGCCAGTATATGCTGCAGTCCAAAGGGAATCGCTTTCGCTATAGGAACCCTTCCCTCCAGACGATAAATATTATCAACTCGTGCTTCTTGCTTCATTTGTATAAATCCCCCTCTTATTTGCTTTCATCCTGGCTCCTGAAATTGATTTTGCCAGTCGCTGCATCCATACTGTCTACAATTGCAAGAGACTCTAAATGATAACCAAGATTTCTGATCGTACGTCCACCTGACTGGAATCCCTTTTCAATAGCAATTCCGATTCCCTCCAAGACTGCTCCTGCCTGTGCTATGATGGAAATCATCCCCTGCAAAGCACAGCCATTTGCCAGAAAATCATCAATTATTAAGACATGGTCATCAGGACCCAGAAATTTCTTAGAAACAATCACCTGATTTTTACATTTGTGAGTAAAAGATTCCACTTCTGCCACATACATGTCTCCGTCAATATTAATACTTTGGGATTTTTTAGCAAAAACAACCGGCGCATCAAAGTATTCGGAAGCGACACACGCTATACCGATTCCTGATGCCTCTATTGTCAAGATTTTATTGATATATGTACCTTCAAAACGTCTTTTCCATTCTTCCCCCATTTGTTTGAAAAGCTTGATGTCCATCTGGTGATTTAAAAAAGAATCAACCTTAAGGACATTTCCCTCTTTTACGATACCGTCTCTTTGTATTCGTTCTTCTAAAAAGTTCATTTGGACATTCTCCCTTCAGCCTTGGTTTTATCGCTATTATAAAGTATTGACAGTGTTTGTGCAAGTTCAGGAAAAAAAGACCTTAAGTAGATGAAGACAGGTATTTTGCCGCCCGCTCTTTGGAATAACCACTCTCCATCCGGGGATTACGCTCTTCAAGAAGCGCCAGAATCGCTTTCACATCCTTTGCATCTTCCAGATATGTTTTCTGCTGCTTCTTATCCCCGGTAGTTACCATAAGGAAAAAACTGGAAAATCCCATGCGGCCGCAGCACATCGTGCCCTCGCAGTCCTCTTGGCGCATGTAAGCCCACACGATCTCGGAGAGGGGAAGATATTTTGTCTGCATTAATCCCATATAATAAATACATTTTTTTCCAACAGCTATTTTTTTAAATTTTTCTGCCTGCTCAAAATCTTTTTCCAGGGTCTGCAAATCCAGCTCTGTTTCTGAAATTTTTTTGAATTTCATTTATGGTCTCCTTTCAGTTTGACTGGTTTGTATCTGATGATTTATTTTA
>JAIDPH010000389.1 GCA_029062885.1 Lachnospiraceae bacterium
TCACAGGCAAACTATACAAACAATACATATTTTGAGTATACATGGGATGCAACCCTTGCTCCGAATATCATGCAGCCGACATCTGATTTTGAATCCTATTTCGGTATCAACTACTGGGATACTGTATTCAAAGGTTTTGTAGATGATTTATATGTATTTGATTCTGCATTGACAGCAGGTCAGGTTCTTTCCCTGTATGAGCTGGGCAATCCTAATGTGGAATCTATAGCTCCTGAGACAGGTGCACCGGAAGAGGAAGAACCTACGGCAGCAGACCACAGTGATGTTACGACTACCGGTACTGTTGTAGGCGCAACTGACTGTTCTACACCATTCTGGACAGAGTTCTCTGATGTTGTTGCAGTTCCGAGCGGTGAATCCGTAACAGTAAACTTCAAGAACTACTCAGATGAACTTGAGAACTGGCATAACTTCCTGGTTGTTCTTCAGAACGTAGCAGATGCACATTCAGCAGAGGATAATGCAGATTACAAAGAATATGCAGTATGCCGTGCTGATAACTGGGGATGGGGCGCAGGCTATGACAATATTGCTACGGCAGAATGTGACTGGAATTGGGATACCTTCAAGAAAGATATCGACGGTGCGGATATTGAGCTGACCATTACAAACAATGGTGACAGCGCTGATATCGTATTCGTTGCAACAACTGCTGATGGTGCAACCTTTAATCAGTCCTATAAGGGAATTGCAGTGGATGGCGATTTATACTACTGCTTCACGTTAGAGAATGCATTCATTGACATTCAATAGGAAATCGTTGAGAATCCGATTGAATTAAGATATAATAATTACACTCCGGATTACGGATTATCGGAATCCGGGGTGTTTTTCATGATATAGGAAATACAATGCAAAAAGGAGATTCAGGAATATGGTTAATGAGAGAAGAAATGGTAAAATAACAGAATATAATACCCCTTTTATAGAGCAGAGAGCAGACCCTTACGTATACCGACACACAGATGGAACCTATTATTTTACCGCGTCCGTTCCCGCATATGACTGTATCGCGCTGCGGAAAGCAGAGACCTTGGAGGGATTACGGACGGCACAGGAGACTATTGTGTGGACGAAGCATGAGTCCGGAGAAATGAGCAAACATGTTTGGGCGCCGGAGCTGCATTACTTGTTTGGAAAATGGTATATTTATTTTGCAGCAGGCGAAAAAGATGATATTTGGAAAATCAGACCGTTTGTGTTGGAATGTCAGGGAGAGGATCCGATGACGGATGCATGGGTGGAAAAGGGCAAGATGGAACGCGCCGATGATGACATCTATTCCTTTGAGGCATTCTCTTTGGACGCAACGGTCTTTGAAAATAAAGGAAGTTATTATTATGTATGGGCGGAAAAGGTCAGCGTGGGAATCCAGATTTCCAATCTGTATATTGCCAGAATGGAGTCTGCGACGAAGCTTGCCACAGCACAGGTACTTCTGACAACACCGGATTATGACTGGGAGCGGGTAGACATCTGGGTAAATGAAGGCCCGGCTGTGATTAAGCATGACGGCTGAATTTTCCTGACTTATTCCGCAAGCGCGACAGGTGAGTGTTACTGCATGGGGATGCTGAGTATTGATGAAAATGAGGATTTGCTGGATCCAAGGGCATGGAAGAAGGAACGTCAGCCGGTGCTCTGTTCTGACCGGGAAAAAGGATTTTACGGTCCCGGACATAACAGCTTCACGAAGCTTCCGGACGGCAGGGATATCTGTGTATACCATGCAAGAACCTATCTGGAAATTGAAGGAGATCCGCTCTATGACCCGAACCGTCATACCATGTTAATGGAAGTGAAGTGGGATGGGCAGGGATATCCCGTATTTGATTATACCAATAAAGTATTTTGAGAGAAGCCGCTGTCCGAAAAAATGGTGATAGGGAGGGTTATTATATGAAAAAGAAAATCATGACCGTATTAACAACGCTCTTTCTTGCAGGGCTTATGGTTCTGCCGGTATCTGCGGCGGAAGGAGTCTCTAATACTGCGA
>JAIDPH010000039.1 GCA_029062885.1 Lachnospiraceae bacterium
TTAATGAAAAAGGATTTGTAAACAGCGGAGTTAATATAAGATGGGTATCCGATGGATATGGGACGAGGATATACACTGTAATAATTCATCATAGAAGGATTAATACGCTGGATGATAATGATAAAGACGAATTGCTGCACGAGCTTGCAGGACTTGAATTTGCAGACGAGAACTGCAGCTTCCGTTACGAGTTTTTAAAGGCTTAGTTAATTACTGAATTAATATTTTTTATAGTAGAAGTGAATGACATTTTCAAGGTTTGGGATTATAATAATACAATAAGAAATTCTAGGATGGTTAAGAGAACAGACTTAGATATTCTATATAATGCTTGAAAGAATGGAGCAGAAAAATGAGACATAATCCACAACCACAGGAAATTTACAGACACTTTAAGGGCAATCTGTATCAGGTAAGATGCCTTGCGAAGCATAGTGAGACTGGTGAGACAATGGTTGTTTATCAGGCTATGTATGGTGATTTTCAGATTTATGTAAGGCCGCTTTCATCGTTTATGGAAGATGTTGATCATGAGAAATATCCTGACGCGCCGCAGAGGTATCGGTTTGAGCGGACATTATCTGATGGAGAACAACATGCGGTCGCTCAGGACAAAGAACAGTCAGTAATTCTGAGCGAAAAGCAGACAGCATATGAGAGTGTAGAGCAGCCGGCAGCAGATGCGCCTATAGAGCAGAGTGAAACACAACATTGCGAATCGCAGCAAAATGGAATACAGGAAGAACTGAATATTGATCCTCTGGTGATGCAGTTTCTGGATGCGGATACTTATGAGCGCAGGCTGGAAATTCTGAGTATGCTTCACCCGCGTATTGATGATGATATGATTAATACAATGGCTGTTGCCGTAGATATCGAAGTCAAAGAAGGTGAAATAGAAGACAGATATGAAGAACTGAAGAACTGCCTTCTGACCTTTAAAAGATATGAGTGTAACAGACTGAGGTGAGTTTGAGACATATAGCCGGGTATGCAAAAGGCGGTCCTGACAGAGAATCGATAGACAGTCAGCTAATCATTTATTTCGATTTTAAGTCAGGAGGATAGTGGTATGTCTTATGATTTGGAGAACAGATTGGTTGTAGGTGTTTCTTCCAGGGCATTATTTGATTTGTCCTGCGAGAACCAAATCTTTGAGGCAGATGGCGTAGACGCCTACTGTCGTTATCAGGTTGAACACGAAGATGAGATATTGCAGCCCGGACCGGGATTTCCTTTGATTAGGGCATTATTGAATCTGAATAATCTTCCAGGCATGGAAGGCTGTGTGGAAGTTATTATTATGTCGCGTAACAGTCCGGATACGTCGCTTCGGGTTTTTAACGCTATCAGGCATTACGGACTTAATATTACAAGGGCGGTACTGGCGAGCGGAGCCTCTCTGGCGCCCTATCTGGAGGCCTTTAGGACAGATTTGTTTTTATCGGCATACGAAGATGATGTGCAGAGTGCAATTGATTCCAATATAGCTGCCGGAATTATTTGCAGTGATGGAATTCATACGTATGACTGTGAACATCAGATTAAACAGATAAGAATTGCATTTGACGGGGATGCAGTGCTCTTTTCGGATGAGTCTGAGCAGATATTTAAAGAGAAGGGACTTCAGGCATTTGAAGAGAATGAACGTAAGAATGCCGATAACCCCTTAAAGGCGGGACCATTTGCCAGATTCCTTAAGATATTATCAGAGCTTCAGAAAGGATTTAGTGCAGATGAAGCGCCAATCAGGACGGCGCTTGTAACATCAAGGTGTGCACCGGCGCATGAGAGAGTCATTCGTACTCTGCGGGCATGGAACGTCCGGATTGATGAAGCCTTTTTCCTTGGTGGTGTGCAGAAAAAAGATGTACTGAAAGCGTTCGGTGCGCATATTTTCTTCGACGACCAGTTAATACATACGGATACCGCTTCGGAAGTCGTTCCTGCAGCAAGAGTTCCCTATAAAAACAAAGAAATTGACAGCAGCTGACAAGTAGACGCAGGCTGTTAATAACGACAGCAGGAGAAAGGAATAATGATATAAGATGAAACTGTTATCAGTTGTAATACCAAGCTATAATTCGGAAGCTTATATGTGTAAATGTATCGAATCACTGCTTCCGGGCGGAGAAGACGTGGAGATTATCATTGTTGATGATGGTTCTACGGATAATACGGGAAAGATTGCCGATGAGTATGAGAGTAAGTACCCGAATATTGTTAAAGCTATACATCAGGAAAACGGTGGGCATGGCGCTGCGGTCAATACAGGACTTGGTGCTGCGACAGGCCTTTTTTTCAAGGTAGTTGACAGCGATGACTGGGTTAAGGAAAGCGCATATCAGGAAATCTTACGGATGCTTAGTGAACTGTCGGGCACAGATACTGCGTTGGATATGCTTATCAGTAACTTTGTTTATGAAAAAGAAGGTGAAAAGAAGAACAAGGTGATGAGGTATCATTTTGCGCTTCCAAGAGACAGGGTTTTTACATGGAATGATATTAAGCACTTCCGTAAAGGTCAGTATATTCTGATGCATTCGGTTATTTACAGAACGAAGCTGCTTAAGGAGTGTGGATTGAAACTTCCTGAGCATACGTTTTATGTGGACAATCTTTTTGTATTTGAACCGCTGCCATATGTTAAGAACATGTACTATCTGGATGTCAATTTCTACCGTTATTACATCGGGAGGGAAGACCAGTCTGTCAACGAGAAAGTCATGATATCCAGAATAGACCAGCAGATACAGGTAAATAAGCTCATGCTTGATTATCTGGTGCAGAAGAAGGCGGAAATAAAGAAACAGCGCAAAATGCGTATATATATGGTAAATTATCTGGAAATCATCACGGTTATTTCTTCTATTATGCTTATACGTTCAGGTACGGATGAGAATTTAGAGAAAAAGAAGGAATTGTGGGATTATATTAAACAAAAGGATTTCTTAATATATTCAAGACTTAGATTTGGTAGTATGGGTATTTCCATGAATCTTCCGGGCAAAGGCGGCAG
>JAIDPH010000390.1 GCA_029062885.1 Lachnospiraceae bacterium
TTTCGGAACAGAGCAAGACCCTTGAACGATTGAGGGTGAACTCTGGTTTTAGTGAAGAAGAATGGGAAAAAATAAAGGACAAGGTATTTATAAAATATAATAGTGGACTTTTTGATTTTAAATTAACAGCGGACTGAGTGGGGTGGTATCTGGGGAAATGTCTCGGCATTGTAAATAAATAAGTTAGAGAGCATAAAACCATGTTGGATAACTTACAGGTGATTCCAAGGGAAGCTTTTGCTGCATCAGAACATATTATCAACAAGGTTATTGACAAGGTATTAGATGCGGCAGGATGGATTGTAACTCCGAAGGGGAATAAAGTATATCAGTCAGAAGCGGAAAAGTACCTGATTGAACGGATAAAACAGGATTCTAATATGCCGGAATTAGCGAAAGCTGCGAGTATAAGCAATGTGAGAAGGATAATTAGGGCATATCAAAATCAATATAATATTCTCACAACAAATATCCTCAGTCAGATGGTTCTCAATTGATACCTTTTGAGTAGGCTGAAAATGATGCTGGCATGATACAATACCCGGACTTGCTCATGGATTAAAGCGGAGAGGAAAAAGTTATGAAAAAGATTGAAGGTTCTCCTAAGAGTTTAAAGCAGCTTCTGCAGAATACAAAGTATTCCATTCATTACTACCAGCGTGAGTACATGTGGCAGAGAAAGCATATTGAGGAACTAATTGATGATCTCACATCGGAGTTCTTAGATTACTATGTCTCTGGCGATGACCGTCAGGATGTGCAGGATTATGGTGCATATTTCATGGGATCTATTGTTCTTGCTGGAAGAGAAAACGCCATTATTGACGGGCAGCAAAGATTTTCCTCGCTAACGCTTTTGCTGATGTATCTGAATAACCGGCTGCGCACGCTTGGGCAGAGCTATAGCATGATAGAGCAGATGATCTTTTCTGAAGCATATGGGACAAAGTCCTTCAACATTAATGTGGAGGATAGATCGGATTGCATGAATGCCATTTTCAATGATCAGCTATTTGATACAACCGATGCTGGCGAGTCCGTGAAAAATCTGTATGGTAGATATAACGATATCATCGATGTGTTTCCGGATGATGACATTACAGACGATATGCTTTTGCACTTTTGCGATTGGCTTGCAGAAAAAGTCTTTTTTATAGAGATTGTGGCTACTACGGAGCAGGATGCCCATAAAGTATTTGTAACCATGAACGATCGTGGGCTTAGCCTTACATCAACAGAAATGTTAAAAGGATACCTGTTGGCTGAGATTAAGGATGACGCCAAGCGTGAGAAGCTAAATGGTGTATGGAAAAACAAGGTCCTTTTCCTTAAGAAAAATGATGATAAAGGCGATGAAATATTTATTAAGGCTTGGCTGAGAGCTCAGTATGCTGAGACTATTCGTGAGACAAAAGCTGGTGCCGTCAATCAGGACTTTGATATTATTGGTGG
Organism: Lachnospiraceae bacterium; assembly: GCA_029062885.1. Classification (GTDB taxonomy): domain Bacteria; phylum Bacillota; class Clostridia; order Lachnospirales; family Lachnospiraceae; genus UBA3282. The sequence goes on from JAIDPH010000390.1 coordinate 1,453, forward strand.
CTCATTCCATAAATGGGTACGTGACGAGCGTGATAAGCTGGGCCTTGATACAACAGATGACTTTGAGCTCTTCATTATGCACTTCTCTAAGTTTGCAGATGTCTATATGAGAATTCGTGAGGCTGAGAGTACTTTTTCGGAGGAAACGAAGTACATCTATTACAATGCCCAAGTTAACTTTACGCTTCAACCTCAATTGCTGTTAGCAGCGATTTGCTATGAGGATACATGGACGGTTATTATTGAGAAAATAAATCTGGTTGCCCGGTTTATTGATCTCTTAATTACTGCCAGAGTTACGAATTATAAATCTGTTGATTACAGTACAATCAAGAACTATGTGTTCAATGTAACTAAGAATATCCGCCGTTGTTCTGTCAACGAGTTAAAGTCCCGGTTGAAGCAGCAATATGAGAATCTTGCTTATGATCCAGAAACAGCTCTTCCTGAATTACGACTGAACAGTTTTACCAAAAAATACATCAAAAATATACTTGCCCGCATCACTAGTTATATTGAAGAGCAGATGGGGGTTGCTTCAAACTACTGTAATTATATGAATACTCAAACAAAGAATCCGTTTGAGATTGAACATATTATCTCAGACCACTATGAGTGGTTCACTGACGAGTACGCTGATCAGGAAGAATTTAGACGTTGGAGGAATAGTTTTGGTGCTTTGCTGCTTCTTCATAAAAGTATCAATGCCAGCCTTAATGATTCCAAATACGATTATAAGCTCTCAAAGTATTGCTCAAATGAAGGGAATATTTACACTGAGTCTCTTGGCGATTTAGCGTACCAGAATAATCCTAAATTCCAGAAGTTCATTGTTGACAATGGTCTGAATTTCAAGCCTTATGCTCAGTTTGGCAAAGCTGAAATCACTGAGCGGATTCAACTTCTTGTTCAGCTCGTGAATCTGGTTTGGAATGTGGAGATGTTTGTATGATGGCTCTGTTAGAAGATGTTTTTATCCGATGTGGAGGTGCGGAAAATAATCGGAATACATAGAGAAGACATTAAAAGATTTGAATTACAGTAGAGAGATGTGTCTGTAAAGAAAATCAGCGAATTATCGTTTTATACAGTAAGACTAATCTGGAGGTACAAAATATGGCTATGATTGAATGCCCTAATTGTAGAATGCAGATTTCAGATAAGGCAAGACAATGTGTTCACTGTGGAACCATATTTATGCCAAAAGAAAAAATGGTATGTGTGGAATGTGGAGCAGAGCTGGAAGAAAGGGTTTCCATTTGCCCCATGTGTGGATGTCCGATTGGAACTAGAGCTGATGCAAAAAATCTTAAGACATTTCAGCAGATGAAAGAAATAGGGACTAGCATGGGGGGAAAATCAAGGAAAGCTGTAGTTATAGTTGCAGTTATTGTGTTATTGATAGTAGCAGCAGTTGCGGCTATTGGAATTGCTCAATATCAAAAGAAGAAAGCTGCTGAGGAAACAGCACAGCAGCTTCAGGAATACTCAGAAAACCTAGAATTGGTTACATCAACTATGCTGTCAGGGGCGGATGCTGCTGGAAGCTGCTGCAGCCTTATAGATCAGGTCTGGTATAATGCTATATATGGAAAAGCTAATAGCCTTACTGACAAATATACCCAGCCTGATGGATATTTTGTTTCAGATTTTAATGAGGCATTGGACAATCTATTTGCTGACCCTGATTTCTATGTTCAGATAAATGCTTTGATGGAAAACCAGAAGATGGTTAATTCAGTCATTGATAAGCTTGAAAATCCTCCAGAAAAGTATAGTGATACATATGAATCTGTATCCGAATTATATAATACATATATGATGT
>JAIDPH010000391.1 GCA_029062885.1 Lachnospiraceae bacterium
CTATTATGGCTTATATTAAATTATGTTATTAGAAAATGAAAAAAAAGAAATCATATTAAAAAGAATACGGCAGTCTGCACTTAAAAACTTTTTTAAAGTTTTGTTACTGGCTCTATCTGTAGGTTTGTGTGTATTTCTTATAATGACTTTTTTCGGTGATGCAGACATATCTGCAAAATTGATGGCACTGAGAATATTTACATTGCTTCTTCTTATTTTTATGATTGATGATTTTCTGATTGCGGTCTGCTTGTTGGTTGAATGTGTAACATTAAAAAAGTCAGACGTGAAATATCACATTGCAAATGCCACCAAGACAAAACCTTCGCCATGGCCATTAAATCTTGGAAACAGACTTCTTAGTCATAAAAAATAGTATATGAATATGAAGGGAAAAAACGAACAAGAATAATATGGGCAAATGTTATGGTACGAAGTAAAGATTACAGATTACTTTTGCTTGTGCCTGAAAACAAACATCGGAACATTTATGCATTTCCACTGGTAGATTTCGTAGATACAATAGGCTGAATTAGTCTTTAACCCATCTTCAGCCTTATTGCAGTCAATCCGTAGAAGATACCCATCGAAGTTTCCGCTTTGCATGAGTTTGCCAAAAAGGAATTTTCCCGACTACAAACTGTGGAGGATTTATAACAATGAAAATGTATGATTGTGGTTTTACCAGAGAAAATAATTGGTTCAGATATCGTGCAGGAGCAATTATTATAGAAAATGATTGTGTGCTTTTTGCCGGAAATGAGAAAGAAAATTACTTATATTCCATCGGCGGTGGCGTTCATATGGGCGAAACCGCTGAAGAGGCAGTTCTTCGCGAGGTATTTGAGGAAACGGGTGTGCATTATGAAATAGACCATCTGGCAGTTATCCATGAGAATTTTTTTAATGAAAACACCGGAACTTTAAAGGGACTAAACTGCCATGAAATAAGTTTCTATTTCTTAATGAAATCAAGAGGGACGCAAGAACTTCACAGCAATAGTACAATTCACGGAGTAAAAGAAGAAATGCACTGGATACCGATAAATGATTTAGACAAATATACGGCATTTCCAAGTTTTATGAAAGATTATCTTAGTAAAGAACATTCCGGAATAGAACATATAATAACAGACGAAAGAAAATAGCGAAAAATATTGCAAATCGACAAAAAATATGTCATAGTATATATTAACCATAACATTATGGCAGAGTTTTACAGCGCTTTATACATAAAATGAATCAGTATCTGAATATAAAATAGGAGCACGCGAATGAGTAAGTATTTATCCATCGGAAAAGTTTCTAAGCAAAAAAATGTCAGCATCAAGTCCCTGCGGTATTATGACAGAATCGGCATTTTAAAGCCCGCATTTGTCAACGAGCAGACTAATTACCGTTATTATACGCAGGAACAGCTATATCTCCTCGACGCTATTACGCTTTGCATAAAGCTCGGAATTCCGCTGAAAGACTTGAACGGATATGTAGAAAACGGCTCCATTAATCTGCAAAAGCTTCTTTATGACGGAAAAATTCTTGCAGAAGAAAAAATCATGGAAATCCACAACTGCCTTGAGGCGCTTCAGGATACCCTGCAGCAGCTTTCCGGTTCATTTAACGGTATGGCTAAGATTCCGGAAAGCACGTCGGGTATTATGCTGCCTGACGGCTTTTATCAGAATACACTTGATACCCGCGTAGTTCTGACTGTTCCTTTGGAGGACATAGATACGCCGAAATACTACGGTCAATACATACTGAAACTGTTTGTAACCGCACAACAAATGAAAATAGGCGTCGCCTATCCTTCCGGTATTATTCATGAATATAATAACGGAGAACTGACACGATATATGTTTCTGACAATCAATGCAGATTCTGTAGAAAGCAATTCTGTAAAGAAAGCTAAAGATGCAGTACGCACTCTTCCTGCCGGAGACTATATCTATCGCAAAATCTCCACCCATATGTCAGGGTCTGTACAGGAAGAGATGAAAGAGGTTCTGCATGGCGACTCATTCTATATTATTGAAACAGACGCCACCTCAGAACAGAATAAAAAGGACGGGTATCCTTTTGAATTACAGTACTATACAAAGCAGGAATAATAGCAGTCCATTTTATTCAAACGGTCTGATTCTATAAGTCACGCCTATCTTATCACAGATTTCACGGCACTGCTGCTCTTCTTCCTTGGTAATTGTGGTCTCGACGGTAGACAGGATTACGTTGGGTACATATTTACGCACATTTCCCGCGAAACGCAGCATTGCCTCATGGGATTGAATCCCAAATTTGCTTCGTGTCAGCTTCAGATATTCTTCACTGTCCGGAGTATTCAGACTGATGGAGATAGTATCTACAAGCCCTTCAAACATAGGAGCCGTATCTTTGTCATAAATCAGATCGGAAAGTCCGTTAGTATTAATACGTATCATAATATGAAACTGTTCCTTAGCAAACGCGGCTACCTTCAAAAGGTCTTCCAACCGCTCTGTCGGTTCACCGAAGCCGCAGAAAACTAATTCCTTATACTTTGTCATATCAAATTTATCAAATTCCGCAATAACCTCATCCACACTCGGCTCACGCTCCAGCCACAGACTTCCCGAATGATTCATCTCATCCTTTGTCTGACGCAGACAGAAAGTGCAGGCGCATGGACAGCGATTCGTCATATTCACATACAGATTTTCATGCCCCTCATATAAAATTACCATTTTTTCATCCTCCTCTCGTA
>JAIDPH010000392.1 GCA_029062885.1 Lachnospiraceae bacterium
AAGCAGTGGCGTTCATTGGAAATATGTGATAAACTTTAAAATAATTTATAGGGGAACAGAGGATAATGGAATGTTAATTCTAAGGTCTAATAAAGCACAATTTGAATATGATATCCATTCGCTCATAAAGGCGTTTTATCCGGAAAAGGAAGTCAGGGTGTTGACGCCGGAATCTGTGATAAGGGATAGGAAAATTTTGGAGCATCCTGCTGATATGGAGATTGTTTTTGGTGAGGATAAGGTGGTATTTAAGGTTGTAGGGATTGATTCGGGAAAAGAAGCAAGATGTGCGGAAGGGATAGAAGATACAGAGATATATGGGCATGTTTATACATGGCGTGTGGAAGATGAGAAAGAGGCTGATTATAAGAATGCGTTTAAGCGGTTTTTATATACTTCACTGCGTGAGGAAACCGGTATTTCCCTTCCGTGGGGGAATCTGACAGGAATACGTCCTACTAAGATTGCTATGGGTATGTTGGAGCAGGGAAAAAGTGAAGATGAAATCACTGCATTTTTAAAGCGTGAACATCTGGTAAGCACGGAGAAGACTTCACTTGGGATTGACATTGCTAAGCGGGAAATGGAGATTTTGAAACCGCTTCATTATGAAAACGGCTACAGTTTATACATAGGTATTCCTTTTTGTCCGACAACCTGTCTGTACTGCTCTTTTACCTCATTTCCTATTAGTCTGTGGAAAGAAAGGATAGCTGATTACTTAGGCGCACTGGAAAAAGAAATTGACTATATTTCAGACATCTATCGTCATAAGACATTGGATACTGTTTACATAGGCGGCGGAACTCCCACTTCTTTATCGGCGGATGAGTTAGACAGACTGATTACTAAATTAAAGGCATCTTTTGATTTTTCCACAGTGCAGGAATTTACTGTAGAAGCAGGACGCGCAGACAGTATTACGAAAGCAAAATTGTCTGTTCTACATCGGCATGGAGTGACAAGGATTTCTGTCAATCCGCAGACGATGAAGCATGAAACGCTGAAGTTGATTGGAAGACAGCATACGGTTAAGCAGGTGATTGATGCGTTTAATATTGCAAGAGAAGTCGGTTTTGATAATATCAATATGGATATCATACTAGGACTTCCCGGAGAAAAAGAAGAAGATGTGAAAGAAACAATAAATGCCATAGAAGCATTATCTCCGGACAGTCTGACGGTTCATTCGCTTGCAGTGAAGCGGGCGTCTGCCCTTGCACAGTTGATTCGTGAAAGCGGTGGGAGTGTAATGAATAGTTTACATAATACAGATGAAAAGATGAGGATTGCCAAAGAAGGTGCACAGCGCATGGGAATGTCTCCATATTATCTTTACAGGCAGAAAAACATGTCAGGAAATTTTGAAAATGTCGGATATGCGAAAGAAGGAAAATATGGGATTTATAATATCTTAATTATGGAGGAAGTACAGACCATAGTGGCGTTAGGCGCGGGAACGGTTACCAAGCGGGTTTACGGTGACGGCAGGATTGAACGGTGCGATACAGTGAAGGATGTTTCCCTTTATATCGATAGAATAGAGGAAATGATCGAAAGAAAACGTGAATTATTATGTGATTGACAACTGTTTCGGGAGAAAGAAAAAACAAAAAGATATTGATATTTAGAAATATATGCTATAATAAGCTCAGGCTCAGCAGGCTGAGCTTATTATAGGATTAGTTCATGGAAGGAAGTGAGTAAATGCAGATTGCAATGGTAAGTTTTCTGTTTATTTTATTGGCAGTTAACAGTATAATGATTTTTAAACTCCGTGATAGGAAGTGGACGGACATCATAAGGCGTCTTAGAAATATGGCATTTGGAGTGGCAGGAATTATTGTTCCTGAGATGGTTATATTGCTTGCAAAGGACAGGCAGATTGCGTATTATGCATTTACATTTTACTACATTGCCTTTGCATGGTATACAATGATGATTTTCAGGTTTTCTGTCAGCTACTCAGGGTATAAATTATTTAAAGTATATAAATCGCCTTTGTTTTGGATTACGGTGATAGAGTCGGTCGCTTTTATCTGGGGTATGTTTTCCGAGAGATTTTTTACAATTACCCATGCCAGATGGTATGAGCATACATACTGGATTTGCAGACCGTTTTCCATATTCTATGTATATGCCATAGTGGGTTATATTACCCTGAACGGGGCGGTGGTCGTTCTGATTATTGCGGCTACTCAAAGTGCCAGAATATATCGGCTTAAGTATTCGGGTATTGCAATCATTATTGCATTGATGGTGGCTTCCCGTGTGAATTCACAGCTTAGACATCAGCCTATTATGGTGCAGGCGGTATGTTTCGCACTTTGCGAAATTGTGATTGTGTATATGGCGGTGCATTATGCACCCAAAAAGCTGAATCAAAGGGCGATGCAGTTTGTGGCTGATAAACTGAATGATGGTATTGTGTTATATGACGATGAACATCAGCTTCAATTTGTAACTGCGGGATTCAGTGACGCGGTCGGGCTTAAGGGAATGCAGGGAATAGGTAATGAGAAGATGTATTGGACCAAAGTAATTTCCGAGGCTAACGTTGAGAATGCGTGGAATGGGCGGGTGATGCCGATTGCCCGTGATGATGGTATATACTATTACGAGATTCAGCATAAGGAGCTTGATGAAGATGGTAAGTTGATCGGAACTGTATATTGGATTAGAAATGTTACCGAATCCATAAAGAATTATGGGGAGATGGTTCGCCGCGCCAATTTTGACGAGCTTACCGGGATTTATAATGAAGCGCATTTTCATGAAATGGCAAGGAAACTACTTGAGGAAAACCCGGACACGGACTTTGTAATGACCTGTTCGAGTGTTGATAAGTTTAGAGTTTTCAAAGAATTGTTTGGTCAGGAAAAATATGATGACTATCTGATTCGGACGGCGGAGTCTTTAAGGACGGGGTTAACTCATATTCCGAATTGCGTATATGGCAGAATCGGGGAATCGGATTTTTACATAATGATGCCGAAGGAGGCTTTTGATCCGCAACAGTTTTTGGATGCGATAGACGGGGTGGCGAAGGCGTATAGCACCAATAATTTTAATTTGCTCATAAAAGCCGGTGTGTATGAGATAACAGATCCGTCAAATGATATGTTGGCGATTTGCAACAAGGCTTCTATGGCCTGTGACATGATTAAAGGTGATTATGGAAAGCGGATTTTGTGGTTTGACGAGAGTGTCCAGAAGGAGTCGATGCTGAGGGAACGCTATAACGCCGAGCTGAGTAAGGCAATTGAACACGGAGAAATACAGATTTACCTGCAGCCGCAAGTAGACAAAGCTGGTAAGGTAATCGGTGCGGAGGCTTTGGCAAGATGGGTACACAGGGAGGACGGCTTGATTCCCCCGGCACATTTCATTCCCTTCTTTGAAATGAACGGCAGAATTACAGAGTTGGATATCTGTATTTGGAAGCAGGCTTGTGAAAAACTGAAGGAATGGAAGGATAAGGGAAGGGATGACCTTTATATATCTGTCAATATTTCAGCAAGAGATCTTTACGCCCTTGATATTTATGAGCATTATGTATCGCTTGTGAAAGAGTATGGTATTGATGCCAGAAACTTAAAACTGGAAATTACGGAATCGGCGATTATCAATGATTTGAAGCAGCATGTGCACCTTGTTGAGAAACTGCAGGAAGCGGGATTCGAGGTCGAGATGGATGATTTCGGGAGCGCGTATTCCTCCTTTAATATGCTGAAAGATATCTGTGTGGATGTGCTTAAGATTGACATGAAGTTCTTAGGAGATACGAAAAATGAGGAGCGAAGCCATGCCATCCTTAAAAGTATTGTGGATTTATCGGGAGAGCTTTACATGAAAACCATTGCGGAAGGCGTGGAGACAGAGGAACAGTTGGAATTCCTTAGGAGAGTGGGCTGTGATATCTATCAGGGATACTATTTTTCAAAGCCTATGTCCGTAGTGAACTTTGAAGCGAAATATTTATAATAGGGTGAAAAATATATTTTCACCCTTTAGATGATTCGGAATTTACTTCCATGCAGGGTCGTTCGCCGCCATCGCAAGGGAAGCTCGTCTTGCGTCAATCTGGTTTAGAACATCCTCGGGAGACATTGTTCCTTCACACATTTTGAGAATATCATCGGAGATTTCCCCCCATTGTTCATTGAAATAAGTGACCTCATCCTGGAGAACCAGACCGGATTCATCATCGCCAAACTGGTCAAGGAATTCTATTGTCACTTCATCATGGCCGCTGACTTGTCCCAAATTAAAAGGAAGATTGTTCACACTGTGTGAATTATCAATCACATATTGTATGTTGTCTTTGGTTGCGATATATTGCAAATACAATTTGGCAGCATCAATATTCTGGGATGCATTATTGATATATTTTGATGGTCCGGTAGGGTGGACGTTGAGTATCTGGTTGTCACAGATGGGCAGCAGCATGATACCAAAATCCTCTTTATCAAAACCTTTGTTCATTTCGCTGGATATGATGGAATCGATCATTCCGGGTCTCAACATACACATCGCATATTCGCCGTTTGCCAGATATCCCAC
>JAIDPH010000393.1 GCA_029062885.1 Lachnospiraceae bacterium
TTTTTATTCAGATTCTTTTCCTGATACTGACCCATTCCGAATATTTTCTCATCATCAAACGCCTCAAAACGCGCAGTCAGGGTATAATCCGTAGAACCCTGAATAGGTTTCAGCTCCCTTGCGTCAACTCTTAATGGTACACAGTAACGATTGATGCGGTTACGGTTACGCCAGTATTCTTCTGTTAAAAGCTCGCCCTTTTGATTGTAAAAACTAATCCAGCCTTCATGAGATACCTTAGCCGTAATCTTTCCATTGGTTAGTGCTGCCTGAATACCCTTCTGATGATATTTCGCATATTCCTCAGACTGATACCACGGATCCGTAACATCAATTTCCTCAAAAGTAATCTGCACTTCCGTTTCAGGCACTTTTTCTGTCAATGCCCAATCATTCGCATCCATATGCGCCTCGCAGCTCATCCTCACTCGCAGGGAATTCTTGCCCCAGGGCTCAATCCACACCTGAGATTTTCCATCCTTTATCATCAGTCTGTTGTTGTCCTGCTCCAAATACATATATTATCCTCCTTTATGTGTGTAAAATTTTGACTAAGTTCGTGACCTACGATTATTTCACAATTAGCTAGCCAGTTCTTTCAGTCACACGGCATTCCATACAGCACTCCGCGGCTTCCTGTACCAAGATAGAATCTTCCGTATACCCTGCTGTCGCCCTCCATACTGTTGATTTCGCCATACATCTGATTATCCTCATTTAGTCTTACAAAAGTCTCTCCATCGTCCACCGAGCGATAGAATCCATATACGCCGCCTATCTTGGCTGCCGTATAAATAGCTTTATTTTCTCTATAATAATCACCGCCCTGACGAATTATTCCGAGACCCATTCGGTAGAATATATCTCCGTCTGCGCTAAGCTTCATGACATCGATGTCATTTTTCGTCATGTCATAATGCAGCTTCCAAAGCCCATGCTCTCCGAGCGCCATATAGAAAACTCCCTGTTTGCCGCATTCTCCTCGAACCTCAGTCTTATTGGCACAGTCTATCCGTGAAAAATCAACTTGAGGAAATTCACGAATCTCTTTTTGCCGGAATGTCTTCCCGCCATCCCTGCTTAAATAGAACTGTGAGCACTCACCAAATCCGTAGAAAATACTGCTCTCCATACGGTCTGAAAAGACTTTCATACCGCCATCTTTCTTTATCTCTCCCGAAACATCATAGATTTTTGCCTGCACAAAGCTTTTTCCGCCATCCTGACTGACGATTACCATATCAGTTGGCAGTTTTATATCTTCTGCAACAGACCAGACTATATTCCGGCAATTCGGTGATACTGCGACCCATCCGCTATTGACATTGGGCGTCTCAATTCGATGTAGCGCCTTATCCAGCCTGTCCGTAATTCCAAAAGGCATTGACAGACGCCTGAATGTTCTGCACTGGTCTTCTGATACTATCAGTCCACCTTTGGTCTTTCCCTTCCAGTTTCCTCTGGGCGTCACTACGACAAACTCAGGGTTTACATCGGAGTAATCTGCATTTATACAGGTAATATACCTGTTTCCATCTGCATCATCAAACGAATTATCACATGGCTCGTCCAGCTTGCGGAAAGCAAAACCTCCTAAATCACCCAAAATATCAATCAACTGCACATCGCCTGCCGGGGGACTATATAGATTCAAATGTACGGTTTCCTCCAAGCCGTCACTCCAATCACTGAAAACCACTTCATCTCCTGTCAGGTTCTTGGTACGAAACACTCCTGTTCCGGTGTTGAACCATGCCTCATTTTCATCAAACGGATTGATTTTCAAATCGGTAAGCCAGTGTATAATGGAATGCCCGCCATTATAGCAGGGCTTCATATATGACGTTCTGAAATCCATCCTGCCCACATCTAAATCGTGCAGAATTTCTTCCCAGTTCTCTCCGTAATCAAAGGAACGGAATATGCTGTCACCATCCTCCTTACAGATAGTCGAACAAATCAAAAGTCCCGGCTGTGTAGCTGCCGCATTGATTCCGCTAAAACCATATTCCAAATATCTGCATTGACTCATTCCGATACTATCCTGATTCGGAGTAATCTCTTCTCCATGCCAGAATCCATTATTTGAATGCATCGGATAACGAACAACCCTTCCGCCTATTACGCTGCCACCATCACAGCTATACCCGTTTTCCAATACATAAGCATTCCTTCCCATAACGGAAAATGTAACATAAAGATATTTGTCATCCAGCGCATATCTCTGGGCTACAAGCCCTGCCAGCCTGACTCCTTCTATTTCACTGTCCTCCGGCTGCCACATTTTATCAAAACTTTCTCCTCCATCATAAGAAACATAAAGACTATGCCCGCGCAGACGTTCGCTGCGCTTCGTTGTCACGCCCGCGCAGCCCACAAACATGGCGCTTCCATCACGGCTTTGACCTACAAATGTCAGATATTCTTCCGGGAAAGCATTATTTTTCTCCCAATTAGCGCCTCTGTCATAACTAATCCACAAGCCCTCCTGCTGGCTTGCAAATATCAGTTTGCCGCTGTTATGTTTATCTACAATCAGGCGGTATCCCGTTCCTCTTCCGTTTAGGTTTCCATGAACCAGTACCGGGATTTTATGATAAATAAAGTGCTCTCCATAATCGTCCGATACCGCAATTACACCCGCACCTTCTCTGTTGACTCCGCACGCAATATACAGTCTCTCCGGATGAGAATCATCCAGTGCAGCGGCTATAGGAAAGGTCTCACTTAAATCATCCATCGTTACATGGTCTATAAGGCTGATCCAACGTTTCGACGCATAATCAAAGCGATACATACCTCCGATATCGCTTCTGGCATACAGTACTTCCTGCTTTTTTTCATGAAAAATAAATCCCGTCACATATCCGCCACCCGGAATAGGAAGGTTGCGGTATTCGTATCTCTCTGTCTTCATCATCTCGCCTCAGTTTCATGTTTTTCGTCTAATGCTTTTCTTACAAAAAAAACTATTCTTTCTGCGGTTTTAGTTATATAATAATATATATTTATAAAATTTTAAATAGCATTTTAAGGAGGAACACTATGAAATTCAATAACGGCTGCTGGTTACTCAAAGAGGGTGTTGCATGTTTCTCACCGGGAGAAGTATATTACACCAAAATTGAAGAAAAAGAAGTCACGCTATGCGCACCGACTCATAAAATCACTGAGCGCGGTGATACCTTGGGCGGCGTTAATCTGACGATACGCATCAGTTCGCCAATGCCTGACATCATCCGTGTACAGACTGACCATTATATGGGAACGCTTCCAAAAAGTCCGTCATTTGAGCTTAATCTTGACAATCCGCAGACTCTCCAGGTAGAAGATTCGGAAGAGGAGCTTGTTGTAACGAGCGGCTCCGTCTCTTTGAAGATTGGAAAGAAAAACTGGTATATGCGCTATTGTATGGGAAACAAAGTAATAACCCAAAGTCTGACAAAGGATTTGGCAATGCTTAAAACAGACTGGAAGGGCGACTACTATGACAGAAACGGCGATTTAAACGATACATATATGCGCCAGCAGCTGAGCATAGGTGTGGGCGAACTTTTATACGGTACGGGAGAGCGCTTCACTCCATTTGTAAAAAACGGACAAACTGTAGAGATTTATAATGAAGACGGCGGCACCAGCACCGAGCAGTCTTATAAGAATATTCCATTCTTTATTTCCAATAAAGGTTATGGTATTCTGGTCAATCATCCTGAAAAAGTATCCTTTGAATTCGCGACGGAGAATGTGACCAAAACCGCATTCAGCGTAAAAGGAGGCAGTCTGGATTACTTCTTTATCGGCGGACCTACCATGAAGGAGGTATTGGCAAAATATACCGATTTGTCAGGCAAGCCATCTCTGCCGGCGCCTTGGACATTCGGGCTATGGTTATCTACATCTTTCACAACCAGTTATGATGAAGATACCGTTATGAGCTTCATTGATGGTATGCTTGACCGCGGTATTCCGCTTCGTACATTCCATTTTGACTGCTTCTGGATGAAAGCTTTCCACTGGTCAGATTTCGTATGGGATGAGGAGGTATTCCCTGACCCGGCAGGCCTACTGCAAAGAATCAAGGCAAAGGGATTAAATATCTGCGTATGGATTAATCCATACATCGGTCAGGAATCCATTCTGTTTAAAGAGGGTATGGAAAAGGGTTATTTTATTAAGCGTGAAAACGGCGACGTATGGCAATGGGATATGTGGCAGCCCGGCATGGCGTTTGTAGATTTCACCAGTCCTGCTGCATGCAAATGGTATCAGGACAAACTGGAAGTGCTGCTGGATATGGGCGTAGACTGTTTCAAAACAGATTTTGGTGAGAGAATTCCGACCAACTGTGTTTATTATGATGGTTCCGATCCTGAGAAAATGCATAACTTCTATACATATTTATATAACAAAACAGTATATGAATTATTGGAAAGAAAACGCGGCAAAGGTCAGGCAGTCCTTTTTGCACGTTCCGCAACGGTCGGCGGTCAGAAATTCCCCGTTCACTGGGGCGGCGACTGCTGGTCAGACTATGAATCCATGGAAGAAAGTTTACGAGGCGGCTTATCCCTAATGATGTCAGGCTTCGGTTACTGGGCACATGATATCGGTGGTTTCGAGAATACCTCTACCGCAGATGTTTACAAGCGCTGGGTGGCATTCGGGCTGCTCTCTTCACACAGCCGTCTACACGGCAGCAGCTCATATCGTGTTCCTTGGGTCTATGATGACGAGGCCGTCGATGTAGTCAGAAGCTTTACCAGACTTAAAGCCTCGCTGATGCCTTATCTGTATAAAACGGCAATCGATACATCTAAATCCGGTGTTCCTACCATGCGAAGCATGGTTCTGGATTTCACACAGGACAGAAGCTGCCATTATCTGGACAAACAATATATGCTTGGCGACAACCTTCTGGTTGCACCTATTTTCAATCCCGAGGGCAAAGGTATATTCTATCTGCCGAAGGGCACATGGACCGACTTTTTCACCGGTGAAGTCATGGAAGGTGAAAGATGGATAGAAAAAGAATATGACTATCTGCATCTACCTCTTATGGTAAAAGAAAACAGTATCGTGGCAATTGGAGCCCATGACGACGGACCGGAATATGATTATGCTGACGGAGCGGAAATAAGAATCTACGAACTTACAGAAGGTAAAGAAACAGAAAGCGTTATATATGATATGGACGGAAAAACAGCCCTAAGTATTTCTGCCAAAAAGATTAACGGCGAAATCACTATACAGGCTGTTGCTTCTAAAGCATATACTATCCGTCTTATCAATGTAACAGGTGTTACAGCGTCAGGCGCTTCAATCCGGGTGGATGGAAATGACACTATTATCACTCCTTCTGCAGACCGGATAGAAATCAAACCTGCAAATTAATCACACTGTGAATTAATTCACAGGAATTACTTCTTTCCTGATTTATACTCTTCGCTTTCGGAGAATGTTTCATTCTGGCTGCCCTTATCGGTCTTTCCACTTACGGAATTGGGACTCGGGGCAGTCGTCATGGAACATCTGCCGTCAAAGCAAGCATTTTCATCAATAACAAGGGACTTAGCTGTAATATTTCCTAATATTTTACCTGTAGCAAGCAGTTCAATCTTTCCGTCTGCATAAATATCACCTTCAACAATGCCCGATATGAGTACATTCTGAGCGGTAACATCACCGTTAACATGTCCATCCACTCCGACGATTAGATTTTCCTTACAATCACAGTTTCCGTTCAAAGTTCCATCCAGTCTTACTGTCTCCGGTGCGGTAATATTACCTTCAATAACAGCTCCTTTGCCTAGAAGTGTTCCTACTTTTGTACGTGCATCTGTCATAGAGTTTGCATTTTTGTTCTTTTTCATCATTATATTATCCTCCCTTTATCCTTTAGCTTCAATAACTGTAAGCGGGTCTATCGGCGTTCCTTCAAAGATAATCTGATAATCCAGCTGTGTATCTTCTTCCGTAACTGTAAACAGAGTATCTCCTGCTTCTACCTGTGCTCCCACGCTTGCTGCCACTTCTGCTTCCTGACGACACATATATCTCGTCTTATAACCCTTCTTATGCTCTATCTCAATGATAACCGCATAGGTATCATCGCTAGTAACCTCCACTACTGTTCCGCTGCCTGTCGCAATGATGTTCCCATCCTTATGTGTATTAATGGAAAGATAAGGCTGCTCCTCCGTATAGAAGGACAGCACTGCACTGCTCGAAGACGGGTAAAGGCGCGGAATAGATAAATCTTCCTCATCTTTTGTTTCCTCCACAGCATCCGTCTCTTCAGTTTCCGCACTCAGACGCAACGCTTCATTTTCCGCCTCAAGCGTCATTTTCTCTTCACTCAAAACCTGTTTTTCAGCTTCCAGCTGAGAAACCAACTGCGTCTGTTCATCTAGCTGAGTCTGAAGATTCGCATTACCGACATTATTTGGCGCAAAACAATAAAACAACCAGCCCGTTCCCCCTAAAGCAATACAAATACACAGCAATAAAACGATAATAGACCGTAATACGTTTCGCGAAATATAAAATTGTCTGTTACGGCGTCCCGTATTGGATATCAGCAGTATGGAAAATGATTCCTTATGTTTATGTCCTTTACGTTTCATATACCTCTCCCTTCAGATTATCTACAAAGTAAATTCTCTGCTATGCCCGGTGACGTTATAATCATTCTGCCAATTTTATCTTTTATTCAGCGGCTACCTTCCATGATATCACATATTTCACAAAAGGTAAACCAGTAAGCTTAAATTCTTTACAACTTTTTAACCAAAATGTTACCGAATTGTAACATTTTCGACATGTATGTAATTAAGAAATCGGGTGAAAACCCCATTTTCAGGGATTTCTGCCCGATTTCATATGTCTTGTTGGTATTAACTACGACACGCCCTTTACCACCAAAATTTTATCGCCCGCCTTAATCTCTTCTGACGTAAGCCCATTAACCTCTTTTAACTGTGTTATCGGAACATAGTACTTTTTGCCAATATCCCATAAGGTATCTCCCGTACCTGCAATATAGATAACAATACCGGGAAGCTCGCTAATCTTATTCATATCCAGCTCTTCGACTTTTATATCCGTTATAAGATTTGCCTTTTTCGTTGTAAAAACAAGAACATCATAGCTCATTACCGCCTTAATATCCAGCTCATCACTGTCTATCATAGTAACGCTAAGCTGTTCCAGATTCCAGTGTATATGATACATCGCAGTATTATCAATATACGGTACATCAATGAAATGCTGGAAAGGCAGGGAGCTTTTCGTAGCATACAAAGTATTTTGCCCATTTGTACACAGATAGATTGTCGTAACATTCAAAGTTCCGATTATGTTAATTCCGTTTTCCACAACTGTCTGCTCTTCTATCTGAATCTCCGCTTCGCTGTGCACCAGTTGATATATGTGCATTTCCGTATTCTGAATCTTGGCATGGTCTGCGC
The DNA here is from genome assembly GCA_029062885.1 of Lachnospiraceae bacterium. Taxonomy (GTDB): domain Bacteria; phylum Bacillota; class Clostridia; order Lachnospirales; family Lachnospiraceae; genus UBA3282. Next base: position 7,467 of record JAIDPH010000393.1, read on the forward strand.
ATTTACACTTCCCGCTGTTATTAAGGAGCAGCTTCTTTAATGACACTTCTGTCGTTAATGCTTCTATCTCCTTTGCCACACCATAAATATCCGACAGCACTTCCAGATTTTCCTCTTCATAAAGGCGGATTTCCAAATCCAATACGTTTTCTACACAGAAAACTCTTTCTTCACCATCGAAGTCCTGTTTAATTTCCACGTTACACTGAGATGTGGTGTATCTGATATCCGTAAGCATATTTTCCCGGCAGCCGTGACACTCTATCATACCGCTGAAAGGCACCGTACTCTCATGCCATAGTGTCCTGTCATTATCACCTTCCCCTTCATACAGGAAAAACGCTTTCATTTCTCCCTGTAAGGCAATTTTCTCATCCAATGCCTTGAATTCTATATTATTCAGCGTAATACTATGCCAAATTATTCTGAAAGCATTTGGCAGGTTAGACGGCAGCTCCATTTCCTCTTTGATTCTAAATATGTCTTTTTTGTTTACCGACATTTGAAGCATTGGATACTGTTGCTTTCGGTATTCCACAGGCTCATCATGATAAATATCCACTGCGGCTTCCTGTTCCATTTTTTCTTCCAGTTCCACATCAAAAGAAAGCATCGCCTGTACACTCAGTTTTCTCGAATTAATCAGACCGACGTTCAAATCCTCAATTTTCCATGAGGTTAAAACCGTGTCTCCGTTATGTACACCTTCCATATTAATTTTTTCTTCGAATGGGATGGCCGACTCCATGCTGGCACACATTCCCTCTTCATCCGTAAGATACAGCATCTGCACCTGCAGCCTCCCTTTCAAACCGACACGGTCGTCATTTACACGAATTTCATCCATAACGACTTCTCCTCTGACGGCAATCAACTGCGCAGCATCCGGTCTGTTATCCGATATATTTACATCCTCTTCCAATACCATCTGGGTTCCGGCTTTATTTGCGATGCGGTCCATATGTATCTTTTTCTTCACTAATTCCACAAAAATACCTCCATGCGTATACTTATTGTATTGTATGCGGCATGGAGGCAGGATATGACAATTTGTAAGAAATCCGATAGAATTGTATGTTGGGTTGTGGTAGAATAGTAAAAAATCTGCTGTTAGGATTAATGTGTCAAAAGGAGTATTATGAATAAAAATTTGCTACGTATTTTAAATGATTTTATTGATATTATGCAAAAGACTGACGGCGTGTTGGGAGCATGGAACTTTGGTTCGGCTTTACATGGAATGTCAGATGAATATTCAGATGTGGATATTGTTTTTTTAATTGACGGAAATATGTTTAAGAAAACAGAACGCAAATTGTCTAAAATATTGTCCCAAGTATGTGATAATATCTTACTTTGCTGGGAGGAAGATTTTAACAGTAATGCAATCATTAATAATGGCTATCTATTAAAAAAGAGTGACCAGATATTTCAATTTGATGTGTTTTTACTAAATAAAGATTTCATAGAAGATTTTATGTGCAGGATTCATTACACAGATTTATCTGAAAACGATATTGTTTTTGATACAGACAATCACGTAAAAAACTTATGTACAAATTGTCCACACGGAGATTTATGGAATGATAATGTAGAACGCTTAATCACTACATATCTATATCATTTCCACATGACAGCAAAATACTTAATTCGTCAGGATTATTTTAAGCTCAACCACGTCATGAGAACCCTTTATGATACTCATGTTTCACTTCTTCTGACAGCGTATGATGTGATAAATTGGGGCGGAGCCGAAAACAAGTTACATTTTCTTTCTTCTGCCGATAAACAAGAGCATCTGAAAAAATATTATTGTACGGATGACTTTTCACTTAACAAAAATAATCTCCTTCAATCTATGGTATGGTTTGAAAAAGATGTAAATGACGTGTTGGAAAATAAAGGTCAGAAATACAACACTGAAAAAATTGCTGCTATTAAAGAATATTGGAAGGAGTGTACAAGCGTATTTTGTAAGTAGGACTATTATTTCCTAAAAAGAGGCAATTTCAACTCAAAATTTTCTCCAAAAATTTTGAGGATTCTGCCTGCATTTAAAATGTGATTCTTAGTATCCTCAACAGTGCCATTACTGTACATAAGGTGTTCAAAAGCATATAATGCGGTATATAGCTTAAATACTTTCCAGAATTCATCCGGCGGTGTATCAAAATATCCGTCAATCTGCCCATTTACGAAACTATCACTATATTCCAATGCCCATAGCATTCCTCCGAAATCATACCATGGATCACCTATATCATTTCCTGAAAAATCAATTATACCGACATTACCCGTTTCGTCTACGACACAATTATTCCAGTGAAAATCTCCATGCAAAGCAACCAGCGGCCTATCTGCTGTCACGCAGATATTCTTTAAAATATACTGCTCTGCATATTTACTGCAGGAAAATTCAATATTCAACCGATGATAATTTTCTAAAAACAAAGCCGTCTTTTTCGCAATAACGTCTTGCCAATCTATCTTTGAAACAATTTGAAAAGATGAATGCAATTTCTGAAGTTCCATCCCAGCTTTCCTTCCAAGCTGATAATGACTCCTTGTAACGTTTCCTTTAATAATATTCATTACCGGCGTCCCATCAACCCACGATACAATAGAGTAGAATTTATCAATCGACGTATCGAACACAACAGGCCTATGAGTATTTATGCCCTTATCTGCATATACTTTGAGTCGATCATACTCTTTTTTCTTTTCATACGCTTTCGCCTTATCTCCCACTCGCAGCAAAAAGTATTTTCCATCTTTTTCAAGCTTGTACTTTTCGTCTCCGGAATTACCCTCCGCTATTCTTTCAATTACTGTATATGACTTAATATCTGTAATAAATTCCAAATTTTCCATAGTGCTCTATTATTTGTAAAACATCATTATCAAAATATAATTATTCCACCGCCCCGATTATCTCACTTATATCTTCTATGCCGCTACTGCGCATATATGATTCTATGCCCTCAACGATTTCTACCGTTGCATATGGATTGACGAAGTTCATGGCACCGACTGCTACCGCTGAAGCCCCTGCCAGAAGGAACTCTATTGCATCCTCTGCGTTCGCGATACCACCCATACCTATAATGGGAATCTTAACCGCATGCGCTGCCTGATATACCATTCTGACCGCCACCGGTTTAATTGCCGGACCTGACAAACCGCCGGTCTTATTGGCAAGTACAAATTTTCTCTTATGAATATCGATTTTCATTCCCGTTATGGTATTTATCATTGAAAGCGCATCCGCGCCTGCTGCCTCAGCTGCTTTCGCCATCTCTGTAATATCCGTTACATTTGGACTTAGCTTCATAATAACTGGCTGTTTGGCATGCTTTTTTATTTGTGATGTAATGTCATACAGGCAGTCCGCCTTTTGCCCAAAGGCTATGGCGCCTTCCTTTACGTTTGGACAGGACACATTGATTTCCAGCAAATCAACCGGTTCATCAGCAAGTCTGTCTACCACTTCCAGATAATCTTCTACTGTCTTGCCACATACATTCACAATGACACATGTGTCATATTTTTTCAGGAAAGGAATATCCCTTTCCACGAAAACATCAATTCCCGGATTCTGCAGGCCTATAGCATTTAACATTCCTCCATACACTTCTGCTACACGCGGCGTTGGGTTACCCTCCCATGGCACATTGGCGACGCCTTTGGTCACTACTGCCCCCAATCTGTTCAAATCCACGAAATCACTATACTCCATTCCGGAACCAAAGGTCCCTGACGCTGTCATAACCGGATTTTTCAGTGTAACTCCTGCAATTGTAACCTTAGTATTCATCAGATATCCACCTCTTTTGCTTCAAATACCGGACCATCAGTACAGATACGCGCATTGTGCACGTGAGAATGGTGGTCCACTTCCTTTGTTTTGCATACACAACCCAGACATGCACCTACGCCGCATGCCATCCGTTCTTCCAGAGAAATATATGCCTCAATCCCATTCTCGGCTGCATACTGCTTAATCGCACGCAGCATCGGCATCGGGCCGCATGCCATGATTACGTCCGCTGTAAGCTTATTCTCTTTAATAGCATCCATGACATTACCCCTGCTGCCCACGCTGCCATCTTCCGTAGCAATATAGACATCTCCGCAATGCCCTAAATCTTCTCTCAAAAACAAATCATTATTCCTATATCCGAGTATAATCTGCTTTTCGGCATCTAATTCCTTAGCAAGCTGTAACATCGGCGGAATGCCAATACCTCCGCCCATCAGAAATACTTTTTTACCATTAGCCTTCTCAATCGGAAATCCATTCCCTAAAATGCCCAAAATATCCACAGTATCACCTTCACGGTAAGAAGAAAACTCTCCGGTTCCCTTACCTGCAATCCGGTATACCAGACGCAGTCTTCCCTTCTCCTTATCCGCCTCGCATATGCTTATAGGCCGCGGAAGAAGTGTCTCCGCATTCTTCGGGTATACCGCCACAAACTGTCCCGGATGCGCATCTAAAGCCAACTCAGTCTCCAACCATAAATCATATATATTTTCTGCAATTCCCTTTTGCGACACTACTGTCGTTTTAATTTTCTTCTTCTGTGCCATATTATTTCCACTCTCATTTATTATTTAT
>JAIDPH010000394.1 GCA_029062885.1 Lachnospiraceae bacterium
ATTTAATATATAGGTAATTGCAAACCTTTGTTTTTGTTGCTGCATATTGTACAAAACAGAGTGTTTCACAATTGCCTATATAATATTAAATAGGGCATACTGATTATTGAAAGTACCAAATAGAAGGAATTTTATAATATGAAAAAAGTGATTATAAAGGGAATATATCTTCTCGTGGTTTTTATAGCGGCGTTATTTTTTATCAGCGGAGCTATGAATAATGGAAATACGGATATGACAACCGAAATGGGTGAGGCTGAATTTCCCGTTGTTACTATGATGATAGATGAATATAAGGTTAACAGGCTGCATGGTTATGCACATAGTATGGACACCCGTTATCTGAGGGATACATTACTGCCAATCGGAGAAGACAGAAATGTGTCTTTTATGATAGAAACTTACGGAAATGCGATTGATACAATTGCTTTTGAGGTTCGGAGCATTAACGGGGAACGACTGGTAGAAAGTACGCCGATTGAGAATTATAATGAAATAAAAGATACAATTCAGTGTAAAGTTACTTTGAAGGATTTAATCAGTACTGACGAGGAGTATATGTTTGTACTGCTTTTGACACCATTTGATGGAGATACTATTCGTTATTATACGAGAATCGTTCAAACGCAGTCGATGTATATTCAGGAAAAACTGGAATATGTTCTGGACTTCCACAACCGTACTTTTGACAGGGAAGCGGCAGCAGAATTGACGAAATATCTGGAATCCAATTCTGAAGGAGATAATTCGACTTTTCATAAGGTGACGATACACAGCAGCTTCAATCAGGTAACATGGGGTGACTTGATAGTGGAGCAGGTAACAGACACCGTAGTAGATATAAAAGAACTGGAAGAGAGGACAGGCTCATTTAGCTTGGAATATTCTGTTCTTACGCGAAACGACGGAAAGAAAACTTATTATCAGGTCAGGGAATTTTATCGCATCCGATATACTCCTGAGCGTATGTATCTTTTGGATTTTGAAAGGGAAATGACGCAGATTTTTGATGAGGAAGAGGATGTTTTCGCAAATGATAAGATTATGCTTGGCATTGTGGACAAGGATGTAGAAATGAAAGAAAGCGACGGAGGAAATGTCTTTGCTTTTGTCAGTTCGAATAAGTTATACAGCTATAACGTTTCCGATAAGAAGCTGGCAATTCTTTTTTCCTTTTACGAAAATGGCGGGGATATTACGGACTATAGGAACAGCTATAATCGCCATAAAATAAAGATATTGAATGTAGATGAAGTGGGGAATGTGGAATTTTTAGTATACGGTTACATGAACAGAGGCAGGCACGAGGGCGAAGTGGGAGTTTCTGTGTATTTTTATAACAGTATGAGCAATGTGGTTGAGGAATTGGTATATATTCCATATGACAGATCTTATGAATTGCTGAGAAGTGACGTTGAAAAACTGGCATATATCAATAAATCGGATATCTGCTACATTATGCTGGAAGGAAGCGTTTATGCAATCAATCTGGCAGATAGAGATTTTTCCGTTATAGTCTCAGGTCTAACTGAGGATAACTTTAAGGTATCCAAGTCGAATAAGATGCTTGTATGGCAGGAAGGCGGAAATAAATATGGCTGCACTACTTTAAAACTCCTGAATTTGAGTACGGAAACCGAAACGGAGATAAACGCCGGAAGTGGGGAGTATATTACACTTATTGGTTTTATGGAAGAAGATTTAATTTACGGACTTGTAAAGCAGCCGGATATCGAGAATGATTATACGGGCATTAACACATTCCCTATGTATTGCCTGAAGATACAAGGCGACACCGGTGAGGTTTTAAAAACATATAGGGAAAAAGATATTTTTGTTATAGATAGTGTGATTGAGGGTAATCAGATTATTTTATCCAGAGTAATGTGGGATGCAGAAACAGAAGAATATATTCCCACGGTTAATGATCAGATTGTAAGCACAGAGAAAGCAACTACGGAAAGAAATCGTATAATAAGCGTAGCAATAGATATATATGAAACCATATTGGAAATCGCCGTTAAAGAAGAAATAGATGTAAAATCACTAAAAATACTTACCCCCAAAGAGGTTCTCTTCGAGGGAAATCGTGATATTTCTATTCAAAATAACGAAGAGGCAGAGGACGCCTTTTATGTATATGGAAAAAATGGAATTGAAGGAATTTTCTCTAGTCCGGGAAAAGCTGTAATTTATGCTTATGCGAATGCAGGAGTTGTAGTCAATGATGAGGGAGAATATATATGGAAGAGGAGCACACGAAGCAGCCGTAATCAGATTATGGCTATTGAAGGAGAACAGGTAACTGAGTATAATACAAGTCTTTCAGTTTGCCTGGATACAATCCTTAAGTATGAGGGAGTATCAAAGCGGACGAAGTATCTTCTGGAACAGGGTGAAACGGTTTCCACCATTTTGGAAGCAAACCTAAATGATATACAGATTTTGGATTTAACAGGCTGCAGTCTGGATGCGGTTCTTTACTATGTAAATATGGATATACCGGTGCTGGCGATGCTTCGGGATGGCAATGCAGTACTGATTGTAGGATTCAACGAGTTTAATATTGTTGTAATGGATCCGATTACAGGAACTGTCTACAAAAAAGGTATGAATGATTCTACGGAATGGCTTACAGAGAACGGAAATCACTTTATAACCTATGTTAGAAAGAAGCAGAATTAGATTAGACGATTATCTGGGAATATTTATACGGGGAAAGGAAGAATGCGGATGGAGTATCATAATATACCGCCAATATATAATGAAAAGTCAGAAATATTGATATTAGGTTCTTTTCCAAGCGTGAAGTCCAGAGAGGGACAGTTTTTCTATAATCATCCGCAAAACCGCTATTGGAAGGTAATGGCAGCAGTGTTTGACTGCCGGATTCCGGAGACGATAGATGAGAAAAAACAGATGATATTGTCCAATCATGTTGCAATGTGGGATGTGATTGCAAGCTGTGAGATTGCCGGTTCAAGTGACAGCAGTATTAAGAACGTGGTTCCTAATGATATAGGAAGGCTGCTGAAAAAAACCGAAATACGAAGGATCTATACAAATGGCGGTACGGCACATAAATATTATCAAAAGTACATAAAAAAGAAAATAGGGTGGGAAGATATTCCGCTCCCTTCTACAAGTCCGGCCAATGCGCAATGGACATTGGACAGTTTGATTGAGGTATGGAAAGAGAAAATAACCGTATTTGAGCCTGTTATAGATTTTGCAACCGATAGTTGCGCTTTTGAAAACTAGAGTAGATGGCGCAACCTAAGCCTTTTTCATATGATAAAAGCATCAAACAGCCACGGCTAGTAGTCAGCAAAGTGGGTAAACATATCGAGGAAGGAGAAAATCATAGATTATGAATATTGAAATTGCAAACAGGCTTGTTACATTAAGGAAAGAAAATAATCTGTCGCAGGAAGCACTGGCAGAAAAATTAGGAATCAGCCGACAGGCGGTCAGTAAATGGGAACGTGCAGAGGCTTCACCGGATACTGATAATTTAATCTTGCTCGCGCGGTTGTACCAAGTTTCTCTGGATGATTTGCTGAAAACGGATGATGACATTATTCCGAAAGAAGAGATTGCGGAGACACGAGTGGAAGATGACGAAAAAGGAAGTCGGGCAGAGGGGACTGAGCCGGAGTCAGAGGAATATGTTCATGTAGGTTTCAAAGGGATTCATGTGAAGGATAAAGACGGAGAAGTCCATGTGGGGTGGAATGGTATTCACGTAACCGACTCAACAGATGATGTACATATAGATAAGAATGGAGTCTATGTAAACGGAGAAAAGGCAAAAGGGCATATATTTGTACATGGGAAAAAGACAGAGCTTCCGTTAGGATTGATAGCACTTGTTATTTATATTGTAATAGGTTGTGTTTACGGGATGTGGCATCCGGGCTGGCTGATTTTTCTTTTGGTGCCGATAATAGGCAGCGCCATTCAGGCTGTTAAGAAAAAAAAGCTTTCATGTTTTTGTTATCCGCTTCTGGTGATATTTGTTTTTCTCTTTGCAGGTTTTGTGTATAGCGCATGGCATCCGATGTGGGTTGTATTTCTGACAATACCGATTTATTATGAATTATTTAATTAAAGTATATTAGCGCAGACCGCTGAGCCTGCGCTAATATTTTGTAATTGGTCAAGCGTATTTACGCAAAAATTTTGTTTTTGTATTTTTCTAAGGTATGCAAAAGAAGCATCCCTAGAATGCCGCAGGAAATTATTTCGCCAATCCCTACAGTGATAAAATAATATCCGTAACAGTACACGGTGGAAACGCCTTCTATCAGAAATCCATATCCATAGATCAACACGAACGGTACAATCAATGCGTTAGCAAGAATTGGTGTAACAGGTGCGCACCACTTCCATTTCCGAAGTATATATGTGCCAAGTGCACCAATCAGTGTTGCGATACTGCCGAAAATAATGTCCGGAAGAATGCAGCCGGTCAGAATATTGCTGAGCAGACAGCCAATTACGAGACCCGGTATGGCAGCAGGCGTAAAATAGGGTAAAATTGTGAGTGCTTCTGAGATACGGACCTGAATAGCATAATTGGCAAGTCCAAAGGTGTTGGCTATAAAAGTAAGCACAACATAGAGAGCGGCAATCATAGCCGCTTGAACAATGGATGTTACTTGATTTTTCATATTTAGTTGTCTCCTTTAGTTTTGTTTTTTTCTACGCCCTGTGGGCGTTTCGGTCAGGAAGGTCTCGAACTGACCGGAATATACTTATTTAATTAATCCAATTCTCCGGCATTATATCTTGCCATGATAGAATGTATACGTTCTACCGGATTGAGAAGATCACTTATCGAACTGTCGTGGTTAAGTGTATCAATCAGATAAGCGATATATTTACTCAAATCGCAGTTAATGTACCATTCACGCTTCAACAGCTCCGGAGTCTGATATATGAGATTGGTAGTCAGTACTCTGTCGATGATACCGCTTTCGTATGATTTATCAAAGCGCTCCAATCCTGATGTAAATAATCCGAATGATGCAAATATGAAGATTCGCTTTGCATTGCGTTTCTTTAAGGCAGCGGCAACTTCAAGTACGCTTTCTCCTGAAGAAATCATATCATCATAAATAATCATATCTTTACCTTCTACGCTGCTTCCAAGAAATTCATGTGCAACAATAGGGTTTTGACCATTTACGATCTGTGTATAGTCCCTTCGTTTGTAGAACATACCCATATCGAGCCCCAGAACATTTGCAATATATATAGCCCGGCTTGTGCCGCCTTCATCGGGGCTTATTACCATCATATGATTGTTATCGATGGTTAGTCCTTTTACATTGGTTAGTAAGCCCTTAATGAATTGATAGGAGGGCTGGACGGTTTCAAAGCCGTGCAGTGGAATTGCATTCTGTACTCTGGCGTCATGGGCGTCAAAAGTAATGATATTATCGACTCCCATATTGACCATTTCCTGTAATGCAAGAGCGCAGTCCAAGGATTCTCTGGTTGTTCTCTTGGATTGCCTGCTTTCATATAAAAACGGCATTATTACGGTAATACGTCTTGCTTTACCGCCAACTGCAGCAATGATACGCTTTAAATCCTGATAATGGTCATCAGGTGACATATGGTTTTCGTGTCCGCATAGAGAGTATGTGAGACTATAATTTGCTACGTCTACAAGAATGTAAAGGTCGGTACCGCGGACGGACTGATTGATGACGCCTTTAGCTTCGCCGGAACCGAAACGTGGCACTTTGGCGTTTAATATATAGGAATCCCGTTGATATCCTGTAAATGCGAGGCTGTCTTTATGTTCACTTTCACGTTCGGCTCTCCATTTTACAAGAAAATAGTCTACTTTTTCACCCAGAGACTTGCAGCCTTCCAACGGAATGATGCCGAGAGAACCAACTGGAATGGTTTCCAGATTCCTTTTTTCTTCACGCTTTGCCATTGTAAAACCCTCACTTTCTGTTCAGTAATCGTTTTTTGTACATACGAATATCAGGGCCGGTCAATTTACAGAGTTCATAATGACTGGTTATGCGGGAAAAGATACGGTCGGAGTACCTGTTCCTCAATTCCTCTAAAGAGAGATTAGTAGAGATAACGGTTGACTTCTTCCACATATGGCGTTCATTCAATAACGAAAAGAGTTGTGTTGCAACAAACTGATTCGTCATTTCGGTGCCCAGGTCATCCACAATCAGTAAATCACACTGATAAAGATCGTTGTATTTATCTCTTTGTTCATCTCTGTTTTTGTAATCAAAAGAATATTTGGATAATAGGTCAAAAAGGCTTGCCGAACTAAAATAAATGACGGAATGACCGCTCTCGATAAGTTCTTTGGCGACACAGTTTGACAAAAAAGATTTCCCTGTACCCACTGTACCATAAAAAAATAAATTATGATAGTCGGAATTGAAATTTTTAATAAGATTTTGACAGGTCATTACGGCATTTCTAAAATGTGATAAATTCTCTCCGTCATAATATTCGTAAGATAAAGTGTCAAAATTTTCACTCTGAAGCATTTCACGGATATTGGACTGTTCATATAGAAGTGTAATCATAGCCTGCCTGAAGCAATGGCATTTTTGACCATCAATATATCCGGTATCTTTACAGTCAGAACAGGTATAAGCCGGTTTTAAGTAATCCTCGGAAAGTCCGGCGTTAATTAAAAGCTGAGTCTTTCTTCCGGAAATCTCCGCAAGCTGATTTTTTAAGTCCTCCATTGCAGCTTCATCGCCTTCCAGATATTTTTTACCATTCAGGACGGAAATGGTGGCTACGGAATCATCTAACTCGCGGTAACCAGGAACATTATCGTATACATATGACGTTTTACGTTCCAGTTCATGGCGGTTCTTTAATTGTCTGTTTTCATAGTCACGGAGTATAATGTCATACTGTGTATTGGTTAGCGGCACTGTGATGCTCCTTTGGAAAAAATCATAATGAATAGTTTCAGTTACTTAACAGTTCTTTTTCAAGCATGTCAAAATCATACTGATTTTGCCTGAACTGATTGAATTTATTATTTGAAGAGGCTTTTGCTGCTTTGTTTTTATGATAATTCTCTTCAATGAGCTGTATATCGCTTTTGTGATGGACCCCCGCTTTGTACCAACTGCTTAAAATACTGTCGGCATATTCAAAACGATGATTATCTGTGGCAAGGACCGTTTTCTCACAGGCCGCTGAAATAACATCGGACTCAAAGGAAAATTCTTTGGTCCAGCGGGTTATGTAGGTCACTTCGGTTTCTGTAGGTGTACTGGATTTGCCAAGCGCCTTCATAATGTCATATACGACCTTGTCATATTTATGCGCGTAACGGGCCGCTTGTTTAGGTGTGGAAATTCCTTCCTGCGCCCAGTTGATTGCAACTTTTTCAATATATCTTAAATCTTTCTTGCCGCGGTCTACGCAGTATTGAATAAGATAATCTATTAAATCTTCCGAAAATCCCAGCTTGTCCGAAATAAAAAGAATCGACTTCATTTCCGATGCGCTTAATGTTTTCTTTAAATACTGTTCTGTAATAAATAATAGTCTGGAAGCTGCCTCATCTGACTTAAAAGCCTTTAACTGATCCAATGTATAAGACGGCTTTTCATAAGGGTCGTCTTCTGGCATTTCCCCGTCTACAGCACTTAATTTTGATGAAATCGGTACGATGCATATTGGCGTGGATGCGGTGGAATTCTGTACGGGAAGAACTGTAGAAGCATTCAAATCCAGTAAATGAATACCCTTCAGATTTTTTGCCTCGTCATAATCCAATGTAAGCAGACGGTTTTTCTCCCAATATTTTAGCGCACGAAGGACATCCTTTTCCGTATAATTAAATATATCTGCAATTTCTGAAACACTCGTGGTAAGTCTGGCGCTTATCATACGGGTTAGATACAGATAGATTTTTATCTGCGCGTCATTGGCAGCTTTCATATATTCGTCAATAAAACGGTTAGAGATAACCGTTGCATCTGTATAATTATCCTGATAGATAGTCAAATTGCTCATATTATGTAACCCGCCTCTTTTTAATGCCATAAGAAAGTGCATCATTATAAAATCGGCTGTTATTGCCAACCCTGCACTTTTAAGGCAAGACAAATTATAGCATGGGGAATTTTAAAAAGATATAGTCAATTTGCCAGAAAGAAAAAACGAACATTTGTTCATATTGTATGTGGAAAATGTGGATAACAAATCTATGTGAGGAATTAGCGACAAAAAATATCCACAGTCAAAAGAACGAACGATAGGTTCTTTTTATGTGGATATTGTGGAAAATTATTTTCGAAGTAAGTTTTCTCCTATTTTAACGACATCTCCGGCACCCATAGTTATCAACAAATCATCCTTTGTGCAATTTTTCAAAATGAAATTTTCAATCTCTTCAAAAGAAGAAAAATAATAACATTCGTGTCCGAGTTTCTCTATTTCCTCCTGCAGTGTTCCGGAACTGATTCCTAAAGTGTCTATTTCTCTGGCTGCATATATGTCTGCCAGAATAATCTTGTCAGATAACGACAGGGCTTTAGCGAATTCAGAAAGAAATGCCTTGGTTCTTGTATAAGTATGCGGCTGAAATACACACCAAATGGTTTTATGGGGGTAATTCTTCGCAGCTTTTAAGGTTTGTGTAATTTCTGTAGGATGGTGTGCATAATCATCTATTATAGAGAAACCGTTTACTTTCCCTTTATATTCAAAACGCCGGTCTGTTCCATTAAAGTCAGATAATGCCTTACTTATAATGTTGTTGTCAATACCAAGGAGCTTCGCAGCAACGATGGCAGCACATGCATTGTAGACATTATAGAGTCCCGGAACACAGAGAGAATATGAACCTTCATTTGTACCATCTGATTTTGTCAGAATAAACGAAGGGTGTCCAAATTCATCAAATGTAATATCTGTAGGTATATAGTTGCAATAAGAGGATGAGCCATAAGTTATAATCTGACAAGGGAGAGAAACCGTAATTTCTTCCAAGTTGGGAATATCACCGTTGATAATTAGCGCGCCGCCATCGCTTTCGGAGGGCAACAGCTTGGCAAATTTATGGAAGGAATTACGAATATCGTTAATATCTTTGAAAAAGTCCAAATGATCCTCCTCTATATTGAGGATAATACCGATTTTTGGAAAAAAGCTTAAAAAACTGTTGGTATACTCACATGCCTCAGTTACAAAATAGTCGGATTTTCCAAGACGGAAATTTCCGCCTATTTCTTTATAAATACCGCCAATGGATAAAGTCGGATCTGTATCTGCTTCCAACAGAATACATGATAACATGGAAGTAGTGGTAGTCTTGCCGTGAGTGCCACTGATGGCAATGGGCATTTTATAATTTTTCATCATTTGTCCAAGAAGTTGTGCACGGGTAATAATAGGAATATTAAGTTCTTTACCCGCAGCAAGCTCCGGATTGTCGTTTTTTATAGCACTTGTATAAACAATTAGATCAGGGCGAGGGGTGAGGTTTTCTTTTTTATGTCCATAATAAACGGAGGCGCCTTTGCTTATCAGAGTTTCTGTGAGTGGAGACTTCTGCCTGTCAGAACCTGATACCTTGAAACCTTCCGAAATTAGTATCTCTGCCAGACCGCTCATGCTGATGCCGCCTATTCCAATGAAAAATACGTGAACGGGATTTTCAAAATCAATTTGATACATAGTTTGTAACTTCCTATCTGAATATAATAAATATACTTTTATAAGTATTATACGCATTTATAACAAAAAAACCAGTATTAATTTGCAAGTAAGAAAATTTAATAAAAAATCACAAATATGAAGCATGTAAGTTAAGATGTCATTATTTCTGATATATACTTTATCCATTCATTGCATATTCTATCCGGATGAACCTTTTCCAATACTTTTTTTGCATTTTTACCCATAAGCTCTGCTTTTTCCGGATTTGAAAGCATATCATCCAAAGCTTGCTGCAATGGTTCCACCTGTCCGGTGGGAACTAATTTGCCGGAAATTTCATTCTGAATCAATAACGCTGCACCACCACACGGACAGTCCGTAGCAATGCAGGGTAGTCCAAGCACCATCGCTTCTATAAGGGCATTTGGCATTCCTTCATAATTCGAAGGTAATACAAAGACTGACGCATTCTGTATCTCCTCGCGCAGCGTATCTGTAACCCCCATAAAAAGCACTTTATCCTGTAATCCGGTTTTGTTAATATACCTTTGAAGTTCTTCGTAAAAGTCATTTTCCTGTACTTCGCCGTAAATTTTTAATATATACTCAGGGTATTTTTTCAAAATAATTTGGAATGCACGCAGCAATAGCAGCTGATTTTTTTGCCTGCTTATGCGACCCGCTGTAACAATTTCTTTTTTTCTTATTGTTAAATGTGGAACTTTATCTCCTGAATCCAAATACTTTTCTGATAATGGGTTAAATATAATACGAGACTTTTTTTGAAGTCTTTTAGAAAAAAAACGCATAGCATCAGGTGTCTGGAATACGCCGCCAGCCGCTTTTCTTTCCATATACCATGTCGGTATCCTGTACGGTGCATAATCTTTCTGAGGGTCGTTCCTTACCGATATCAGTAGAGGTACTTTCATACCAAACATCGCAAAAGCACTTCTGAAATTTGCTTTATTACAAAATGATATTACTAAATCCGGCTTTTCCGCACGGATACATTTTCTGAGTCTGGTAAACCGAAGCCATGCTTTGAAAAGCCTGTTTCGATTCATATCATTATCTGTCAGCCCCACAGAAATCCGTCTGACCTGTTTGTCTGTTTCGTACTCGTTTTCAGAATACCATTGTGTTGTAAGTATTACCTCATGCCCTTTCTGAACAAAAGCATGACTTAATATGCTTACTACCCGCTCCGCGCCTCCGCGTCCCATGCTGTTTATGTGGAATAAAATCTTCATTTATGTTCTCCGATTGTTATTTTTTACTAAGTATATCCGTAAAGTAATTCTCATACCATTGTGCCAATGCTTCTATATCATAACCTGCTTTAGCAATGGACTCATGCTGACAACTCCTATCGGTGTCGATTCCCATCATAACTGCCTCTTTTGCCCATGCTGCCGGTTCTTTTTCTATGGATTCATATCTCACTAAATGTTGAGATACAATAATATCCTTTGTAACAGTGTCCGACACCAGACATGCGAGACCTGATGCCTGTGCCTCAATAAGCGTCAGTGGTAGTCCCTCATAAATAGAAGGAAAAATCAGCACATCAAAACAGGACATAAAGTTCTCCACGTCCTTCCTGATTCCTGTGAGCACTACTTTATTCTCGAGCTTAAGGCGCTTTATCTCGGATTCTATATCCGGTCTTAGCAAACCGTCTCCCAGACAAAAAAACCGGGCTTCTTTATCAAGCAGGGAAATTTCTTTGAATATTTTTAGTAGATACATATGATTTTTCGATGGAATAAAATTAGCAATATATCCATATACCCGGCATTTCCCTAAATTAAACTCTTCCCTTACTTTTCCGGCAGCGTCTGCATTATACATAAATTTTTTAATATTAATTGCATTATGAACTATCCGAAAGCTTTTTCTCCCATACATCCATTGCCCGGCTTTTTCGGAACAGGCAAAGCGCTCCGAAGCAGCTGCACCCATCAATAATTTTCCTAAATTGTGCAAAAGTTTCTGCGAATCCTGTTCACTATGGGAATGGCATATGGTATGCGCACCTCCTATTCTGGCCATAAGCAGCTGAGGTGCGGCTAGCGCATTTGCGGTGTGTCTGATGACGATTTTATACTGATTATCCTTCACAATACGATAAATTTGAATGAGGTTCTGTATCGGTCTTTTTGTCAGTCTGGGAAGCTCATATATCTTTCCACCCATTTGCTTTATTGTTTCTACATAATCGTCGGGTTTTCTCATGTGAACAGCAACATCAAACTGAATCTTTTCTTTATCTATTTTTTCGTAAAGATTCATAATAAAATTTTCTATTCCACCCGGATACATAGCTCCAACAATATGAAGCACTCTTATCGGTTCTGACATATGCATTACCCTCTCATGCGGCCTGATAGCCTTTGCCATCTATAGTTTTTTACTTACTTTCTTGATTATATAGTATCATGGGAATCTATATTTTTCTATATTTTTTTAATTTCCATTTTTC
>JAIDPH010000395.1 GCA_029062885.1 Lachnospiraceae bacterium
GAAAAGTCAAAACGCAGTCTTTCACCGTCATTATAAGAGCCGGCCTGCTCTACATGCGTTCCAAGTACCGTACGGATCGCTTTCTGCAAAAGGTGTGTCGCGCTGTGGTTTTTGCAGGTTGCAGTCCTTCTCTCTGTATCTACTTCCAACGTAACGGTATCGCCCACTTTAAACATACCCGATACCATGCGTCCGATATGCCCTACTTTACCGCCTAACATCTTCACAGTGTCTTCTACTTTAAACTCACCGTCAGCACTTCGGATAATACCGACATCTCCGACCTGGCCGCCCATCGTCGCATAAAATGGAGTTTCATCTACAAAAATAGTGCCGATTTCACCATCTGTCAAAGCTTCTACTAATTCAGTCTCAGTTGTCAGAACGGATATCTTAGAATCATGAACAAGCTTATCATATCCAACAAATTCAGAGGTTACATTTGGATCTATGGATTCATATACAGTCACATCAGCGCCCATATAATTCGTCACTTTACGAGCCTTACGCGCTTTGACTTTCTGTTCCTCCATTGCCGCTTTAAAACCGGCTTCATCAACAGTAAATCCCTTTTCCTCCAGAATTTCTTTCGTAAGGTCAATCGGGAATCCATAAGTATCATACAGCTTAAACGTATCCTCGCCTGATAATTCTTTCTTTCCTTCCTTTGTCAGGTTTTCTTCCATTTCTGATAAAATGCTTAGGCCCTGATCTATTGTTTTATTGAATTTATTCTCTTCCTGTGTTAAAACATTGAAGATAAATTCTTTCTTTTCATCCAATTCCGGATAACCGTCTTTGGAGCCCTCTATGACAGTATTACTAAGGTCTGCAAGGAAAACACCCTGAATTCCCAGCTTACGTCCCTGACGTGCCGCTCTTCTGATTATACGTCTTAAGACATATCCCCTGCCTTCGTTTGACGGCATTATTCCGTCTGAAATCATAAACGTTGCAGAGCGGATATGGTCAGTAATGATACGGATGGATACGTCAGTATCATAATCTTCTTTATAGGTAACACCTGCTATTTCACATACCCTTGTTCGAAGAGCCAGAATTGTATCGACATCAAAGATGGAATCCACATCCTGAACGACAGAAGCAAGTCTCTCAAGGCCCATTCCTGTATCAATGTTTTTCTGCTTAAGCTCTGTATAATTCCCCTTACCATCATTATCAAACTGCGTAAATACATTGTTCCATATTTCCATATAGCGGTCGCAGTCGCAGCCTACCGTACAATCCGGCTTGCCACAGCCATATTTCTCACCGCGGTCATAATAAACCTCTGAACAGGGACCACAGGGTCCGGAACCATGCTCCCAGAAGTTATCGCCTTTACCGAAACGGTAAATTCTCTCCGGCGCTATTCCGATTTCCTTAGTCCAGATTTCAAACGCTTCCTCATCTTCTTCATAAATAGACGGATAAAGCCTATCCTCATCCAATCCGACTACTTCTGTGAGGAATTCCCAACACCATGCAATAGCTTCATGCTTAAAATAATCTCCAAAAGAGAAATTTCCAAGCATCTCAAAAAATGTACCGTGTCTTGCCGTCTTACCCACGTTTTCCAAATCACCGGTACGGATACACTTCTGGCAGGTCGTCACGCGCCGTCTCGGCGGTATCTCCTGGCCCGTAAAATAGGGTTTTAACGGCGCCATGCCTGAATTAATGAGCAACAGACTGTTATCATTATGCGGCACAAGCGAAAAACTCTTCATTTTTAAATGTTCCTTACTTTCAAAAAATTCCAGGAACATACGTCTTAGTTCATTTACACCATATGGCTTCATAATCTGTCTTTGTCCTTTCTATCATTCCTATATGAAAATCAGAAATCGAATTTATCTGCAAAGTAAGCGTTCAAGCAGCTGATTGCCACACGTTCCTGCTCCATAGAATCTCTGAATCTGACCGTCACGCATCCATCGGTTTCGGAATCGAAATCATATGTAACGCAGAACGGTGTGCCTATTTCATCCTGTCTTCTATAACGTTTACCTATATTACCTCTATCATCGAATTCGCAGTTATATTTTTTGGACAGCTCGGTGAAAATCTTCTCCGCACCCTCGTTCAATTTCTTGGAGAGTGGAAGAACACCAATCTTAACAGGCGCAAGCGCCGGATGGAAATGCAGCACCGTACGCACATCGCCCTCACCGATTTCCTCTTCGTCATAAGCTGCGCATAAGAACGCCAGAACAACGCGGTCTGCACCAAGTGATGGTTCAATAACATATGGTACATATCTTTCGTTTTTAACATCATCAAAATATGACATATCCTCTCCTGAGGTATTCTGATGCTGAGTCAGGTCATAATCTGTCCTGTCGGCAATTCCCCACAGCTCACCCCAGCCAAACGGGAACAGGAATTCAATATCAGTCGTTCCCTTAGAATAGAAACAAAGTTCTTCAGGAGAATGATCCCTAAGACGCATCTCATCTTCTTTAATACCAAGAGAAATCAGCCAGTCGCGGCAGAATCCTCTCCAATACTGGAACCATTCCAAATCGGTTCCCGGTTCACAGAAAAATTCCAGTTCCATCTGTTCAAACTCTCTGGTACGGAAAGTAAAGTTACCGGGTGTTATCTCATTCCTAAAAGATTTACCAATCTGACCGATACCAAAAGGAATCTTTTTGCGGGAAGTTCTCTGCACATTTTTAAAGTTTACAAATATGCCCTGCGCAGTTTCCGGTCTTAAATATACCGTATTCTTTGCATCTTCGGTAACACCCTGAAAAGTCTTGAACATCAGGTTAAACTGCCTGATATCAGTAAAATTATGCTTGCCGCAGGTCGGGCACGGAATATTGTTTTCTTCTACAAAATCTTTCATCTGCTGCTGTGTCCAGCCATCTATGGATTCATTCAAAGTAATACCATTTTCCTGCGCATAATCTTCAATCAGCTTATCGGCACGAAAACGTTCGTGACACTCCTTACAGTCCATAAGCGGATCTGAAAAGCCACCGAGATGTCCCGATGCAACCCATGTCTGCGGATTCATTAAAATAGCGCAGTCTACACCTACATTATAAGGATTCTCCATGATGAACTTCTGCCACCATGCCTTTTTTACATTATTCTTCAACTCTACTCCGAGATTGCCGTAATCCCATGTATTCGCCAAACCACCATATATCTCTGACCCCGGATACACAAATCCCCTCGCCTTCGCCAAAGCAACAATTTTGTCCATCGTTTTTTCCATTATTAAACTATTCTCCTTCCTCAGTATGAAATTTTATCATTTAAAAACAATACAAGAAATCATATCCGACTCTCCGGCATTGATTATTACGTCATTATTACCGGCACGCACTACATTATCACTGGTATACAGAATTTTGTCATATACATTTACATCCAGTTCTTCTCCCTTTTTTGTCTGTATGATCACAACATGATTTTCCCATATCTGTTTTGTATCATTCATTGCCGTACCATCTTCCGAATAAATATTCCTTACGGAAAATCCCATTGCAGACGCCTCTGCAACCGTACCATAAAAAAGTTCTCTGTTGTTGCACTGCGTGTAGTCCTCTCCTGTCTTATATGTCATCTTAACGATGATTTTTCCGTCTTTTTCTTCTGCTGATTCAATAACTATATTCTCCGTTCCACCACTGATGCTGTCTATTTTTTCCTGCCCTTTCGCAGTAAGCTCGTCTATATCATACCATTCCTTATGTTCCTCATCAAACCAATCTATAATCATATGTTCTATTGTTCCGTCTTTCTTAATGGAAACCGTACTAATGTCAGTAGAAGGTTCCGACTTACCATTGCCGCATCCTGCTAATAAATATGCTGCCAATATTATCGCTGACATAACTATAGGAATTTTTTTCCATTTTTTCATAAATTTTCCCTCCCTCCGGCTGTACTACATTATATCCGACTTAATGAGAATATTCAAGACTTTATATCTTCCAGTATTTCCAGACTTTTAAAGGGTTTATCCACATAACGTCTTCTATATTCGTCAGCAATCTCTTTTATCTGCGCCAGCACAGTGTCTGTCACCGTAAAAGTATATAATTTTTCAACCGGAGATGTCATAATATAATTCACGGCATATATGGTAGAATCTTCAAAGCTTCCATTTTGGGGAATTCCCGGAAATTCTCCGTTTATTACCATTGCCTTCATTTCAAATATGTAGCGCACCATGTCGTTAGAAAATTTTTCATGCATAAGCGCCCGAAGCGACTGATACAGCAGTTTTAACATTTCTTTATCTTCATTATTCTCTCTGGTATAATAGTCCATCACTTCCAAAAAGTACATTCCATAATAAGCGCCTTCAAAATCGGTCCTTAATCCTTCAAAATAATTACTGATATTTGCTTCAAGAAGATTATAAGAAGACCTTCCCGCATAAAGTCTGAAACTGCCGAAAGAAAAAGGATTGGTAGCCGCAAGTAATCTGCTGTCCTGCCTTCTTGCGCCTTTGGCAAATGCGGAAAGCTTTCCTCTTTCTTTCGTCAAAATAACAACTCTTCTGTCATATTCGCCTATTGGTTCAGCCTTTAAAACCATCCCCGTAATCTCTATATATTCCTGCATGAGAATGTACACCTGACTTTTCTTTATCGTCAAAGCTCTCATCTTTGACGTTTTCTGCATCCTGTTGTGCATTTTTATATGACAGGAAATCATACACGCTTCCGGTCATAAGAAATCTGTCCCAGTAATTTATCTCCTTCATCTTAAGCCCCCTATAGCCAACTGTATGCTATTAGGGTTCGCCTATTTTTACTTTTCTATTCGGAATCCTTAGGATTATATCCGAAATTTTTCAGAAGAAAATCACTGTCTCTCCAATCTTTTTTTACCTTAACCCACAACTTCAGATTAACCTTGGATTCCACCAGTTCTTCTATATCAGGTCTGGCAAGTGAGCCTATTTTTTTTAGCATCTGTCCCTGCTTACCTATTATAATTCCCTTGTGTGATTCACGTTCACAGATGATCGTCGCCTCTATATCCACAATATGTTTTCTGTAGTTCATTGACTCAATCGTCACTGCAATCCCATGAGGTATTTCATCTTCCAGACATCTCAAAGCTTTTTCACGAATCAGTTCTGATACTATCTGGCGTATAGGCTGATCCGTTACCGTATCTTCGTCATAAAAAGGCGTTCCTTCCGGAAGATATTTCATAATACAGGAAATCAGGTCGTCCGTTCCATATCCGTTTAATGCCGATACCGGTACGATTTCAGCAAAATCCAACTGTTTTCTGTATGTATCAATAACGGCAAGAATTTCTTCTTTCTTAACAGTGTCAATTTTATTAATCACAAGAATAACAGGTGTTTTTGTCTTAGCAAGCTGTTCAACGATATGCCTCTCTCCCGCCCCGATAAAACAGCTGGGCTCCACAAGCCATAATACCACGTCCACATCAGCTAAAGTCCTCTCGGCAATACCTACCATATAATTGCCAAGCTTATTTTTTGCCTTATGGATTCCCGGCGTATCCAAAAATACAATCTGACCTTCCTCGGAAGTATAAACAGTCTGAATCCTGTTTCTGGTCGTTTGCGGTTTATTAGAAGTAATCGCTATCTTCTGTCCTATTATTTTATTCATCAAGGTAGACTTTCCCACATTCGGTCTGCCTATCAGCGTGGCAAAACCCGACCTTGGCTGCTCATTATTTTGTAGATTCACCGTTTTCTGCTCCTGTAGATGTTCCTGTTGCTGCATCTGTTCCATTAATGTGTTTTCCCTCTTCTTTCTGAGACTTTTTATCGGAAGATTTTCTAAGTTTCTTTTTCTTTATAATTGCTTTTATTATCAGGAATGCCACAAAAAGTACCACAGCCCAGATAACTATGTAAGGAATATTCACAACAAACCATATAAAGAAATTCACCAGACCATGTCCGACATTATAAATTGATTCAGAAAATCCATTCTTTATTTTATCCCAGACTGTCTTTTCCTGTGTCGGCGTCAACCTTTTTACTTCACGGATGCTTAAGTTAATCGTGCTGTAGTCAATCTGATTATCCAGTGTCCTAAGCTGAGATTCCATGCTCTCTAGCTGATATCTCACATCCGAAAGCCTTTGTTCAATCGTAATTATATCCTCTACCGTTTCAGCTACCGTAAGCAGATCAAGCAGTCTGTCCTGTTCCGTCAGAAGCGCCTTCTTATGGCTCTCCAAATCCACGTACCGCAAAGTGACATCCTCTACCCGCTCCTCTTTATTGGTAATGTTGGACTGTTCACCCACCCTGACTATAAACTCTTCTAAGCGATTTACCGGAATGCGAACCTGCATATTTGCATAACGGGTCTCCTCATAATTGGAATAACCGCTGCCGTTATACTGGTACTGATATTCAATATAGCCTCCAAGCTCTGCAATCTGGCTCTCAAGCCCGGCAACCAGAGTATCATAACTTTCCGTCTCAACGCTTAAGTCTACCGTCTTAATGAGCTTCCGCTGGGACTGCTGAACATTTTCATTAGGCATCTCTGCGCCCGCTGCATTTGCATTACCCCCCGACTCATATTCAGCTTCAAAAGCTTCTTCCGTAACCACTGATGAATATGCTGCGCCAGTATAATAACTGCCGTTATCGTAAGCGGTGTCGTTTTTCACAGTATCATACCCGGCACTGCCACAGCCTGTAATGAATGCCGCAAGTAACAATATGGATGCTGCTATCCCTATTTCCCTTCTTTTCATAATAATCTCCCTTCTTTTGTAGTTACTTAATGGAACAAATAGTCCGTCTCCTTAAACACCTCATTCTGCTGCTTAATCTTATCTTCGTTTCCTACTACGCACAGGCAGTCATCCTCCATAAATGCACTGATATAATCCGCCAGCCCCCTGATCGTTTCAGGCTGTACACCCAGAAGTTCATCCCGCTCTTTCTGTACCTGCTCATAAGTATAATGGGTCATATATCCCGCCAGAGAATAAGTTCCTTTAGCCGCAGGCGTCATTGGCATATCAAGTTCACTGACTGCACCGATTATAAACTGCGTCATCGTTCTCTCATCTGCGTCAAATTTTCTGATATAATCTGCCGCATTCTCATAAACATCTATCGTTTTGTCCAGATTCGGGTCTCTATAAGAAACGAAATAGCTCTCCCCTGACTTACCAAAACTGCACATACATCCATATGCGCCTCCCTTGACACGTACCTGAGTCCAAAGATAATCATAACCCATCATTACCTTCAGAGCCTTGAGCGCTCCGGTATATGCCAGACCTTTATGCCTGAAGTTACCTGCCCTGCATACATACTGCACCTGCGAAGAAGACATAAAGCCTTCATTCTTTTTCTCCATAGACGGCTCATATTTCTGCGATGCAACAGGCTCAGTATACAGACTGTCGGCAAAATGTGTTATATAATCATCAATTTTATTCAGTCCTTCCTGCTGTGCAGTATAATCTACCATCAGATTTTCCTGTCTGAAAATAAATACCGCCAATTTATTCAAATTCTCTATCAATTTTTCCTTGCGGCCATCAAAATCGCTGTCAAGCTCTTCTAACATCCTATAAAACGGAAGCCCGCTTACCTGATCGGATACCGCCGCTGTTTTGGATATATATGATAATGCGCGCACCGCGGCAAGTGAATGTCCGGCTGACATCATATTAGCCTGTTTTTGGGATTTCAGCTCCGCAATCAGTTCATGCAGGCGCTTTGTATCCGTAAATTTTGAATTCATAACAATCTCATTTACAAGATTAAATGCCTGCTCCAGATTTTCATATAATACCTTTACCTTAACTTCAAAAGCTGCCGTATACTTCTGCATGTCTCTGCTGTCAATATAAGTATTGACCACCGTATTAATACCGCCGGTCTGTATATTGATTTCATTAAATAATTCCCCGTACGTATAATGCTCCGTATCAACCAGCCCCAAAATGGATTTCAGCAATCCGACATATGGGAACAGTTCTTCCGGTACCTGACGCAGGTCGAACATAAATCGCAGGTACCCGATACCATTGGTAAAAATATCATGGTACAACAGAACCGTACTACCCGCTTTTTTCTCCTCATTGACATACTTTTCCGCCTCTTTTTTCATATCAGCCCTTGTAAGCAGCGGAATCTTTTCCAAATCTTCCTTGGAACTCGGCTCTTCCTGATATTGTTTTAAGGCTTTTGTCTGTGCCACAATTTCTTCAAGCTGCTCTTTGGTTAATTCTGCTTTTTTCTGCGCTAGTTTTTCTGCAAGCGCTTTATCCTTTTTGCCTGTCAAGCCTTTGGCCGGCTCTACTACAACTATAGTCCTGTGATTATTCTTTAACAGATTTTTCTGAATCAGCTTCTCATAATAATCGGTATCAATAGCCTTTTTTAATGCCTTAAAGGTCTCATTTGCCTCTATATGGATAAAGGGCATACTATCATCATAAAGCCAGCTGTCCAACACCTGTAAGCCAAATATAAGTCCTTTCGGGAAAGAGCCGAAATCTGCCTCTCTGAATTTAAACTCATAATAATTAAGTCCTGCTTGCAGCGCTTTTTTATCCAATCCCTGAATAGCAAGCTTTTCTAACATTTCTTCAATTGTATCCGTGAACTGTGAAAGCTGTTCCTTATTGGCGTTCTTTGCAACAATTGAGAAATATGGCTGTTTTATGCCGTTTTCATAAGTACTCTCAATATCCTTGCCGATTCCCTTATCTATCAATGCCTGCTTAAGCGGTGCTCCCGGCGCGGAACATAGTGCATAATCAAGCACCTGGAACGCAATATACTGCTCTTTGTCCAGATTATTTCCGAATGAAATATTATAGGATAAGTATGTGTTGTCCTTCTCAGATTCACTCTCCATAATAGGATACTCTTTATATACCGAAACAGGTTTCTCAAAGACCGGTTCAGAAGCAAGCTTAGAATCTACCTCCAGTGCATCATACTTAGATAAATAGGCTTTATCCAAAAATGTGAGTTTTTCCGCCATATCCATATCGCCATACAGATAAATATAGCTGTTGGACGGATGATAGTATTTTTTATGAAATGCCAGGAAATCCTCATAGGTAAGTTCGGGGATAACATCCGGATCCCCGCCGGATTCCACGGCATAAGATGTATTCGGATACAGTGAATTCATAATCTCTCTGGCAAGCACTTCATCAGGCGATGAATAAGCACCCTTCATTTCATTATAAACGACACCGTTAATGGTCAGATCATCATCAATGCTCTCCATCTCGTAGTGCCAGCCTTCCTGTTTAAATATTTTCTCTTCATGATAAATATTCGGATGGAAAACCGCATCCAGATATACATCCATCAGATTATGGAAATCTTTATCATTACAACTGGCAACCGGATATACCGTCTTATCCGGATAGGTCATCGCATTTAAGAAAGTATTTAATGAGCCCTTTGCCAATTCAATAAACGGATCCTTGACAGGAAATTTATCTGAACCGCAAAGAACACTGTGCTCAATAATATGCGCTACTCCCGTGCTGTCCTTAGGCGGAGTCCTAAAACCTATATAAAATACTTTATTATTATCATCATTGGACAAAAGAACAATACGCGCTCCTGTTTTGTTATGTTTCATCAGATATGCAAGCGAATTTTGTTCCTTTATCTCTTTTTTCTCCAGTATCGTATAAGCCTGTAATTGTTCAATCTGCATTTTCTTACCATACCTTTCTATCATACTAATGCTTTATTATATCACTTGCGTAGAAAATTAGCAAAGTATATAAATAAAAGAACCGGCAAAAACAAAAATATTGTTTCTACCGGTTCAGTGTAAAAGGGGAATTTTACCAGATTTTGTCTAGTAGAGTCAGTTTAGCAGAAATCATTGTCAAAATCAAGTACTTTCTGCGTTAAATAATTTGTAAGTTATCGCGTATTTATCACGTCCATAATCATAAACTGAAAGACATCATTGCAAGCTTGGAAATAACTATTTCCTGTATTTTCACACCATATTTCTTCTTCTGTGCCAGATTCATCTGCACGAACTTGTCAAGCGGAATATTCCTATTACTATAGACCATTTTCTTCTTTCCCAAAAACGACTTCTTCTCTATATACATACATACTTTAACCTTTGTCTTGAGCTGCATATATGTTTTAAAGGAAAAGTCATCACTGCCCATATAGTAAAACTGGCTCTCCAATGTTGTCTCCGCCTGCGTATCTTTCATAATATAATGTTCTATGATACTCTTTAATTTAAACGGAACCATTTCATTCTCTATAATCTCTTTATAACTATAGCGTGCACCCATATACAGGTTTCCTATGTCCTGCATAAAATATTTAAAATCATTATCCTGATATTCCATGTTTATCTAATGTTCCCCCATGAATCTCCTGTCACTTAAAAAGCTTATGAACTATTTTTGTATAGCTTCTATTTTATCGGCGCTGATGCGCATAGCATCTACAATGGTTTTTCTGCTCATTCCGGTCTCATTCATCAATTCTTCCACAGTCACCTTCCGGTGTAAATCTTCCGCCAGTTCATTTGCCTTATCCGCCACCTTATTAACTTTATCGGCAATCTTTCTATCCTTTTCAACCTCGTCTGCGTTTTCCGCTATATATTCCTCCATCGCATCCATAATCATTTTCCCGAGCATTCCCTGAGCTTCCGATGCATTCTCAAGCGCTCCCAGCATAGTAACACCCATAGCAAGTGCAACATTTCCTTCTCCGATTAAATCTTCCAGCAGCACACCCTGCCCCGTATAAAGCTTCGCGATTTCCACAACATTCGGCAGGAAAATCTGAGTCAACCGGTTCTGTGCGGTCGTATCGCCCGCCATCGCAGACAACGTAATCGCTTCCTGCTCTCCAGACGCTATCTCCGGCAGTTCTTCCATCTGCTTTAAATAACCTTCCAGATAATCAACTTCCTCTTCACTGAGATAATCGTCCAAATTAACAGGCTCGCCAATCCCGATCTTATGCTGTTTAAGATAATCTAATACCATATTCAGCTTTTCTTCATCCAGATTAAGAGCGGCAAACGCCTTCTCCACCTGCTCCTTAGAAATACAATTTCCCTGTTCTTTCGCAGTCTTTCTGACCTGCTCCAAAGTCTGTGCAAACAATATTTCCTGATTCATTCCTGTTTTACTCCCATGTTTACTGTTATATCATTAATCTAATTAACCCTGCCGCTTCACATGCGTATGCGTGTATAAATGTTCCTCGCAATATTCATAATTACCATCACACTTAGAGCAGAATCTGAACTGCATACCAGGACTATCAACCTCAGACCTTCCGCAAATAGCACACTTATGCTTGGTGATACCGCTGCTTCCCCGTCTGACATCACGCTTAAATTCCTGCCGCCTACGTATCTGTTTCGGATTAAGATGCATCATATTCCTTGAAGTGAAGAAGAATACAATAAAATTCATAAGCGATGCCGCAATAACAAACTTGGAATATATACTTCCCTGCAGGAATGAAATGAAAAGCATAACTCCATAAATAACTCCAAGCCATTTTACTTTAATCGGAATAATAAACATCAACAATACCGAATGATCCGGAAATGTTGCCGCAAAGCCAAGGAAAATCGACATATTAATATAATAAGTACTGAACATCATCGAAATAAGGTTGAAGTATTCATATGGCGTGTTAATCGTAAAGATTCGTCCCATGAAAGGAATGACGGGCTGCGTGAAGTAACAGTATCCCATTAAAAGAAAGCTTCCCGCAATCGTAAACAGCATTCCCCCGAAAAGATAAACATTATACCTGTAAGTCCCCCATGTTCTTTCCAGAGTTGTACCAATTGAACAATAAAAATACAACATTATTAATGTGAAAAAAATATTCGACTCCTCCGGTGGAATCAGAATCCACGACACGAGCCTCCATATCTGTCCATGCAGAATTGCATAGGGATTCAATGTCAAATAATTAAGAAGACTTGGAATCATTATTTCAATCAGATATCCTATTGCATAACACATGACCAATACCACGGAAAGATTTCTTATTGCATATTTTCCGAATTTCTTTTCAAATGAACTCATAATCCTGCTCCTTTATCTAAGGAACTGTGCATCTTGCACATATTAGTCATGCACAGTTCCTTTATTAAAAATAAAATTTTTCATATGCGGCATTTATTGTTTAAATTTTTAATATATTCTATCA
>JAIDPH010000396.1 GCA_029062885.1 Lachnospiraceae bacterium
GAGTATAGCAAAACGAACCAAATGGCTGCAAAAAAGTTTAAGGAAATGCTCGAAGAAACGATTAAACAGTATCATGAGAGACGAAAACATCTTACAGCAGAAGAAGCTGGAGCTGCGCAGGAGCAGACTTCTGAAGAAATCATTCAGAATGCAACCGCTCAAGCGTTACAAATTTTAAAAGAGATGAATGTCGACCGCGAAAGTTTTCGTAAGGTTGGACTCATGTTTGAAGAAAAGGCGTTTTATGATATTCTGATGGCATTGCGCGACGAATATAACTTTGAGTATGGAAAGGATAAAATTGTCGATGGTGTTTCTATTAATGACAAATGCAGATCTTTGGCGAAAAAGATTAAGGAAATTATTGATACCAAATCTTCATTTGCAGATTGGCTCAATAATCAGATAGTTCGAGATCAACTCAAATTTGACATTAAAGTTTGCCTGATTAAGAATGGCTATCCACCACAGTACAGTCCTGAGGTTTTTCGCAAGGTTATGGAACAGGTTGAAAATTTTGAAGAGAATAATTGATGAAGTGAAACGTGATATGGGCACAGAACAAAATATGAACATCTGAGCCTGAATGTGATTCGTCCATCCTTTTTTTGTTGATTTCTTCACAGACTCTATTGTAGTATGAGTTCAATAGATTCGAAATATGCCTGATGCACCATTCTTTAGGCAGTATATGGAATTAAAAAACGGCATACCATCCCATGATACCATACAGCGTGTCATGGGAATGATACGGCCTGAAAATTTACAGCAGCTTCAACTCAAATGGCAGGAGCTTCTGGACAGCAATGAAGGTGAAAAGCTGAAAAAGATCATCTGTGTAGACGGGAAGACCATGCGTTCTGATAAGAGGAAGGACACAAAGCCATGCCATATTGTTTCCGCGTGGAGCAGGGAAGACGGATACTGTCTGGGGCAGCAGGCAGTGGATGAGAAAAGCAATGAGATCACAGCAATCCCCAAAGTGCTGGAGAGTATAGAGATAAAAGGACAGGTTGTAACGATAGACGCAATGGGGACACAGACAGCGATCGTTGAGACAATACGGAAGAGGCGCGCGGATTATGTATTGGCGGTAAAGGGAAATCAGGGGAATCTGGAAGCAGATATACGTCTATATTTTGAAGATCCGCAAGTGTGTAAAGAACTGGAGAAAGGCTCCGGATATAAGAAAACCGTAGAAAAGGCCCATGGCCAGATAGAGATAAGGGAATATTACCAGACGGAAGATATCGACTGGCTGCACCAGAAGAAGCAGTGGAAGGGATTAAAAAGTATAGGGATGGGAAAAAAGACCATCCGAAAAGGGGACGAAGAGAAAGAGGAATATAGATATTATATCAGCAGCCTTTTAGAAGAGATTGATCTGTTCAGCCGTGCAGTAAGGGGACATTGGGCAGTGGAAAGTATGCATTGGCATCTGGATGTGACATTTAAGGAAGATGCAAATACCACACTGGATAAGACAGCGTCACAGAACCAGAATATCATACGGAAGTGGTGTCTGAGCATGCTGAAACTGATAGAAATACGAGGGACGAAAATGTCATTAAGAAGGAAACGGTTCAATATAAGTTTTGTGCCGGCTCAGTTTATTGAAGAACTCATGAAAATTTAAAAACCCCATTTTTATGTTTGAGGTGGATTAGACATTCATGTGTTTGTCGTGATTAAACGCCGATAATTTGCTGACTTTTGGGCCTCTTTCTGGTATAATAATTGCAACGTTATAGGTCACGTACGGGTCATTATCCTGAGCGTGTGCTGGCAGACCAGATCTACCGGACCAGAGCCAACCGTGCTTACTGCAAAGAACATGGGATACGGCTGTCAGGTCCAAAGCTTAGCAGACCATCGCCGAATGCAAAAAAGGATAAGAAACAGGAATACCAGGATAACACCGACAGGATTGAAGTGGAACGATTTTTTAGCCGAAACAAACGCTGCTATGGCCTGGGGTGTATTGTAACCAAGCTGGAAGAAACGCAGCTGACATCCATCGCATTGTCTGTATTCGTGTCGAATCTGTTTAGGATTCAGAAGCGAATACTTTTGGTATTTATCTGGCCGTACCACAGATATGTGGTACATGCCAGTCAGTGCGAAATAGAACTGGCTTAATCAGCAGACACTAATTAAAAAAGTTCTGTTTGTATGCTACGGTAGCACGGTGGATAGCCGGGAATTGAGGGTACTTGCAAAGAATACGTTGGGATAGCAGGGGACTATGGGTTTTACTACGAGTGAGGAAGGCAGAACAAATTAAAAGAAATAGACCTGTCGCATTACATAATGCCGACTATTTTTTATGTAAAATGAAATTGCTATTTTAATATAACGTATGCTATATTAAATTATAAATATGTAATGTGATTGCACTTATTGGGATTTTCGAATCCGTAAGTAACAGATAATATTAAAACGTAAATACATTTTTATAGGC
>JAIDPH010000397.1 GCA_029062885.1 Lachnospiraceae bacterium
CCCCAGCAAATTCCCACCATACAAAATAGGCTTAATCTCCAGCTTTTCTATCTTTTGTAAAAACAAACTCGAAGCCCGCACACACTGTTCCTGATGATATCTCAGTTTCCCTACTGCCGGCTTCATATGCCGGATATCTGCATGCCTTTTCAGATAATCTATCTGATCCTTTAGTTCCATCACCCGCTTAAAATAGATATCTTTTCTAATACGCATCCTGTTCAAGGGATCGCTTATAGCATGAAGCAATCTCCCCCCGTCAAGCTCAGGAAAAGACTCTCGCAGCCAAGTATAGATCAGATAGTCAGACAAGCTGTTCTCCTCGCACTGCTCCGCAATGGCATAAGCGCCATAGCCGGCTACTGCGATCACGATAACCGCCTCGCTGTATTTATTTCTCAGCTCCTCAAAGGAAATAACCGGCTTTCCATGCTTTTCAGTCCCTGCCAATAATAAATTATTGTCACAAAAACACGCCACATTATCATTTCCCAAAAAACTAAGCGCTTCACGTCCTATCTGACCGCTGCCAAAAATTATTATATCCTTTACATTTTCCATCTATCAGCACCTTTTGACAGCTCTACCGCTGCATACTGTGGTTTATTTTATGAAAGCACATTTCATCATTCATTTCGGCCTCGCTTCTTTTGCCTGCTTCATAACGTTCCACCACATACTGATACAGCTGCGGGCGCAGATAATAAAATTTCTGACGTATATATCTCTTTTCATTTTCATCCATAAAATCCGCAAAATGAAACTTGAATCCCGACACATCTTTTTCATTAAAAATAAGCCTGTCCTGTACCATTTCAAACGTGCGCAGCATATTAAAATTGCATGCCGGATCCATCTCCACATCATACATTTCCAACCCTTGTGAAGATACCAGCATCAATATTTTTCCATCTGTGACACTGTAGCTTTTATTAAATGTTCCCGCTCTCACCGGCTGTGCCGCAAACGCACTTCTTGCATAAGCAAAACTGCGCTCAATACTGCCTTCCGGCATTTCCCCCTGTACCATGCGCTCTATCATTTTTCTTATATCAATCGTACTGACAAGATTGCGGCTGATTTCTCCACAATACCGATTCTTTTCCCAGATGATCAACGGCGTATGGATCAGCGGAGCCGTCGGCTCTATTGCGTGGGTCAAGCCCATATGAAATCCATGTCCCCAAAAATCATCTCCATGGTCTCCGTACAAAACAACAATCGTATTCTCTTCTTGTCCGGTTTCCTTTAAAATCCGAAAAACGCTACCGACCATGTCATCCATGAACCGGAATCCGTCTTCCCATCTTTTTGTAGCGTTCCTTCTATGTCCCGGTATAACATGGCTATTATTAGAAACGTTGCTCAAATAACTGCTGATCATTATGCTATATTTATTCCGGCTGGTCATAACCACTTTAAACGCATTAAAAAAATCACTGTATGACGCATAGGCCTTCTGCTCTACTTTCCTTCCAAACAGCATATGTTCCTGCATTGGAGCTGCCACAAATAAGGGAAAGCTGAATGCATCTGCCTGATATCCCTGATCGCAAAAATCATCCAACAGTCCTGATTTATAGCAAAAAGTTCCCGGTTTCTCTTCAAGCGCATGGCATCCCTCGTACAGATCCAGTCCGCCGTATATCATATCGGAAATCACCATCCAGGTAGAAGTTGCCGTAGAAAAGTACTTATGGAAACTGAGTCCTTCCCTTTCAATCCGCATGATATTGGGGAAAAGCTGTGGGTTCATCCGGTATGTGATATTGTTTAAACTCTCTAAATGAATTAAAATAACACTCTTATCCATAATGATACTGTTTCCTCAATCTTTATTTTCAGGGAAAAGACTCTGATAGATCATGTCACACATAAGTTCTTTTGCCGAAACGACAGGTATTTCACACATGCTGCATATCTGCGCTTCTATCTGAGGATAATCCAAAAGCGGCGTAACTAGGAGCACGTCAATTTCCTTCCTGTCTACAAGCTCTTCGACACTGATTTTTTCCATACTGCCAAAACCAGCCGACTTGTTTTCGTCAATGATACAAATTGATTCCAGCTGTGCTGTATCAATATTTCTCAATATCAATGATCCCATCTTTCCAACGCCGTAAACCGCAATATTCCTGTAGCCGTTCATGTCAAAATATCTTGACAGGTTCTCCTTCAGGCTTACGAATAATTCCGGTTTTTCCATCAACTCATACAGTTGAATAAAGAAATCTCTCTCACAAGCATTCATATCATTTCCCTTCCTTCTAGTCAATTACTGCAATGATCTGGCTTTGATACTTTTCATCATGTATTTCCTCAACTAGAGCCGGCGGAAGCTGTGATACATACTTTGTCGGATTCGGCACTTTTATGCCTACCCCTGCCCTATACCATTCATACTCCATGTCAATCTGTCCGATATCAACAACCTGATGTCCGTTCTGTATCAGGTCATATGCCAATACTTTGCCTGCCGGTCCAAGCGCACATAAAATCAATTTATTTTCTGCAACTTCTTCAGCCTTATCCAAAATATCCTGATACCGTGTATATGCATTTTGTGTCGGGCAAAGTATGCGCTGAATAGATCTCGCACCGTCTAATAGATCATTTCCCTGTCCGGTTCTTGTTTCTGCCCCTTCGATCAATAGAACATCCCTGTCCTGCCAGATTCTTTTGACCAAAGCGTATCTCCTTGTCGCATCATCCCTATCTTTAGACTGAAAATAGCACTTGAACAAATATGCATCATAGTAAACCC
>JAIDPH010000398.1 GCA_029062885.1 Lachnospiraceae bacterium
AAGCAGGGTGCTATGGAGCCGTCGGTACTTAGCGAGGTTCTTTCGAGCTTAGTACCGCTACGAGCGACAATGCAGCGAAAGCGTGCCCTGCGTTGATTTGTCTATATTGTACAACGGACGTCTTGAAAAACCGAGCTTTGTATTCACTTATTTGATAGTATGATAAATGAGAAATTAATATGAAAAAAAGGGTTCCAGTGAGAGGAACCCTTTTTAA
Source organism: Lachnospiraceae bacterium (assembly GCA_029062885.1). Taxonomy (GTDB): domain Bacteria; phylum Bacillota; class Clostridia; order Lachnospirales; family Lachnospiraceae; genus UBA3282. Next base: position 218 of record JAIDPH010000398.1, read on the forward strand.
GTCAGAATATAGTACAGATTATGTATTTAACCTTCTTTATAATTCACAATCTCATCAATGAGCTGCGGAAGTTTCGTATCCATATCCTCATCGCTGAACTGGCAGGTTCCGACAGCTCTATGACCGCCGCCGCCATACTTCAACATAAGGCTTCCTACATTGACATTGGAGGTTCTGTTTAATACGCTGTAGCCGACTGCAGCAGAACATCCAAGACCACCCTTTCCGTTTACAATCCATACAGAGATATTCTGTTCAGGATACATACTGTAGATTAAGAAGCGGTTACCGGAATAGATAGGATCTACGCCGCGTAAATCGGAAATTATCACATCTTTTTCCACACGGGTATGCGCCCGTACCATCTCTTTGAATTTTGCATCCTGTTCTTTATATATGGTGATACGCTCCTGAACATCAGGCAGGGCAAGGATTTCATCCGTATTCATGGTTCTGCAGCATTCCATCAGCTCTTCCATTAATCGATAGTTGGGTATGGTGAAGTTTCTCCATCTGCCAAGTCCTGTTCTTGGATCCATCAGGAAACCTACCAGAATCCAGCCTTCCGGATTCTGAATCTCATCAATTGTAAGATTGCCGGAATCTACTTTATCTACGGCTTCCATCATGTCATCGAAGTGAGAGAAACGTTCTTTTCCACCGTAGTATTCATAAATAATTCGTGCACATGACGGAGTGATACGGCTCTCTCCTTTATACTTTCCTGCTAACTGATTGCGTTCATGCTCACTGGAATGATGATCGAACCACAGACCACAGCCTTCCACAAACGGAACATTAGCAAGTACATCATTCTCTGTAATCTCTACAAGACCATCCTGCAAATCCTTAGGATGAGCGAATTTCCAACTGTCAATCAGACCTATTTCCTTTAATAAGGCACCGCATGCCAAGCCATCAAAATCAGAACGGGTAACTAATCTCATAATGAAGTCTCCTTTGCTTCGTATTATAATTTAATTATATAAGAAAATTCATATTTTTTCAAGTATGCTAAAGACATTTGACATGAACGAGCAAAATCTTTATAATGAGTGGAAACTGTTAGTATATAATTTAGTACATAATATTAGGAGAGGAAAGGCATATCATGAGAACACTCGGAATAATAGGCGGTCTGGGTCCCATGGCAACGGCATATTTTTTGCAGCTGCTGATACAGATGAGCGATGCAAAAACCGATCAGGAGCATATGGATACGCTTATTTATAGTATGCCTTCCATACCTGACAGAACCAGATATATAATAGGAGAAAGTGATAAGAATCCTGTCCCACAGATGGTTTACTGCGGGAAAAAGCTTAAGGAGACCGGGGCTGATATTATAGCAATCCCATGTATAACTGCACATTATTTTCATGAGGAGTTGGAGGATAAAATCGGACTTCCTATTATAAATGCAATAGACGAGACGGCTTTATGCCTTGAAGAAGAAAAGATAAACAGAGTTGGAATAATGGCAACAGACGGCACAATTAAGAGCGAATTATTTCAAAAGACACTTGAAAAACGTGGAATTGAGGTAATTCTGCCTGATGCGGAAAATCAGAAAAAAGTAATGCATATTATTTATAATGAAGTAAAAGCCGGAAAAAATGTGGACATGGCTCGCTTTTATCAGATATCCGATGAACTATCAGGTAAAGGGGCGGAAGCAGTTTTACTTGCATGTACGGAGCTTTCCCTGATTAAGAGAGACTTTTGTATTAAAGAAGGATATCTGGATGTCATGGAAGTTTTGGCAAGAAAGGCAGTGCAATGCTGCAATCATTTACGCGAGGAATATCATAGCCTTATATAAAAAGCTCAGGGAATGAAGAGTAATATTGACAAATAACAATATTTGTATTAAAGTACATAGGGTTATCAGAAGAAAGTATACCAAGAATCAATGGAGATAGTTCTGTATGAACGTGGATAATGCTGAAGATATTGAATATCTGGATGGTGAGGAAAACGTTGAGAAGGCAGAAGAAGGCGTAAGCAGAAAGAGTAAGAAAACTTGGCTGATTGTGCTGATATGCCTGATTATGCTTGCTGCTTCTTCTGCTGTGGGCGGATTATATTATATAAGAAGCCTTGCATATAAGGTATGCAGAGTTGAGGCAGGAGTTTCGGTTTCGCCATCAGATTTTCTTAAAGAACCTGATGAAAATGCGTTTTTTACGCAGAACAGTCAGCCGTTTGACATTGCAGAGCCGGGTGAATATATAATAGAAGTCAAAAGCGGTATGTTCACTCATAAGTGTACGCTTATTATCGCGGATACCATTGCACCGGTGGCAGAACCCGTATCGGTAATGATGGAAATGGGAGAAAGCTGTGAAGCGGAAAGCTTTGTTACAGAAGTTACAGATGCTACACAGGTCGATATTTCTTATGTGGAAACGCCCGACTTTACCAAGGCAGGAAGCCAGTCTGTCAGTGTTGCTCTTACAGATAAGGGTAATAATAAGACAGTGATTAATTCTGAACTGTTTATTTCCCAGGTGCTGACAAATGTAACGATAGAGGCAGGAGATAAGGCACCGAAACTTGACAGTTTTATTATTGAAGCTAAAAGTTCTTCATTTATTACAAAAATGGATACCCTTGATTACACGAAGGTGGGAGATTACGAGGTATTGCTGAATGCGGATGGGCAGACGTACGAATCTACGCTGCATATTATAGATACTATACCACCCAAAGTAGAGGTTCAGGACATTGAATGTTTCGCATTCATGCCGTTAGGAGCAGAGGATTTTACTGTTTCGATTGAAGATGCTACAGAGGTGAATATGGCATTCAAAGAAGAGCCTGACATGTCGCATATCGGTACACAGGACTTGGAGATTGCTTATACGGATGGTGGCAATAATGAAGTTGTAAAGCAGGTGAAGCTGACTCTGTTAGAGGATAATGAGGCTCCTGTTATTGAGGGAGCAGTGGATTTGAAGGTCTTTATAGGAGACAGCGTTACTTACAGGAAAAATGTTTCAGTCACTGACAATTGTCTTGAGGGACTGTTAATGACGGTGGACACTTCTGCTGTAAATATAAATGAGGAAGGCGTCTATCCGGTCACGTATAATGCTAAGGACTTAGCCGGAAATGTAACGAGCGTGACGGTGAACCTTACGGTGACTCCCAGAGTTTATGATATTAATGAGGTATATGCAGCAGCAGATGCGGTGCTGGCGCGTATTATTACTCCTGAGATGAGCCAGATAGAGCAGGTAAGAGCCATTTTTGATTATGTACGGAGTCATGTTTCGTATATTAGTGAATCCGCGAAGGATGACTGGGTCAGAGGCGCATATGAAGGATTAGTTTATGGAAAAGGAGACTGCTTTGTGTTCGCCTGCACATCAAAGGTATTGTTGACAAGAGCAGGTATTGCTAATATAGATATTGTAAAGATTCCTACCAGAACTTCGCACTATTGGAATCTGGTGAATGTCGGAGACGGATGGTACCACTTCGATACGACGCCCAGAAAGGACCACCCGGTTATATTTATGTGGACAGAGGCGCAAATGATGGAATATTCGGGAAGACATTATAATTCTCACAATTATGACCATTCTTTATATCCGGTGGTAAATTGATATCCGCCGCTATGATGGAAGATATATGAAACAGGAAAGGAATATGGTTAAAATAATGAAAAAGACAGCAGCAATAATAATGACAGCGTCGCTGCTTCTGCTATCAGGCTGTGGAAGCAATGGCGATGAGAAGGTAATTGAAGGAAATGTACAGACTATTGAGTCAGGCAGCACCACACAGTCAGGAGAAACGACAGAAGCAGCGTCTGGCTTACAGGAAGACAGTCAGAATGAGACAGCACAGGCAGAAGACAATATAAAAGGATATGTATTTATTTATAATGACGTATCAGTGGGAATGGATGTTGATGCCGCACCTATAGTTGAGAAGCTTGGCGAACCTGTTTCTTATTTTGAGGCGGCAAGCTGTGCTTTTGAAGGACTGGATAAAATGTATACATATAATGGTTTTGAACTTGATACCTATCCTGTAGGAGATAAGGACTATGTGTCTTCCGTAATTTTAAAGGATGATTCAGTATCGACTGCCGAGGGAATCTGTATAGGCGATTCCATTGAGAAACTGCAGCAGGCATATGAAGGCGAAGGGGAAGAGAGTGGCGGAATGCTTGTCTATACCAAAGATGGCATGAAACTTTGCTTTATTATGCAGGGGGAGTTTATAATATCAATTGAATACAGGTCTACCGTATTGGATGAAACTGATAATGGAGGACAGGGCAACTAGTGTTGTCTATAGGAAACGCTCATGCAGAATAATGTATTGAAATATTTGAACCATATAGTAGAAGAAAAGCCGGATAAGGCGGCCTTTTCTGATGGCACGGATTCCCTGAGTTTTAAGGAAGTCTATCGCTTGAGCCGCAGTATCGGGAGTTTTCTGCATAAGAAGGGGATATATAAAAAGCCTGTTGTAGTATTTATGCGTAAATCTCCTAAAGAGGTTACGACATTTTTCGGAGTAGTCACGGGCGGAGATTTTTATGTACCCATTGATGAGGAGATGCCGAGCGGCAGAATTCAGCTCATATTGGATAATGTGTGCTCGCCGCTTATTATTTGTGACAGGGATACTATTGAGATTACGAAGTCGTTTGACTTGGGAGTCAGTGAAACTATTCTGTATGATGAAATAATTCAGACTGAGATTGACGATACCGCATTAGATATGATTTATCGTAAAGCGATTGATACTGACCCGATTTATATTGTATTCACTTCCGGCTCTACCGGTATACCAAAAGGAGTCGCAGCCTGCCACAGGTCGGTCATCGATTATATCGAGCAGCTCTCTGAGGTGCTTGAATTTGATGAAAACACGGTTTTTGGCAATCAGGCGCCTCTTTATTTTGACGCCTGCCTGAAAGAACTATATCCTACGCTTAAATTTGGAGCGACGACTTATCTTATCCCTAAAAATCTTTTTTCAAGACCGATAAATCTTATAGAATATCTGAATACATATAAGATTAATACTATTTGCTGGGTTGTCTCTGCACTTACTCTGGTGAGCGCATTTGACACTTTTGCGACTGTAAAGCCGGAATATCTGCGTACTGTTGCGTTTGGGAGCGAGGTTTTCCCCATAAAGCAGCTTAGAATATGGCGTGAAGTCCTGCCTGATGCAGCGTTTACGAATCTGTACGGTCCGACGGAAGGTACGGGGATGTGCTGCTACTACAAGGTAGAGCGTGAGCTTGCAGATGATGAAGCTGTGCCTATAGGACGACCGTTTCCTAACCGGGAGATTCTGCTGCTTAAAGGAGACGAAAAGCTTGCGGAATCAGGAGAAGAGGGAGAAATATGCATCCGCGGAACTTCATTAACGCTGGGATATTATAATGATTTTACCCGTACAAGTGAGTCATTTGTCCAAAATCCGTTAAATACCGCCTATCCGGAACTTATTTATAAAACCGGTGATATTGGCCGCATGAATGAAGCGGGAGAGCTGATGTTTGTCTCCCGTAAGGATTATCAGATTAAGCATATGGGTCACCGTATCGAACTTGGTGAGATAGAGGTGAATGCCGCAATGGTTAAGGGCATTCAGATGACTGCATGTATATATGATGAAAAAAAATCAAAGATAGTGCTCTACTTTGTCGGAGAGCTTTCAGAGAAGGAACTTACGGTAGAGCTGAAATCGAAACTGCCGCGATATATGCTGCCCAACAGGACTATCAAAATTGATAAGCTGCCATTTACTGCAAACGGTAAAATAGACAGGGTTGCATTAAAAAAGATGTTTAATGAGCAAAATGCCTGTTAGAAAAAAGTATGGCTAATAACGAAAGGAAAAGGTGAAAAATATGGAAGATTTATTAAGGATTTTGAGTGATTTACATCCGGATGTGGATTTTGAAACGGAGGATCATCTTGTTGATGATATGATTTTGGATTCTTTTGACATTGTGAGTCTCATAACGGAAATAAGCGACCAATTTGATGTGACAATTACCGCAAAAGATATAATTCCGGAAAACTTTAATTCAGCAGAAGCCTTATATGATTTGATTCAAAGGCTGGAGGAAGAATAACCTATGTTCTTTACATCATATGAATTTTTGGGATTTATTGCGCTCTTGTTTCTGGTATATTATCTTATTCCCAAAAAATATCAGTGGCAGCTTTTGCTTGTGGCAAGTTACATATTTTATTTTATAGCAGGAGCGGAGTATTTAATATATATTCTGACAACGACGCTGACAACATATTTTGCTGCACTTAAGATAGGGCAGAATGCTGATAAACAGAGCGCGTACTTAAGAGAGCATAAGGAAGAAATATCAAAAGAAGAGAAACGTGCATATAAGGATGGATGCAAAAGAATTCGTCTGCGTTGGATCGTTGCATGTATACTTCTGAATATCGGTATTCTTGCAGTAGTGAAATATACTAATTTTTTCATATCTAATGTGAATGGTGTTCTTGGTGCTTTTGGAAGTACGAAGCAGTTTTCCTTTATGACATTGGCGCTGCCTATGGGAATTTCATTCTATACATTTCAGGCTATGGGATATCTTATCGACGTATATCGTGGAACCGTTCCAGCGCAGACAAACCCATTCAGGTTTGCTCTATTTGTTTCTTTTTTCCCTCAACTAATACAGGGCCCCATAAGCCGTTATGGTGATCTGGCTAAAAGCTTGTACGAGGAGCATGAATTCGATTCTAAGACTGTATGCTATGGCCTTCAGCGTATGCTCTGGGGTTATTTTAAGAAAATGGTCATTGCGGACAGGGTTTTGATAGGATTAAATACGATTATCGGCGATGCAGGTACTTACCGCGGGGCTTATGTGTTTGTGGCGATGCTGTTCTATACGCTGGAACTTTATGCGGATTTTACAGGTGGGATAGATATTACGATTGGTATAGCACAGACCATGGGCATTACGGTATGCGAAAACTTTATCAGACCGCATTTTTCAAAATCACTCAAGGAATACTGGCGCAGATGGCATATTTCAATGGGCGACTGGTTCAGAGATTATATTTTTTATCCTGTAACTTCCAGCAAGCCTATGCAGAAGTTTTCCAAGTTTTCACGTAATCACTTTGGCAAGGTAATCGGCAGGCGCCTTCCGGTATATGCATCATCATTTATTGTCTGGTTTGCGACAGGTATCTGGCACGGTGCAAGCTGGAACTTTATTGTATGGGGGCTTGCCAACTTTGTGGTTTTGATGATTTCCGAGGAGTTGGAGCCGTTATATGCACGCTTCCATGCACGTTTTAGTGTAGACGGGAAATTTATGTATAAAGTATTTCAGGTTGCGCGTACTTTGCTTCTTGTGTGTTTCTTAAAGATATTCGATTGTTATCCTACGCTGGGAGTTACCTTCAAATCGGTTGCTTCCATACTGACTGAGATGAACTGGAATATTTTGTGGGATGGCTCGCTGATGGCGATTGGCCTAACAATGATTGACTATGCAATTCTTGTTATAGGGACCTTGCTGCTCATTATTGTGAGTTTGTCGCAGCGCAGCGGCAGCGTCAGGGATAAAATTGCTGCGAAACCTTATCCGGTCCGTTTTGTAATTTGGTATGGGCTGTTTCTGATTATTCTGCTGATGGGTGCTTATGGAATGGGGTATGATGCCAGTCAGTTCATATATAATCGGTTTTAAGAAAAAGATGCCAAGAGAGGGGCATGGTCATGAAAACGAAACAGAATTCAAGAAAACAAACAATAATAAAAATTACGCTTTCGGCGCTTATCGTGTTTGTCAGCCTGTTTTTATTACAGAGGCTGCTTATGCCAAAGTATGTGGATGATATAGTGGAGGGTGCGTTTATTGCCGAATATTATGAAGAAGAAAAGGATTTTGATGTAATATTTATCGGTGACTGCGAGGTCTATGAGAATTTTTCCCCGGTAAAGCTTTGGGAGGAGTACGGTATCAATAGTTATATAAGAGGCAGTGCCCAGCAATATATATGGCAGTCATATTATTTATTGGAAGATACGCTGCGCTACGAGACACCGGAAATAGTTATTTTTAATGTTTTGGCGCTGCAATATGACAAAGCGCAGAGTGAAGCCTATAACCGAATGTCGTTAGAAGGTATGAAGTGGTCGCCTTCAAAGGTTAAGTCAATTATGGCGTCCATGAAGCAGGATGAGGAATTCTTAGACTATGTTTTTCCTATTCTGCGGTATCATACCAGATGGAGCGAGCTTTCAGGGTCTGATGTACAGTATATGTTTGATTCTAAAAAAGTATCACATAACGGCTACTATATGAGAGTGGACGTAAAGCCGGCGGAAAATGTACCGGAAGGAAGGATACTTGGTGATTATAGCTTCGGTGAAAACGCTTGGAAATACCTTGATATGATGACAGAGCTCTGCAAGGAAAAAGGAATCAAACTTATCCTGATAAAAGCACCCAGCCTCTATCCTTATTGGTACGATGAATGGGAAACACAGGTTGAAGACTATGCGGCTAAAAATGATTTGTTATATATAAATTTTCTGGAACTTACAGATGAGGTAGGAATTGATTATAATACAGATACATATGATGCAGGACTTCATATGAACCTGTCCGGCGCAGAGAAGCTCTCCGTATATCTGGGACAACTTCTTAAAGACGAAGCCGGTCTTACAGACCGCAGAGGCGAAGCTGCCCTGCAGAGTATATGGGAAGAAAAGATTGCCGCATATGAAGCAGAAATAGAGGAACAACGAAAATACTACGGTATAGAAAATCAGGAATGAATTTGTGAAACTATTGTCGCGAGTCACGAACTTGAACAAAATAAACAAAAATGTAGCTCATTGCGGAGCAGAGACGCTCCATTTTTGTTTATTTAGTCCAAGTTCCGGCTATTGAAATAGAGTTTTGTAATTTAATATTTTTTGAGTAATCAGAACTTAGATAAAATAATAAACAACGGTGCGATTCCGCTTGCGACGAGCACCGTTGTTTATTATTTTACCTAAGTTCGTGACTACATGATTAATTAATTACCAATTATCTACTTAACTCAAACTGTCCAACAAGTTCATCCAGCATTGTTGCCTGAGCGGATAACTCCTGACTGGTTGCAGATGCTTCCTGGGCAGTAGCAGCATTGCTTTCTACGACGCCGGAAATCTGGTTTACACCGAGTTCAGCCTGTCGCATTGCCTGAGCCTGTTCCTCCATCATGCCTTTCAGTTCCTTGGAGAACTCAGCAATCTGTTTGATGCCGTCAACGACTGCTTCGATTGAAGTGGACGCATGATCCGCTACGCTGTTTCCAACAGAAACTTCGTGAATGGAAGCCTCGATTAACTCTCTGGTATCAACTGCAGCCTTAGCACTCTGGTCTGCAAGTTCTCTAATCTGTGAAGCAACAACTGCAAAGCCGCGTCCTGCCTCGCCTGCACGAGCAGCCTCTATGGAGGCATTTAAGGACAAGAGATTGGTCTGAGCTGCAATGGATTCAATCTCGGAAATAATATCGCCAATCTTGGTGGAAGCGTCATTGATTCGTGCCATAGCCTCTAACATCGTATCCATTTCCTGACGGCTTTCATCCGCTTTGTCTGCATATTCCTGAGCCTTATGATATGCATCGCCTGCACTGTGTGCACTTTCTTCCATAGCCTGCGTGATTTCTGAGATTGATGCATGTAAGTCCGATACGGAATGCGCCTGATCGGTAGCGCCTTCTGCAAGGCACTGTGCTGCAGTCGCAAGTTCATCGGAACCGGCAGATACCTGATTGGAGGCTTCTCCGATGGATAGCAGAGTCTCTGTCATCTGGTTTCTTAATCCGCGCATGGATTCGTATAATTTACTGAATTCGCCCGTATAGCGTTCTTCAACCTTAGATCTGACGGTATAGTTTCCTGCTGCCATTTCACCAAGTACTTCTTCGATATCACCTATAATGGCATCAAGAGTTTCCGCCATTTCAGTTGCATCTTTACCCATAATCTCTACTTCATCACCTGTTTCAATAGTAGGGAACGGTGAAGTAAGGTCGCCGGAAGCAAATGTTTTGAGACGTTCTCCCAAATCTATCAAAGGAAGAGCAATGCTCTTTGCCATCTTCTTTCCCATTTGAACAGCTAAATACATTGCAAATGCAATGAGAGCGACGATTACTGCTGCGAGAACTATAGCGAGAATCAAAAGCTGCTTAGCGACGCTGTTTCCCTTATTTTCCTTTGTGTCCATAATATTTCCCAGCTTCTCATAAATGCTGTTAAACTTGGACATCAGCTCAGTTCTCGCCATATCCTGTGCCTGATGAGAAAGTTCAGAATCTGTTGTCGCACCCAGCGCCATGATCTCATCGGCTTTTTTCCAATAATCAGTCAGTTCGGATTTAACCTCATTATATGTCGTCCTGGCGGCTGGTAAAACAATGGAAGAGTCTACGTCGGCAAAAGCCTTCTCAAATGATTCTTTACACTCATTATACGTCTTCACTGAATTCTGGATTATGGTTTCGTCATCAAATCCGATGGCTGCCCGGAGCGATGACCTGGCCTCGGCGAATTCAAACATCGCCCTTCCGATATCTCCCTGTGCAAAGCCGTAAATCTCTAACGAATAATCATACCGTAGAGATATTACAATCATTGCGACTACACCTATAAGTGCTGCTGCTGCGCCGATAGCCGCCACCTTAAAGGTAGAGGCTGTTAGCTTTTTTTCAATGTTTTCATTTTGGTTCATTATGTAGCCCTCCATTTACATAATATATAATTTTTCGTATTGAAATTAAAATGGAAATAACACTCTATTTTAATTTATGTAATTAATAATTATAGTTAATTTTTATTTTGATGTCAATGCTTTATGCCATAGAATATATGACATTTTGTTATATTTTAACATTTTTTTGTATTTTAATAATATTTTGTAATTTAATAATATTTATTAGAATTATTATAGCCAAATCTCGTAAAAATTGATATACTTAGATAATTATGATACTCTACTTTTATAACCTATAATCAGAACTTATACATAATAAACAAAATAAGGGGCGATTACGCTTGCGACGAGCCCCGTTTTTGTTTATTATGTATAAGTTCGTGACTTAGTAACTGAAGAAACGAGGGCATTATATATGAAACTATCAGATTTGAATTCCTATAACCCTATCACAATCCAGTGCCACGATAACCCTGATGCTGACGCTCTTGCCTCCGGGTTTGCGTTGTATACATATTTTAATAGTATGGGCAAAGATGTCCGACTGATTTATTCCGGAAGGAGTGTGGTTCAGAAACCCAATCTTTGTCTGATGCTGGAGCATTTGCAGATTCCCGCCGATTATATAGAAATACCGGAAGATTTAATAAAAGATACGCCTCAGTATGGGCTTAAAGGTATTCTGATAACGGTGGACTGCCAGTATGGTGCAGGAAATGTGACAAAAATACCGGCGGAAAATGTGGCGATTATTGACCACCATCGTATAGAGATAAGGGATGTTGAAATGAATGAAATAAATCCAGATCTTGGAAGCTGTTCAACACTGGTCTGGAAAATGCTGCGTGATGAGGGATTTGAGATAAAGGATACTAAGCTTGGAACAGCGCTTTATTATGGGCTTTATACGGATACAAACCAGTTTTCGGAGATTTTCAATCCCCTTGACATGGATATGAGAGATTCCCTTCCATTTGAAAAAACATTGATTCAGCTGTTCCGAAATTCCAATTTATCGCTTCATGAGCTGGAAATTGCAGGAGTGGCGCTTATCCGTCATATTTACAATGATGATTATAAATATGCAATTATAAAGGCTCAACCCTGCGACCAGAATATTCTGGGACTTATCAGTGACTTTTTGCTGCAAGTGGCGGAAGTGTATACCTGTGTGGTGTATAGCGAGTGGAAGGAAGGCTATAAATTTTCGGTGCGGAGCTGTATTAAAGAGGTTCAGGCTAACGAACTTGCGTCTTTTCTGGCGGAAGGTATAGGCTCAGGCGGCGGGCATCATGAAAAGGCAGGAGGGTTTATCAGTAAGACTCTCTATGAAGAGGTATATCCTACATTGCATTCGGAAGCCTTTTTTAGCGAACGGTTGAATGACTATTTTGATAACACTCAGATTATTGTAGCCAAAGATTATGAAATTGATATTTCAAATATGCAGTCATATATTAAGAAGAAAGTGCCGCTCGGCTTTGTACAGGCAACAGATGTGCTGCCTGCAGGAACTCCTATTACGATTAGAACCCTAGAGGGAGATGTAGATATGATGGTGGAGCCTGACCTTATTATTATGATAGGCGTAAAAGGTGAGGTATATCCGAACAGAAGGAGCAAGTTTGAGAAATCTTATGTGTTGACTGATGAGGTCTATAGCATGTCAGATTGTGCTGTTAAGAACGAGTATCAACCGACGTTGCATAATCGCGCTGATGGTTCAGTATTAAATCTGTCGGATTACGCAAAAATCTGTATTACCAGTGGAGGTACGCATATCCATGCCGAAGAATTGACCACGAGGGTTAAGGTGTTTTCTGCATGGGATGAAGAAAAATATATGTTAGGGAAACCGGGAGATTTTCTGGCAGTGCGGTGTGACGATAAACATGATATTTATGTTGTTGAACGTGATATATTTTTTAAGACCTATGAAAAGTTACATGAAGACTAAAATGGCTATAGGATAAAGCATGGATATTGAAAGGCAGTTGTGTATAAATGGAGAAAAAATGGTATTATGACGCGTTTATAAGCTACAGGCATACTGAAAATGACAGCTTTGTCGCTAAGAATCTTCACAAGCAGTTGGAGAACTTCAAGCTGCCGGGAAATGTGGCGCGCAGACTGAGAGAGAATGAGCAGGAAGCTAAAACACGGATTACGAGAGTATTCAGGGATCAGGAGGAACTGCCTCTTGTCAGTAATCTTGCCGATCCGATCATGGAGGCTCTGGAGAAGTCTGAGTTTTTGATTGTAATTTGTTCACCCAGACTGAAGGAGTCAATGTGGTGCAAAAAGGAAATAGAAACCTTTATCAGTCTTCGGGGAAGAGAGAATGTTCTGCTGGTACTTACAGAAGGAGAACCGTCGGATTCTTTTCCCGAAGAATTGCTTTATCGTGAAGAAACAGTAACTGCGGATGATGGCAGCATCACAATAAGGAAGGTTCCGGCTGAGCCGCTTGCCGCAGATGTCAGAGGGCATTCAAGGAAGGAAATACTGAAGAAAATAAAGAGTGAGATTCTTCGTCTTGCTGCGCCAATGTTTGGATGTGGTTATGATGATTTAAGGCAGAGACACAGAGAGCAGAAAATGCGTAAGGTTATTGCCTTGTCTTTGGCAGGAAGTGCAATCTGCCTGCTTTTCGGGCTTGTCAGTATGACAATGGCGCTTCGTATCCGCAGACAGAATATGCAGATTAGCGAACAGCTTAAAGAAATTGAGCAGCAGTCGGAAGAAATCGCGGTGCAGGCGGAAGAGATTGAAAAACAATATGCTGAGGCTGTGCGAAGCAACTGCATATCACTGGCAAAGGAATCAGCCAATCTTTTGGAGAAGGGAGACAGGATTGCTGCCATAGAGACTGCACTGCAGGCATTCCCAGGCGGCAGTAATGAAGATATTCCGTATACGCCGGAGGCGGCCTATGCTCTGGCGGAAAGCCTGAATTTATATGAAAATAATACAAAGATTCTGCCTGACAGGATACTTGAGGCTGATACGAATATTGATTTTATAAAGATTTCTCCGGAAGGCAGCAGGATTATTACGGTAGATGATTTTGGCATATTGTGTGTATGGGATACAAAGAATGGCAGTAAGCTTGCTTCATTTCTGCTTAGTGTTACATTGTATCGTGATGAGGCGGGTATTGCGTTTATCAGTGAAGACGCCTTTCTGTATCCTTCGGAAGCGGGTGTGAATTGTTTTGACATAAACCAGGGAGTAGACATATATCAGATTGAATGTGAATATGTTCGTGAGATATGCTATTCTATGAATACCGATAAGGCGGTTATAAGCACTAAAAACGGGTTTCTAGTCCTTAGCGGTCAGAGTGGTGAACTCATGGTTTCAGGCAACTGGAAGGAAATTCAGGAAACGGAAGATTCTATGGAAAATACGGACGGCGCGGTTATGAATGAGGATGGAACGCTGTTTGCAGTGGCTGTAGAATCGAAAGAGGAAGATATTATATTTGTATGTGAGACTGAGACAGGCGCGGTTTACCGTCGGTATAGCATTGTCAAAGGCAGTGTGAAATGTATGAGATTTGTGGATGATATTCTCTATGTTACAGACAATGACATATGGGAGCTGGGATCTTCAGTAATGGATGTTTCAGGTGGTATTGTATTCGCATGCGATCTTTCGCAGGATAATTCAATTCTCTGGTCATACAGAAATGATATCGGCATGTTATATGAAATTAGTATATCTTCAAAAGAGGGTAGCAGCTATATGCTATGCTCTTCTTATGATAAGGCATTAGTCCTAAACCGGTATGATGGCAGTTATATTGATACTTTTACATTTGGCTCGCAGATTGTGGAGCTTAGAAATTATATCGGGAATGATGCATTCATGGTATTTACCAGAGACGGCATTTGGCATTATGCAGACCCGACAACTATGGCGGATATTGTTGGTACAATATTTGACGACTGTAATTCTACTAATGTAAAAGTGTTCGCGACAGGAGACGATTACTATGTGACTCTTCCTTATCTGGATAAAGAGATCACTTTGTACCGCAGGGCGACAGGCAGCAATTACGAGGTGTTATGTGAGTCCGAAAACAGATATGCTCATGCAGTGCTGAGTGAGGATGGCGAATATCTGGCAGTTTACAGCTATACGGATGATTTTGACATCTTTATTGAGATGATACGGACTGATACCGGTGAAGTACTTTGGAATTATACATTTGAAGATGATGCCTTCGAGGAAATGAGCTTTTGTCCGGAAATGGAAGCGCTTACCTTTGTTACATACAATGGCATATTTCTGTTTGATAAGGAGACAGGAGAACAGAAGGCGTCTTATGAAGATAGAGATGTTTCAGGCAGATATAATGTAATAGATGCCACGGGACGGTATGTTTTTTCTTTGAATTATAGAGAACTGAATGTGTATGATGTGGCGGACGGTTTTCATTCTTATGAAATTATGGGAGAGGAAATCTTCTCAGACAAAAGTGTAGTGGCAGTAAGCCCTTCCATGAATTATCTGGCGGTAGCTTCCAAGACGAAGAATTCATTGCAATTATACGCTGTGGACGACCTGCGGGAAGGAAAAATTGAATGTCTGTGCGAAGTTGAAAATATTAATGCGACTTATGTTGAATATTTGTTTTTTAACGACAGGGAAGAAAATGAGACCGGATTGGCATTGTATGTCGTTTATAAAAACGGGGATATAAAAATATATGGGGTCGATGCACAGCATCAGAAATTATATGAAGACGGTGGTTTACAGGATTTGGAAAGCTACATGATGCGTTTTATTCAGCCTGAAGGCAAGGATTACAGTATTATTGAAGGTTCATCCGACGCTTACCTTATCTATAATGCCGGGGACAGTCATGGAGAAATCACCGCACATATAGAAGGCTTCCTTGCGGTTGACGGCAATAAAAACTGTATTTATCTGGCTGACAAAAACCATATATACCGCGTGAATATATATGATGAGACTATGCTCCGGGAGGAAGCGGAGCGGCAGCTTGGCATAATAAAATAAAGATAAGTGGCTCTGAGCCTAAATTTATGCTTTATATTTTATTTTTACTATGGTAATATATAATAATGGACGATAAATATATGAAAATATATTGATTTAACGTGGTCAAAGGAGGTCTGTGATGGCAGCGGAAGAAAAAGAAGCTGTTTCAAGAAATTTCATTGAACAGATTATAGATAAGGATTTAGCGGAGGGCGTGTATGATAAGGTATGCACGAGGTTTCCGCCCGAGCCTAACGGTTATCTTCATATCGGACATGCAAAAAGTATTCTTTTGAACTATGGTCTTGCTAAACAGTATGGCGGAAAGTTCAATATGCGTTTTGATGATACAAATCCGACGAAGGAGAAGAATGAGTTTGTGGAGTCCATCAAGGCTGATGTAGAGTGGCTTGGTGCAGATTACGAGGACAGATTGTTCTTTGCTTCCGATTATTTTGAACAGATGTATGAAGGCGCGGTTAAGTTAATCAAAAAAGGTAAAGCCTATGTATCTGATCTGAGCGCGGATGAAATGCGGGAATACAGGGGGACGCTTACGGAACCCGGCAAAGATGATCCCAACCGTAACAGAAGTATAGAAGATAATCTTCAAATGTTTGAAGATATGAAGAACGGAAAGTATGCGGATGGTGAGAAAACCCTGCGTGCTAAAATAGATATGTCATCTCCGAATATTAATATGAGAGACCCTATTATTTATCGTGTGGCACATCTGTCTCATCATAATACTGGAGATAAATGGTGTATTTACCCGATGTATGATTTTGCACATCCTATTGAAGATGCTATAGAAGGAGTTACCCACTCTATTTGTACTCTGGAGTTTGAGGATCACAGACCGCTCTATAACTGGGTGGTGGAAGAATTGGAATATCCCCATCCGCCGAAGCAGATTGAATTTGCGAAAATGTATTTGACCAATGTGGTCACCGGAAAACGATATATTAAGAAATTAGTTGAAGAAGGAATTGTAGACGGTTGGGATGACCCCAGACTGGTGTCTATCGCCGCTCTTAGAAGAAGAGGTTTTACCCCGGAATCTATCAGGCTATTCGTAGATTTATGCGGAGTGTCAAAAGCTAATTCTTCTGCTGAATACTCAATGTTAGAGTATTGTATCAGAGAAGACCTTAAGATGAAAAGACCGCGAATAATGGCAGCTCTTGATCCAATCAAACTTATTATTGATAACTATCCTGAAGGTGAAAAAGAGACACTCACGGTAGTAAATAATCTGGAAAATGAGAGTCTTGGAACCAGAGAGATACCTTTTGAAAGGGAACTTTATATTGACAGGGACGACTTCATGGAGGAACCGCCGAAGAAATATTTCAGGCTTTTTCCGGGGAATGAAGTCAGATTGATGCATGCGTATTTTGTTACCTGCACAGGCTTTGAAAAGGATGAAAACGGGAATGTGACGGTGGTTCATTGTACCTATGATCCGGCATCAAAGGGTGGAAACAGCCCGGATGGACGTAAGGTAAAAGGAACTATTCACTGGGTACCGGCTTCCGAGTCTGTTAAGGCTGAAGTCAGGTTGTATGAGAACATCGTTGATGAAGAAAAAGGCGTATACAATGAGGACGGAAGTCTGAATTTGAATCCCAATTCCCTGACTGTGTTAAAAGAATGCCGTATTGAACCGTCTGTTATGAGTGCAAAAGCATACGACAGTTTTCAGTTTGTAAGGCAGGGCTTTTTCTGTGTTGACTGCAAAGACTCAAAACCTGAGGCACTTGTGTTTAACAGAATAGTATCGTTAAAGAGCTCTTTTGTCTTGCCAAAAGATGAGAAGAAGTGATATAGTAAAAAAGTATATAAATAATTGGGAGGGATACAAATGGCAGATTTGTTATCAGGATTGGGACAGTTTGGACTGGGCAATCTGGAAAATATGAATTTGTATGAAGAAGAAAAGAAGGAAGAAGCTGGCGATGGTAAGGCTGCAGCTCCTCAGGTAATGCAGGAACAGGATTATCTGTTTGATAAGTCATTCACCTGTCCTGTTTGTGATAAAGAGTTTAAGGCCAGGACCGTAAAAGTCGGTAAGGTGAAGCTGGCCGGAACAGACATGGATTTACGTCCGAAATATGATCAGGTGGATTTGTTGAAATATGACATTATCATGTGTCCTCATTGCGGATACGCTGCACTGAGCAGATTTTTCAAATTTCTTACTTCCCCTCAGATAAAAAATATCAGGGAAAAGATTTCAGCGGCTTTCAAGCCTAAGCAGGAAGAAAGCGAGATATATTCTTATGACGATGCATTGGAGCGTTATAAACTGACTTTGGCTAACGCAATCGTAAAGCAGGCTAAGCCAAGCGAGAAGGCATACATATGCTTAAAAACGGCATGGCTTCTGCGTGGAAAAGGTGAGCATCTGGATACCGCAGCACCTGATTATGCACAGCAGAAAAAGCTTGTTGATGAGGAAGAAAATAACTTTTTGCACAACGCATTGGAAGGTTTTCTTGCTGCAAGACAGACTGAGAGTTTTCCGATGTGCGGTATGGATGAGACTACTGTGGACTATCTGATTGCAGTAACAGCCGTGCGTTTTGAGCAGTTCGATGTGGCAAACAGACTGATATCAAGCATTCTGACCTCACCATCTGCTAATCCGCGTATGAAAGATAAGGCGAGAACAATAAAAGAGATGATTGTTAAGAAAGTTAAAGAGAAAAATGCTGCCAAGAAATAGGCAGCATTTTTTATGAAAAGTAGTTTCATTATTCATTTTTTGTATGCAAGCTTTTTTATCAACATCAGATAGTCTGCAATTTCATCATACAGCATTTCCGGATTGAAAGAAGGCTCCTGAAAGCGTTCATTCGTAAGACCTCTGATGGTATATTCCAACATAGTGTGCAGTTTTTCAAACTCAACATTTTCTGTAAAAAGAGTTTTGTCTGCATGGTTGTATAAATCGGTATATACTTCCGAAAGTACGTCTCGCTGGTCTTTAATGGCAAGCACTGCCTCTTCGACAGTTTCTGATTTAGAACGGTCTAAGAATTGCTGCATACTGGGATAATTTTTCAGAACCTGCATCTTAGACATCTCAACCTGCTTACGAATTTCAAAATAATCCGTAGTGTTTTCCGAGACCCCTCTGGTCAATTCCAATTTCATAAATCTGACGCTATAGTCATATAAAAACTCATACAGACCCAGCTTGCTCCCGAAATAGTGAAACAGCAGTCCTTTACTAATGCCTGCCTGAACGACGATATCGTCGGTACTTGCATGCTTATAACCGTTTATGGCAAAAATCTTCAAGGCAGCATTAATCATCCTGTCCTGCTTTTCTTTCTTTAAATCAAAAAATTTTTCATTCATTAAGAATCACTTCCGGTCTAAAAATGATAAATATTGACTTTATGAGTCGAATTTTAATATAACATAAAAACAAGGCGGATTCAACAATTTAAAAAAACTAGTTAAGTTTTTTTATAAAACACAAGAT
>JAIDPH010000399.1 GCA_029062885.1 Lachnospiraceae bacterium
GTTACATACATATCTGCAAGGTTAAAAATAGGAAAATTAATAATTACAATATAAATAAAATCAACTACATAATTAAGACGTATACGGTCAATCATATTGCCTATAGCGCCCGCTGCAATAAGGGAAAGCATCAGATGCATACGTATATACTTCTTTTTGGCGGGAGCTTTATATAAAATATAAGCGATAACGCCAAGAACAATGACTTCCACAAAAATGAAAAACACTCTTTGATTTTGAAGCATTCCAAAAGCTGCACCATGATTTTCCAGATAGTTAAACTCGAGCACTCCATTAATAATAGGATATGCCGGTTTATCCTTAAGGCGGACAACCGCAAGATATTTTGTATACTGATCAAGGACAATCAATACGGCAATCAACAATATATCAACTGTCAAAATACATATTTTCCGTACATTAATTTTCTTTCTCGCCTTTTTGTAAACTCTGGTTTCCATATTACCTTTTTCCTCACTCTTTTTCATCTTCCAGTGTAAAAAGAATTTCCTTAACTGCGTTCAAAATATCTTCATCGGTAACGTTCATATCGATAACAGCTTTTCCGACTTTTTTAAGCAATACGAAACGAATTTGTCCGGTTGCCATCTTTTTGTCCGACTTGGTCAATGTCAGAATTTCTTCAGGATCTATATCCTGAATGCTGATAGGTAGCTTAAATGGTACAAACATATCGCGTATTTCATAGTATTCTTCCATAGACAGCCAATTATGTTTCCATGATATAAACGCTGCGGCAACTGCTCCAAGTGCAACGCATTCACCATGAAGCATCTCAAAGTTTTTCGCCTTCTCTATCGCATGTCCGATTGTATGTCCGAAATTAAGTAATGCCCTGTCTCCCTGCTCTTTCGGATCCTTTTCTACGACAAGTTTCTTAATCGTATTACTTCGCATTAACATTTCTTCCAATATATTTAAATCCCGATCCTGTATCTCATACATATTATCGAGAAGCCATTCATAGTATATGGCATCCTTAATCAGCCCGTGCTTCATAATTTCCGCAAATCCTGAATAAAACTGCCGATCATCAAGCGTCTTAAGTGTGCTTATATTCATATAGACAAGTTTAGGCATATAGAAAGCGCCTACCATATTTTTATAACCGTCAAAATCCACGCCTGTTTTTCCGCCTATACTGCTGTCAGCCTGTGCTAACAATGTAGTAGGAATCTGAATAAAATCTACCCCTCGCAGATAGGTTGCAGCAGCATAACCTGTCATATCGCCTACTACGCCGCCGCCCAAGGCAATCAGCAAATCTTTTCTGTCATATTTTTCTTCAATTAAAGTCTTATATATTTTTTTTATATTATCTAATGTTTTATTCTCTTCGCCTGCAGGAATGATGTGCAAAATGACTTTTTTACAGTGCCCGTCGAGTATGTTTTTCACTTCTTCGCCATAAAGCGGTGCGGTGTTGGAATCCGCAATTATAGCTGCTCTGCGCTCTTCTATCCCTAAATCTTTAAGTTCTTCTAACAATCCGCCAAAATCAGACGCATACACAATATCGTAGCAAGGTTTTTTCTCATAATTAATAGTCAATCTGTTTGCCATAGTATTTTCCATCCTTTTATCTATTATACTAAAAAAAGCGCCGCCAGACAGCGGCACTTGCTTAAGCTAAATTCCTCTATTAATAGGAACATCGAAAGAAGAACCTGCTAAAATATCCTGAAAATCACCGGAAATATCAACGCTTGCAGGCGTGATTATAAATATGTACTGAGATATTTTCTGCAGATTTCCACTGATAGCAAAACAGGAACCGGAAGTAAAATCAATTATTCTCTGTGCAATTTCAACATCCAGACCTTCCAAATTTAAAACGACGGTACGATTCGCTAACAATGTTTCAGTAATTTCTCTCGCATCTTCTACTGTAGTAGGCTTAATAACACATACTTCCATACCTGACCCCATCATTTTCTTCGTCTGCCGCATTGGAGTTACTTTAGGTATCACTTTCTTTACCGATTTGTCTTCATCTAAATTATCTTCCCTTGCAGGCGCTGATTTTTTCACAGGTTCCGGTTCATCATAGTAATCATCATCATAGAAATCGTCATCGTCCTCATCATTCAATTTCATAGCGTTCAAGAACTTATCCATAACACTCATGCTAGTAACCATGCTCCTTTCCTAAGCCTGCATCTATTCTTTATTGACATACAAGCGTTCCCCGAATATGGCTGTGCCTATTCTGACATATGTGGCGCCTTCCGTAATGGCAGTAACATAGTCACCGGTCATTCCCATAGAAAGCTCCTCCATATAAACATTATCAACGTTTTTTTGAATTATGTCAACATATATTTGTCTCAATTTTTCAAAATATTGTCTATTTTCTTCCGGATTTTCTACATATGGTGCAATTGTCATGAGACCTTTTACCAAAATTCCCGGAAGTTTAGCAATTTCTTCTACTAAATTACAGACATCATTACAGGTAGTTCCGAACTTAGTCTCCTCCTGCGCTACATTGACTTCAATTAAAATAGATACCGTGACACCCTTCTTAACCGCTTCTTTACTGATTTCTTCTGCAAGCCTCAAAGAGTCCACACTATGAATCAGATATACCTTATCCACAATATACTTTACCTTATTACGCTGCAAGTGACCAATCATATGCCACCGTATATCCTTAGGCATCTGCTCCCATTTATCCACAAGCTCCTGCACCTTATTCTCACCAAAGTCCCGGCATCCGCAGTCATAAGCCTCCTTAAGCATAGAGACAGGCTTCGTCTTACTGACTGCAATCAACTTAACATCTTCCTGCTTCCTGCCGCATTTCTCGCATGTCTCTCTAATTTTCGATCTAATGCATTCAATATTCTCCTTAATCATAAATCCATTCCTCTTTCAGATTTTCGATAACCAGAGTTAGTTCAAAATGAATAAAATAAGGGGTGATTTGCCACTGCATCGGAACCCCGTTTTTATTCATTTTGAACTAACTCGTGATTACTCATAAATGAAATCATTATCCCCAACCGTTGAAGCATCCAGCACAATATAATCATACTCATTCAATCCATAAGTAGTATTTGACTTCACGATGGAATATTCATCATTATCATACAGAATGATAATCTGCTTAAAATCGGCGTATCCTTTATTAATGTTGTAAACTCCCTGCAACGAACCGATTCTGCTGATTGGGTATTTTTCAGTGGAATCAGGCTTAATCAGATAATTACCGACCCTTAGTGTGGAATCATCAACATAGTATTCTTCATCTGTCTCTTCGTAAATAGTTGTTTCCACAAACTGCGTCGTCGTGCCTTCCTCACCGTAGGTCTCTAATAAAACGCCATATGAGCCGCTGTTACTGCCCTGCGTAATATAATCCTTGGGAATGACGAAAAACTCTTTTGTAACAATAGCGGAATTGGGAATCTTAAGTCCTTTTTCATTCTCAAGCAATAGTTCTATATCAATGAAACGCTCCGTACAAAAGGTAATCATAGAGTTAGTAAAAGTCAGGGATACAAAGGTATCTCCCGCCTCATTTGTAAATGCTTCCACCAATCCCCATGAAGTATATTGATTCTTGAGAAACTTGACTTCAACATATTCTTTTTCCAATAATCGTTCTGCAAGCTCTTTTTCTACCGGAATGACGATAGACCAGTCTTCATTCGTAGATAATTTATAGACCGGATCACCCATAGCAACCAATTCATTACTGAGCAGATGATTCTTTGTATAATTCTCCTGGTTAAAATAATCCATATTCATATCCTGCAGGGTAAGATTTTCATATCCATCAGTTGAATATATGACAATTCCGCTTTCATTTGCATAATAACGGCCAATCAATGTCGTATTGGAAGCGTCATTCAGCGCATTGACATTTTCCAGAACATTATAATTCGCAAGTTTTATAACTGTTCCCTGCAGATTATATTTAAAATTGTAAATGTCAGAAAAACTTGTCCGGTCAAAACCATTGGCAAACGACTCTATTTCAGTCTTCAATTCGGCAAGTTCCTTATCGGAAAGCGAATTTTCTCCCGTTTCACTTGTTTTGATATAATCTGAAAGTCTGCCCGTTTCATCAATGGTATAAATAAGATTACCTACTGCTATGCGCTCTCCCTCTCTTGCATAATAGTTGGTATATCCGGCATTGGTACTGGTGACAATCGTTTCATCACGAAGGGCAATTCCCTTATATATATTATCGGAAGACAAAGAACCTTCGCGCACCTCATATCCTACAACATGTTTTGTTGAAAAATACATAAATATACAGATTACAACATAAATAAAAATAACGGCAAAAATAATCATACCGATATTAAGATTGATTGGACGTCTGTATTTTCTTATATTATTTCCTGACCTTGCCAAAATGCGGTCTCCCTTCAGAATAATAAATACATACGACAAAACCCCGGAAAACCCGAGGTTTTATGAATTTCATTATTATAATCAGGCATTCTTTCCTGCGTTCAATAACTATGTATCAGATACTATAATGAAATAATAACTTTAGATTTTAAACTTTCCGGCAATTCATTTTCATCCCTGGAAACGCTCAGAACAAAATCAACCTTGAAATTTGTGCTGATTGCATCTAATTTTTCAACTGTGCTTTCAATATCTTCCTCATTCATACATGCAATTTTTAAAAAGCTGTCAAAATACATCTGCTGCAAATCATGATCCTGAGAAATAATACCACAAATGAATCCTAAAAACTCGTCCTTGTTTGTAACCATATAATCAGCAACATTGATTAATCTGATTTTATTATTAAGTTCAAACATATGCTTAGTGCTTTTGTCGAGATAAACGATATTACCTGCAACATCTTTTACTTCCGTATTTACTTTATCCAATAACTGCTTTGTCTTGCCCTTTCCTGCTCTGCCTACGATTAATTGAACCATTGTAAACCCTCCTAAAGTAAAATAAATGCATAACTTACCTGCTATTAACATTATACTGTAAAATATATAAAAAGACAACTAAAAATATTGTCCTCAAGTCTTGTTTTCATAAAAAGTATCAATTTATGGCGTTCAACAGCGTCGTCATATTTGAATATAAATCATCTGTAGAATCGGTGTTCATAATTACGGATATATATGGATTTCCGCTGCTGCTCCGTGAAAGCAGGATAAGACAGTGACCGGCCGCCTTAGTAGTTCCTGACTTGCCGCCAATTACCGTAACTTTATCCGGCATTGCCTTATCTCCGCGCAGATATAAATTGGTTGTCTGTTTATCAAATGCTTTTTGTGTTCCGTCACTGCCCATATATGTAGTACTGTATGAAGACATTTGAATAATCTCGTTGAATAAATTATATTGAACTGCCTCTGCAAAAATCAAATATAAATCATATACGGTCACATAATGACCATCCTGTGTCAGACCGTTTGGATTTAAAAAATTACAGTTTGTCGCCCCTAGCGCCTGTGCTTCTTTATTCATAAGATCGGTAAAATTTTCTACGGAACCGCCAACGCCTTCGGCAATCAAGACTGCCACATCATTTGCAGAATATAACAAAAGAATGTGCAGTGCCTGATCCAAAGTCATTGAATCCCCCGGTTTTAAACCGCACAACTGAGCGCCTGCTTCCGTAATTATAACATTATTGGAAGCCTTGAGTATATCGTCAGGAGAACCGTATTTTAAGGCTACCAACGCTGTCATTATCTTCGTCAGGCTTGCAGGATGAACCTGTATATTTGCATTTTTTGCATATAAAGTCTCATTATTTGACAAATCAAATAAAGCGGCTGCTCCTACATCATTAAGCACAACATCAGGATTTGAAACGTCACCGTCAACCACACACAGATCAGCAGCAAATGGATTTGCAGTCTGCCGCTTATCAGTCTGTACAAGTTTGAAGCTGCTTACCTGATAATTGCTGTCATAAGGCATATCAATATTTCCTGAGCCGCAGCCTGTCAATGCAAGCATAATAAACAGTATACATATGCTTATCAATTCCTTTTTAAAAATCTTTTCTTTATGTATCCTTCTTTTATTTATACATTTCACGCCACTCTAAATCTCCTCTGTCAAGTGATTTAATCAAAAGCTCTGCGGATGCAAGATTGGTTGCCGCCGGAATATTATGAACGTCGCAAAGACGAATGATATTGCTTATATCCGGTTCATGTGATTTAGGTGCAAGAGGATCGCGCAGGAAAATAACCAGATCAATCTGATTATGCTCAATCTGTGCTCCTATCTGTTGCTCGCCGCCTAAATGTCCGGCAAGATATTTATGAACAGATAAATTTGTTACCTCTTCAATCAATCTTCCCGTCGTGCCTGTCGCGTATAATTCGTTTTTGCTCAAAATCCCCCTATATGCAATACAGAAGTTCTGCATAAGTTTTTTCTTTGCATCATGTGCAATCAGCGCAATATTCATAGTCATACCCCTCTGCCTTATTTTTTACATTGCAACCGTACATTTAGTACAAATCCTATTCCTATATATGAACTCACTAAGGAAGTAAGCCCGGCGCTGACAAACGGAAGCGGAATACCGGTATTAGGCATAGCACCTGTGGCTACCGCAATATTCATAATCCCTTGAAAACCTATCAGCGCAGCAGTACTTGCTGCTATAATAGTACCTGCTATATCTTTTGCTCTCCTAGCTACCATAATACATTCAATTGCGATTAAAATCAATATCACAATTGTTGTACATCCTCCTATAAATCCAAATTCTTCTCCGATAACGGCAAAAATAAAGTCTGTCTCCAGCTCGGAAATAAAATTACCATTTTTTACTGAACTGAATTCATTCGACATATAGCCTTTACCATAAAGCTGACCGGAACCTATCGCCATTTCGGAATTTAGCTGCTGGTATGCTATTGTAGTAGCATACTTATCAGGATAAAGCCAGCCCAGGATTCTGTTTTGCTGAAATTGACTTATCAGATGCTGGTCAGGCTGTAAAATAATAGCAAGTAAAATAACAAACGCAGGGATTGCAATTGCAAGCGCCATTATTACATATTTCCACTGAAGACCGCCTACAAACATAATAACACAAAAAATGATTGCAACCATAATACTTGTTGACATATCAGGCTGTTTATAAATCAGTATAAGCGGAACGGTTAGTAGCACAAGGCAGGTAATGATAAAGCGTAAAGACCCCATTTCTTCCTGGTGTCTCATAATAAGTTGCGCAAAAAAAAGTATTAGCAGTATTTTGGCTGTTTCTGACGGTTGAAAACGAATGCCGAAAATGTTGAGCCATCTCTGTGCGCCTCCTGCAGAATCACCCATCTGCTGTACTAAAACAAGCAAAACAACGTTTGCTGCATACATTATCCAATAAAAGCGGAGTATTATAGAATAATCAAAAAGGGAAAGCACAAGCATCAGGAAAAAACCGAACACAAATCCAGCAATCTGCTTCGACTGCAAATCTTCTTTTGCACTTCCGATTGCCATGATTCCGATAACCGTAAGCGCCACGACAAGAATAATCAGCTTAAAATCGTAATCCCTGATGCGATAGTGCTTTATCATGCGTCTGCCCCTTTCGTTTTAATTCTTAATGTTCAAATCCAATATTGGGATATTAGCATACAGCGCAGGGTGTTTTGTGTTTCTTCCCCTGCCACCTGTTTTGGTAATTTGGATTTCCATACTTTTTGCATCTATTTTCATGTACTTTGATATCACCTTTGCAATATCGTTTTTTATCATTTCCATCATTTCCGGAGAACAGTTCACTCTGTCGGAAATCAGCAATATCTTTAATCTGTCTTTTGCTATTTCTCTGGAACTTTTTCTTTTCAAAATATTCTTTAACAATTCCATTACCCCCTAACTCCGATGAAAAATACCTGATATTTTGGTCCAGAAAGATATACCTTTTTCAAAGTCAAGAAAAGGAGTATCTGTTCCGCTCACTCTGTAACAGATATTTTGGTATGCCTGTCCGGCAAGAGTGCTGCTTCCTACTAAAGGTTCCCCCTGGTTCGTTGCAATTACTACATTCTCATCATCCGGAACAAGTCCGATTAGTGGAATTGACAGAATATCTACAACATCGGCTGATGACATCATATCGCCTCTTTTTATCATGTCATAGCGGATTCTGTTAATGATCAGATCAATCTTTTGTATTTCATTTGCTTCTAACAGTCCGATGATGCGGTCAGCATCACGAATTGCGGAAACTTCAGGCGTTGTAACGACCAATGCTCTGTCCGCCCCTGCTATGGCATTCTGAAAGCCCTGCTCTATACCTGCCGGGCAGTCCAGAATAATGTAGTCGAACTGATCTTTTAAATGGCTTATCATTTTAACCATCTGTGCAGGATTTACCGCACTTTTATCTCTTGTCTGTGCAGAGGGCAGAAGAAACAGCGTAGGATAACGTTTGTCTCTTACAAGAGCCTGTTTAATCCTGCAGTTACCCTCTACTACGTCTACCAGATTATACACAATCCTGCTTTCAAGTCCCATGACTACATCCAGATTACGCAATCCGATATCAGTGTCAATCAAAATTACTTTTTTCCCCATGGCTGCCAGACCTGTACCAACGTTTGCTGAAGTAGTGGTCTTACCTACTCCGCCTTTACCTGATGTGACGACAATTACTTCACTCATGCTTAAAACCTCCCCAAATGAATCGTTATCGTCCGCTGAATACCATGCCTTTACACACTAAATAGGCAAACCATTCAGTAATTCTTTGGTAATGGCTTCCATAATCACATGACCGTCATTTACATAAGCAATTTTGGGCTGAACCTTAGGTCTGATTGACCACTTGCTCTGCTTCTCTGATGTTTTATATTTGAATTCACCTATTTTTAATTTTTCCGGTGACATTTCAAGCGCTACAACAAAATGACCGTCCAGTCCGTTTCCGCCGGCATAAGCCTGTCCATATAATCCTCCCAGAACAATAATGTCTTTTTTGGAGATAATACATGCGCCGGGATATACGTCCCCTAAAACAATGATACTGTTATCGGTTTCCAGAATCTGTCCGTCCTTTAATGTTCCTTTGTAAAACTGTCCGGCATTCTCCATCTCCTGCCTATGGAAGTCAAGCTGCTGCAGGGCACGGATATAGTTCCTATTAGTTTCCTCGTCTTTTCCAATGATGCAGGCAATATTTAAAGAGGAATTGGCTGAAATAACCTCTACTATCTTACGTTCTTCTTCATCTGTCAGTCTCCTGCCTTCAAATGAAATTCCCATCCTTGCATTTTTAAAAAAATTAGCAGATTCTTTAAATTTTAATGCGATTTCATTAAGCAGACTGTCAAATTCAATATCCTCATCCAGATAAAGAGACAGACCATTAGGAAAACTTTTGATTATAACCGGATTCTTCATTGCACCTCACCTATCCTTTTTCTGATTACCGTACTTCCTTCACATTAATCCCCGTTGATAGAACCGCCTTCAAGCACGCTGGTAGTACCTGTGATAATTTCATTTTCATCAGCAAGACCATAATAATACATATATACATCTTTCGCTGTCTGTGCAGCATAATCTGAAGTATAACCGTTAGCAATACGGACTACCACGCTTATCTCCGGGTTCTCATAAGGCGCGTAGCTGACAAACAACGCATGGTTCGGACGTGAATTACTCTCCTGGGCAGTACCGGTTTTTCCGGCAACCTCTACGCCAAAATTGGTGTAATATTTTTTACTCTCGATTACTCTGCGCATACCAAGATGTATGGCATTCCAGTATGATACATCCATGTCTATCTGATTACGAACTTCCGCCTGGTTGTCTACAATTATATCACCGTTATGGTCCGTAATCTTATCTATCAATGTTAAATTATAGCATGTTCCGCTATTTGCGACAGTTGTAATATATCGCGCAAGTTCTGTGGTAGTATAAGCGTTTCTGCCCTGACCGATTGCAGAACGGACAGCATCTGTATCGGATATTATCGGGGTATACTCATCTATCTCTACCCCGGAAGTTTCTGAAAGTCCATACATATCAGCATATTTAGCCAGTTTATTCAATCCCACGTCGCTGTTATATGAATCCCCTACAATACCGAGCCGATAGCCTACTTCATAGAAGAAATAGTTACAGGAGTGCTCTATTCCACCACTTACATTTAAAAAGCCATGTCTGCCCCCGTTTGCAGCAATCCAGCATCTTGGTTCAGGACGAATTTTATCGAAGGTACCTACGCAGGATATGGTATCTCTGAGTCCGATAACACCTTCCATAAGACCGGCTGTAGAAGAAACCATCTTGAAAGTAGAACCCGGAGCCGTCCTCTGCTGTGTTGCATAATTTAAAAGAGGACGTGAAAGATCGTTTTGCAGCTTCGCAAAATATACAGCATCTACTCCGTTTGCCATTTTATTATTGTCATAGCTTGGATAAGATACAAGAGCCAAAACATCGCCTGTATTAACATCCACAATGACAATTGAACCGGAATACGGATCAAGTGCAAGCTGCGCAGGCGTGATATCTAAGTTTTCAATTCTGTTCATCATAAATACATAAGGTGAAATCGAGCCGTTTTCAAATTTGATACGTTCCTCATCTTCCACATCTACAACTTCCTGCTCCAAAAGAATGGAGCATATCTGCCGCCCGCTTACCTTATCGCTGTTTATCATATAACGATATATTTTCGTCTGAAAATCTTTATCCGTATCCAGATTTTCAAAAATATAACTTATAATCTTTTCATAAATTTCACGAGAGTTGGAATACTGCGACGTAATATCCAGTTTGGAAACATCTACCCAGTTCATGGCTATTGTGTAGTTTAAATATTCACTTAAACTTATCGTTTCTTCCTGCGTCCATGCAATATAAGTTGCATCATTTTTATCCACTTCACTTTGCGGGACAATTTTGTCCTCATAGAGCATGGCCATAATGAAACTCTCATAAACCTGAAATTCCTTTGTCAGCTTGTTATACGGTGTGTAAGTCTGTGTCAGTTCCTCTCTTAGTTCATCGAAAACCTGCTGTTTTCTCTCCAGGTAAGCTGCTTGAACGGCTTTCTCTGTTTCTCCTGCATACTTGGAAGTGAAGTGCTCGGTATCAATTATATTATTTTCTATACAGGCAAAATAGACATCGTAAATCGGAATTTCTATATTGCCGCCGGAATGTTCAGGCACTTCATACTCTTTAATGTTTTGTATCTTTGTTGCAAGAATACTTGCAATATTTTCCTCCAGAATATTATACATAGCTTTCTGAAGGTCTGAATCTATTGTCAGATAGATGTCATTTCCCGCAACTGCTTCCACCCTGTCACTGGTTTCAATCACTTTTCCCAAGTTATCCACATAAACAGTTTCGGAACCCTTTGTCCCTTGCAGCATCAATTCCATAGATGCTTCAATACCGGATTTACCAACCGTATCATTAGGCGCATAATCAGGATTCTCTTCCTGCAGGGTTTTTAACTCATCACTGGAAACTTTACCGGTATACCCTAAAATCTGCGCAAAATAAATACTGTCATTATACTTACGGATAGTATCCTCCGCAATAGAGACTCCGGCCAATACATCTGTATTTTCCATGACAACGGCAACAGTTTCTTCCGAAACATCCTTTGCAACTGTCGTTGCAATATATTTCTGATAACGGTTAGCATTCAATGCATAACGGACAGTCAGAATTTTCAATACCTCCTGTTTCGTATATCCAAGTCCTGTTACAAAACTATCCCTGTCCGATTCATCTTCATACCCGCCGATACCGTATTGTTCAGTTCCGCATAAAAAATCAATGACTTCATCAGGCGTCGCACTTTTCTCTTCTTCCTTAAGATCATCAATTAGCGCATGACCATATACATCTGCAAGAAAACGAAGAAGCTGTGTTCCTTCAACATTGAACTGATAGTAGTTGCTGCTATCCAGAATTATGTTAAAATCATTGATAATATGGTCTCCATTTCTTTCAACCAACTGAATTAATTGATAAATCGTGTTGTTTAGATTTGCATTTTTATCACGTCCGGATGCATACACATCTTCAATGGTAACAGAATATGCAAGCTCATTATATGCAAGCAGCCTGCCGTTTCTATCCCAGATATTTCCTCGTGTTGATGATATTGTTTTTTCCTTTGTAATTTTCAACTGAAAATTGTTATAGTATTCCTCTCCATCCACAATCTGTAATTGAAATATCCTATATATAAGAAACCCACCCATGCCTATGATAAGCAAAAAAAGAATGAGCAGTCTGGAAGCTACCATCGTAAATATATTCTCTTTCAGATGTTCCCATAGTTCTTCAAACAAATTTCTTTTCGCTCCTTTTCTCTCTCTGTACCAGTTTATTATTTATTCCCAGAATCAAAGGATATAAAAACAGCGTTACCACAACCGTATATACGATTTCCGGCGCTATGATATGGACCAGATAGTAACTGAAATCAAATCTTCCGCGTAATAAAAACAAAGTCGTATAGCAGGCAGCGCCATATAAGAAATCACTGCATATGATCAAAATAATCGGCAGTTTGATATCTTCAGGGAAGAAAATGGGACAGAACTTACCATTTGCATACCCTATATACATATATATCAGCGCATAAAAGCCAATGACAGAGCCAAAAAAGATATCAACCAATAAACCACAGAAAAAACCGATAAGCAGACCATCTTTTTCACCACGCATAAAGCCATAGGAGGATGTCAGCACGATCATAAGATTAGGAACTATTCCGCCAAAAGCAAGCGCATGAAACACAGTGCACTGCATCAGGAAACATATGAATATCAATAAAGCGGTTATCAGAATACGTCTCATCAACAATCTCCATTCTCATTCCGTCTGCTATTCAACTGTCTGCTTCATTTCCAGAATTACCAGAACAACTTCCAGATGTTCAAAATCAACTGCAGGGGTAATATAACCGGACTTAGTCAGGTTATTTGAATCCCTATTGATGGTGCTGATATATCCAATCAGAATACCGGGAAGATATTTATCGCTGATATTTGAGGTTACTATTTTATCGCCCTCCACCACGACGTCTGCACTGTCTACTAACTGCTCGAAGGAAATCACTCCTGAGGCATATAGCTTCAAATCACCGGAGACTATCATATTATCGGAGCTTGACAGTACCATAGCGCTGACATTGGAATCGTCAGCTATAATAGCCTTAACCTTGGACCAGTGAGGGCCTGTATCCACAATACGACCCACAAGTCCGCTTCCTGCCATTACATTCATATCTACTTTCAGACCATCTTCTTCACCCTTATTTATTACAAAAGAATAAAACCAGTTGCCTGAATCCCTTGCAATGATCCTGGCTCCGATTTTGTCATATTCATCATATTGCGAATCGAGTTTATACAATTCCCGTAGATTGGTAAGCTCGTAACGGTCTTGCTGCAATCCTGTATTTTCTATGGTCAGTTCATCTATCTGCTGCTTCAAATTTTCATTCTCTGCAAGCAGGTCCCTCATCTGCCCAAGTTCTTCATAGCGGCTGTGAAGATAGCTTCCCGCAGAGCTTATACCTTCCTCAAAAGGAACTACGACATATCCCGCAACCATATTTAAAGGACCACTGAAAATCGTGGTATTAAAAGTGAGCAGTACCATACCGGTACATAGAATTGTTAAAATAAAAAGGAGATATTTACCCGGAAGAGTAAATTTTTCTCCTTTTGTTTTTATGATTGGACTCATTTACTCATTCCTTCTATTGCATAAGCTACTGATTTATAATTACCGTCATTTATAATCTTGGAAAGCCCTAAAGCAACGCTCTCCATCGGGTGTTCGGAAATATTAACCTTAAGTCCTGTTCCTTTGCTCATAAGCTGCGCTAATTTGCTGACCTGTGAAGCTCCTCCTGTCAAATATACGCCATGCCTGTAAATATCCGCTGCAAGCTCCGGAGGAGTACGCTCCAGAATGACTTTTATATTATCAATAATCGTATTAAAATGCTCTATCATGCACTCTTCTATTAAGGACACAGGAATTTCACGTTCCACCGGCAGTCCTGTTACTATATCGCGTCCATACACTACGGCGCCGCTCTTAGATGCCTGAAGCTCCGCCAGAGCAATTTTAACGTTCTCTGCCGTTTTGCCGCCTATTACAAGATTAAATTCTCTCCTTACCGCACCTTTGATTGATTCGTCGAATTTTCTTCCGCCAACCTTAATCAGCTTGCTAAGGACAATACCGCCAAGAGATAAAATAGAAATCTCTGTCGTATCAAAACCGACGTTGACAACAAGAATACCCTGCGAATTCTTTACATCAATTCCAAGCCCAAGGCCATCTGCAACTGCTTTGTCCACGACCATAACCCTTTTTGCTTTGACATTGGATTCCTTAATCAAATCCTTAAAAGCACGTTTCTCAACTTCCGTAACATCCCAGGGAACCGCAATATAATAATCTGCAGGACGCAGGTTTCCTTTCATAATATCAACCATAAAATATTTGATCAGGTTCTCCATGTTCTGTATATCGGCGATGACTCCATTAGTCAATGGATATGTTATATGAATATTGTTCGGCGTTTTTTCATACATTTCAAATGCTGAATTGCCATATGCGAACACATCTCTTTTGTTCTCAATCGCAATCATATTCTTTTCAACCAAAACACTGTCGTCAGTACGGTTGTATATTTTGATATTGCTTGTTCCTAAATCAATTCCAAATGCATTGTTTGCCAAGGTAAATGACCCCTTTCTTAAGCTAAATTAATTTGCCTTCCTTAAAGCTGAAATAACTGTTATCACCGATAATAATATGATCCAATAAAGAAATATCAATTGTTTTCCCTATTTCTGCAATCTTTTTGGTAATTTCAATATCATTACTGCTCGGTATCGGATTACCTCCCGGATGATTGTGAAGAAGCATGATATGTGCCGCTTGCGATTTGAAAGCACTGATATAGACCTCTCTTGGTGATAATAGAGACGCATTGGCAGTTCCTGTTGAAATCAGTTCTTCTTCAAGCAGGTGTAAACCTGAATCCAACATAAGAAGCAGAATATGCTCTACCTTTTCATGCCTCAGACGTTCCATGTAATAGTCCGCAACAGATTGAGGCTCCGTAAATACCAGCCTGTTTTTCGCCTTTTTCTGTGACATTCTTGTACACAGTTCAGCGAGAGCCTTTAGCTTTATGGCTTTAACCCTGCCGATACCTTTAATCCCCATCAGTTCACCTAACGGAATCTGATACAGTCCAAGCAGACCGTTGCCATATCTTCCTGTTTCCTTAAGTACTTCTTCACCCAGCTCCCGCGCACTCATTTCCGGTGTTCCGGTTCGTATGATAATCGCAAGAAGTTCTGAATCCGTCAATGCTTCTGCACCATAGGAAATAAATTTCTCATATGGAAGATTCTGCATCGTGCCATTATCATTGTTCTCATACTTTATCAATTTCATTCAATCTCTTTCCCGACAGCAATCTCTCCTTTGCATGGGAAAAATCTTTAAATCAGGCGATAGATGATAACCGCCAGAATTATGCCGATAATACTGGCAACCGTTATCTTAATAGAAAGACCAAAGGTTATGCACAAAATACCAAGGTCTAAAACAACCGGCGATGATAAACCGAAGGACTGTCCATAATTCAGCCACGCTACAGGTAATAAATTACCTATGAAACCTCCTATTACAATACCTGCCAGTATTAACAAAAAACATGCCCAGTTGTTCTTACTCATACCTACCTCCCATAAACATACACTGTTTATTTTATCATAATCTTTTTTTGATGTATACAAAATTTGGCAAAAAATTTTACATTCTCGCTTCCATAAGATTGCTTGAAGAGTATCTTCTTAATCCGCGGTAAAATACAAATGCAGCTAACGCCGAAATTAAAACTGTATATCCAAGTATCGTCAGAAATATACACAAATCAAAATCCATCATAACATGCACCGGCAGATATACAGACATACCTACCGGAATGATCAAGTATATCAAAAATCTCACAGCACCCTTAAAAATACCGTCCGGATAGGTAGAAAAGCTTATTAGTATATTAACCATATTGCTTCCGAAGATTTCCACCCTGACCAGCCAGAAGGATAAACTTCCCATGAACAGGGCAAATGCTGTTCCGATTATCGCGCCGGTTATTGAAAAAATAAGAAACAGCGCAAATCTTACGAAACTAAATGAAAAAATGCAAATAATAATTATTCCATAGATGAAATCCCCTATTGCCGAGGTATTTGTTTCCGATGTCAGCACACTCAGCAGTACATTCTTAGGCTGAACCAGATAAGTATCAAGTTTACCGTTTATAATAAGGTCCGGCAGTGAAAACGCCCTTGCAAAAAAGATTCGCGAAAGGCCGAAACTGCTTGCGCAAAGCCCCCACAGGAGCATAACCTCATTAATCGTATACCCGCCTATATCCTCCTTTAGACGGAATAAAATTACCCATTGTATTATAAATGAGGCGTTGTTAAGCATCATAAAACAAATGTTGGTTATAAATGTTACTTTATTTATCATCTCTCGCATTATATTATACTTAACCGAAAGCGCACATACCTTTAACTGATTTTTAACCGCCGTTAACATAGAGCTTCTTTGCCCCCTTTCCATAAATAAAAAACATAATCATAAAACCGACAGCCAGATATATTATCTGAGCGGAAAAAATTTCCAGAAATTTCTCCGTACTAAAGTCTATAAACAGCTTGGCAGGACCATAGCAGACCGTGTAAATCGGCGTAAGCTTAAAAACCGGCTGCAAAGATGCCGGAAATATTTCTATCGGAAATATTGTTCCTATTACCAGAATCATCTTGTCATACAACCATTGGAACGGATTGGAGTCTTCTATCCAAAAAGAAAAAAGACTGATTGTGAGCTTAAAAACCGCATTTATTGTAACTCCGAGAATTAAGCTTAAAATTCCGGCAATAAGTCCGACGATGCTAAGACCCGGAATAGTTCCAACCATCAAAACTCCCATTACTACAACCAGAACTGCATACATTGGCAGCTTAATGCTCCATTCACCTGTATATTTTGATAAAATATAAAGAGTGTAATGATACGGCTTGCCTACATGATAAGCAATATTACCGCCCCGGACATCTGCCGCTGCCTGCCTTGACACAGTCGTTGAACGGCTGCCAAACCATATCATTTCCGTAAGCATGACATACCAGATCATCTGCGTTTTAGTATATCCGGCAATCAGTTCTTCCGGATTATCATACATATAATTCCATAACTGTATGAAGATAAAAATCATTATAAAATAACTGACAAATCCCATAACAACATTCATTATATATTGCAGGTTTTCAATTAGCACCGATTTATAAATCACAGCATATTTTCTCATAATACCGCCTCTTTTCGTCCCTCCGCCTTATAGATTTGCGTGATAATATCTTCCAGTGGGATATTGGATATGTTGATATCTTCTATGTTATCTGCATCAATACAATGGAGCGCCTCATTAATTTTAAGAATTGATGTATCCACCTCAAACTTGATATGGCCTCCATTTTCCTTAAGGACAACTATTCCTTCTGACATAGGGAGTCTGGTCTCTTCATGAAGCTTAACTTCAACTATTTTTCTATTCAGATAGTTGTACTTCAAATGCTGCATGGAATCGTCTAACACAATCTGTCCGTTGTTCACAATTATAATCCGTTTACATAACTTCTCAATATCCCCCACATCGTGGCTGGTCAGGAAAATTGTCGTATGAAAGTCCCTGTTCATCTGCTTTATCAGTTTCCTGATATTTTCCTTTACAACCGGGTCAAGACCTATCGTGGGTTCATCCAAAAACAGGATTTTAGGTTTGTGAATAAGCGATGCAACGATTTCACAGCGTATGCGCTGACCTAAGGAAAGATTCCTTACAGGAGTATTTATAAATGCCCCAAGTTCAAAGGTTTCTGAGAGTTCGTCAATCCTCGCTCCTATTTCGCTATCCGGAATATCATAAATCGCACCGAAGAAACGGAA
The DNA here is from genome assembly GCA_029062885.1 of Lachnospiraceae bacterium. Taxonomy (GTDB): domain Bacteria; phylum Bacillota; class Clostridia; order Lachnospirales; family Lachnospiraceae; genus UBA3282. The sequence goes on from JAIDPH010000399.1 coordinate 18,019, forward strand.
ATTGTCATATGGAGTTAAGTGTGTCCATAGCTGTTCTTTCTGTCCGAATACCGTTCCAATCTCATAAGCAAGCTGTTTTCTTTTCTTCACAGGGTCAATTCCAAGCACTTCAACTTTTCCGCCGTCCGGATAAAGAATTCCTGTAAGCATCTTAATGGTAGTGCTTTTCCCGGCGCCGTTAGGCCCGATAAATGCAAGAATTTCACCTTCTTCCACGTCAAAGGATAGCTTGTCTACCGCTTTTATTTCTTCTGTTCTTGGATGCACTATCGCTCTTAAGCTTCCCTTCATTCCTTTTTCCTTCTGCTTTACCAGAAAGGTTTTTGATAAGTCTGTTACTGTGATTGCTTTCATAATATTTCGCCTCCTCGTTTTTCTGTCATATGCAATCGCCGCTTATGCTTATTTTTCTATAAAAAAAGAACCGCAATGTTACATACACCTTAGTGTATATACCATGCGGTTCAACTTTTATCCTGATTACCGCATAGCCAAATAAGACTTCCTCATCTTACGGCCATGCGTTCTTCCGAAATAAACCGGATTTAGGTAGTGACCGTAATAGAAAGTCCAGGGACTAGCATAATCATAATAAACTGCACATTGTTTTTAGAGTTCATAATCAGTTCCTCGTTCAAACTTCAAAATAGTATAAAATTTCAAAAAGAATACCACAGTATTTCTGAAAACGCAAGAGGGAATTTAAAAATAATTTTACAAAACTTTTTTAGACGAAAAAAATTAATCAACTTTAGACTGTGTTACAAAGGAATACGCTGCCATCTGTGCCCTCGAACTAAATTCCTCAGTTTCCAGCAGTTCACGTACTTCTTCCCTGCTGTAAAACTTCGCTTCAATTAATTCATTATCGGAAGTATGGTCTTCAAATGCGCCTTCTGCTTCCACAAATGCAATCTGTGTCTTAATATCAGAAATGGCAATCGCCGAAAAAGACGGCGGTAAGATTTGAAGTACCTTTTTAAGTTGTAGACCTGTTTCCTCATACAATTCTCTTTGTATACATTCCTCAATAGATTCCCCGGCTTCTATCATTCCGGCGCACAGATTATATACATAGCGGTTGACGCCCATCCGGAACTCCTTAAGAAGCAATAGTTTGTCTTCACAATATGCCACAATGGAAACGCCGCTGATATGATTCCCCAATTCTTTTTCATCAGCAATCTCATGCCTGCTGACAATTTCATAAACCTTCTCTTTACCCTTTTTATTCAAATATGTCAATTCATAATTTTTTAAATATTTTCCGTCTTTTACCTTCTTAAGATTCAATAACCTCATTACACAGTCAGTTCCCTTCATTTTCATACTTATTCAGCCAGCGAGTTTGTGCTAGATAGCGCAACCTTTCATCTGCTCAGCAAACGACTTACTCTTTTTCTTTCTCGTAATTTCCATAAGTCCAAGCCCCGTTATATCTACAACCTGCGCAGGAATGGAATCCTTCTTTAACAGGCTTCGCATATATTCAATTAATTGCTCCGTGTGTTCTTTCTTCTTCATATTGATGAAATCAACCAGTATCATTCCTGAAAGATTTCTTGCACGCAGGGCAATGGCAATTGCCTGGGCAGCCTCCAGATTAATTTTAAGATATGTTTCTTCCTGATTTTTTTTAGTTTCATACTTTCCGGTGTTTACATCTATTGCTGTCAATGCTTCGGTCTGCTCAATCACAAGGTAGGCTCCCGAATTAAGGTATACCTTTTTATTAAGTAACTCCTTTATTCTTGTTTCAATAGAATATAGCTTATAAAGCGGCAGCATATCATCTTCATAATATCGGACTACGGAAGTATCAAAACCATTGCCTGCAAGCAGCATTTCATAAATCTCTTTTTCATCCGTAACAATCTCATCATATTCAGATTGATAGCAGTTTTTGATAAATCTCAGAAATTCATTCTCACTCTGATATAAACAACTTAAAACTGTCCGTTTATTTCCGACATTAAGAATGTGTTCCATCTGCAAAACTAAATTTTCTGCTTCATTGACTACAATGGAAGTATCCTCCACACCGGCGGCATTTGTCCTCACGATTATATCAAAGCGATTTGCAATTTCCTTAAGTGGTTCCAGATTTTTATATATATTATGATATTTTTTCCCCAATTTGGATGAAACTTCTATGTTTCCCGGTTCGTTTTTAACAACCACATAAGAGCCTGACAAAGACAATCCTGCGGAAACTCCCGCAAGCTTTGTTTTTACAGGCTCTTTCACAATCTGCACTAAAAGTTCGTCGCCTGCCTTTATAGTACCGTCAGGCTTTCTGTTAATTACAATGGCATTCTTTGCTTCTTCAAGTGGCAAAAACGCCAGTTCTCCCTTTTTGATTTCCACAAAAGCAGCACCGATATTTACAGATACATTTTTAACCCTTCCTACATAAATATTCCCGATTGAAGATTCGTCGTTTACATAGCTGCCGTCACTGTTCTGCGCCTGAATAGCCAGTACGTGATTATCGTATATCAGAATGGAAAACAGCTTATTATATAGTTTTAAAATTAATATTTTTCCTTTTTCATGACCATTCATGTCATTTCCCCACGGCAGAAAGAGGCATCAGATTTCCATCTTCCGACTTAGTATATGTTTCGGTTCTGATAATCTGCCAATTATATTTTTCAAACTCCGTCTGACAAAACTTACATAACTCTTCTATCACCATTGACGGCTTAATATTACCGCTGCTGCTTGCATCTAAAAGCATATAAATGGCAGACTGATTATTTATATCTTTCCCCGGTAGATTTATTCCTTTTCCTGCTTTCAATTCAAAAATACCCGGTTTTATATCTATTTCCATTACACTTTTCTTTGTAGTCTTTGTGACCGGAATGCGTTCCTGCATATGGAAATCTGCAAGTTTACGCTCTATTTCATCAATCGGTAAATCATTATATACAACAATGTATCCGGCGGCAGCTACACTAGCCATCGCATTTTTCACAGTATCAGGCAAAAGCTTTACTGATATAACTTCCATTCCTTCCACCATGACACGGTTTAAGGCATCTTTTATCTCATCAGTTGAAGTCATGGAATTTACTTCAATATCCAGATATTCTCCCGTACTTTCTATTCCCACTCCCAGAGGTGCCGCGAAGGACATAATTTGGTGCGGGCTGAAACCTTCCGAATACCTGATATCAATATCTGCTCTTCTGATTGCCTTTTGAAAAAATCTCATCACGTCCAGATGCCCTATAAACTTCATTACGCCATATTTGGCAAATTGTATTCTGACTTTCATCTAAGACCATACTCCTTATTTCAATTGCCAGAATTTAGGCAGAATAAACAAAATAAGGTGCGATTTCGCTTGCGGTGAGCACCGTTTTTGTTTATTCTGACTAATTTCGTCACTTGCGATAAATTACTTGCTTTCTATACAGACGCCTCCGCCGAACCTCATCGCACCGCATCCCTGACACTGGCTCCTGCAGTTAGGCGATACATTTCCTTCCATCGCTTTTTTCCACTCCCGCAAAAGAAATTCCTTCGTAACGCCGCAGTCTATGAAATCCCACGGGAAAATCTCATCCTCTTTTCTTTCGCGTACAGTATAAAAATCAGGGTCTACGCCACATTCTTCGAAACAGGATAACCAGATATCGTTATGAAACCATTCGCTCCAAGAATCGAACATACATCCCTTTTCATATGCCTTTAAAATCACTTTTGCAAGTTTTCTGTCACCTCTTGCAAGAATTCCTTCAATAACGCTGACATCAGCTTCATGCCAATTATACTTAATACTCTTCTGGTTGAGCTGTTCCGCTATGCCCTGTCTGGTCTTGTATGCCTTCTCAATAAATTCTTCTTTCGTACACATCCTCGCCCACTGAAACGGCGTAAATGGCTTGGGAATAAAGAAAGATGTGCTGGCAACAATCTGCACTTTACCATTAACACGCTTATCCTTCGGCACTGTATCAAAAAAAACAGCGGCAATTTTGTTGGATAAATCACCGATTCCTAAAATATCTTCCTCAGTCTCCGTAGGGAGTCCAAGCATAAAATACAGTTTAACTCTTGTCCAGCCTCCCTCAAATGCAAGCGCTGCACCATCAAGAATGACTTGTTCGGTCAACCCTTTGTTAATTACATCTCTAAGTCTCTGGCTTCCTGCTTCCGGAGCAAAGGTCAGACTGCTCTTTTTTACATCCTGTACTTTACTCATCACATCAAGTGAAAAAGCATCTATCCGTAAGGAGGGCAGGGAAATATTGATATGCTTTTTACTGCATTCTTTAATAAGGAATTGAAGCAGCTCGTCCAATTTGGAATAATCACTGGAACTTAACGAGCTTAAAGATATTTCTTCATATCCTGTATTATTTAGCATTTCCACTGCATACTTTTTCAGAACCTCAACATCCCGTTCTCTGACAGGTCTGTATAACTGCCCAGCCTGACAGAAACGGCAGCCTCTGATACAACCGCGCTGAATCTCCAGAACAACCCTGTCCTGAGTCACCTGAATAAAAGGCACAACGGGTTTTGTCGGATAATATGTATCTGACACATCCATCTCAATTTCTTTAAGAATCGTATCCTGCGCCTTATCGTATAGCTTTTTACGCCCTTTGATCGTACCGTCAGCATTGTATTCTTCTTCATAGAAAGCCGGCGCATATATTCCCGGAATGCATGAAGCTTTTTTAAGAAAGTCAAGGCGGCTTCCGCCTGCATTCTTATTCTCCTTATAGACATCTAAGAGTCGACGGTACTGTGTTTCGCCCTCTCCGATATAGAATAAATCAAAAAAAACCGCAATAGGTTCCGGATTATAACTGCATGGACCGCCGCCGATTACAATCGGAGACGTTTCGTCCCTGTCTTTTGCAAGTATGGGAATCTGTGCCAAATCCAGTATTTGCAGAATATTGGTATAGCACATCTCATATTGGAGCGTAATACCAAGAAAATCCATATTTTTCACAGGTTCCTGCGATTCTAAGGCAAAAAGGGGAATCTTCTTATCCCGCATGATTTTATCCATATCGACCCACGGAGAATATACACGTTCACACCATACGTCATCCCATGAATTGAACATACTGTATAAGACCTGAATTCCAAGATGTGACATACCAATCTCGTAAACATCCGGAAAACACATACAAAAACGGATATCTACTTTATCTTTCGGTTTTATAACTGAATTAACTTCATTTCCGATATAACGGGCAGGCTTTTCCACCTTAAGTAAAATTTCATCTGATAGTGCCAGTCTTCTTGCCATGTATTGATAATTCCTTTTCCTGATTAATGATATGTTGAATTAAAATCAAGTAATTCCGTAAGCTGCGGAAGTTCATCTATGTTCTCTGAATCATATAACTTAAAATAATCTTCGGAAATCATTCCGTAAATATCATTCATTGAATACCCAAATATTTTATATTGGCCTGCATCACACAGTAAAAAGCCGATAAACAGTATGACAGCCGCCGCCATGCGCAACCTGAATGTGCCGGATACACCATTCGGTATCTCTTCGGGATAAAAACCGTTTCTTTCATCCATTCCCGCACGCAGAGATTCTTCCATCCGCATGGAGTCACCTTTTCTCCATAGCAAAGGTGTGCTGTCCACTCCGTATAGAAGTCTTTCCCTCTGCCTCATTTTCATTCGGTTATCCATATTTTCCGCCCTGATATACTGCGCTAATCTTAGCTTTTTATCAATCGGTACCTGCCTTTTTAATCTCTGACTCTGCTCTATTTGGTTTGATTGCATTCTTCTCATTGATATCCTGCTTTTCCAACATCTATGCTTTTACAGAATTGTATGAGAAACGGTAAGAAAAAAGAACGTCCGGGCACTATCTTTTCGCAAGCTCTGACGTAATTTCCTCCCATGTGACGCCTTTTTCAGCCATCAGAACCATCATATGATACAGGAAATCAGCAATTTCATATTTTATCTCATTTGCATTTGGATTCTTAGCCGCAATGACGATTTCGGTAGCTTCTTCACCCAGCTTTTTCAGAATTTTATCAATTCCCTTATCAAAAAGATAATTGGTATATGAGCCGTCCTTAGGATGCAGTTTTCTATCCAGAATAACTCCGAATACCTGTTCAAATACTCTTAGCGGATTGCTCTCTTCATACTCTTTTCGCATGATCTCATTAAAGAAGCAGGAATGAGCACCGGTATGACAGGCTGCCCCAATCTGGGATACTTTAGCTAAAATTGTGTCCTTATCACAATCAGCAGTCAAAGATTTAACATATTGATAATGTCCGCTCGTCTCACCCTTAACCCATAGTTCATCACGGCTTCTGCTGTAATAAGTCATTTTTCCGGTCCTAATCGTCGTATTATATGCTTCTTCATTCATATACGCGACCATCAGCACTTCATCAGTCTTATAATCCTGTACAACAACCGGAATATGTCCGTCAGAGTTTAATTTAAATTCAGACCATGCAATTCCTGCTTCAAATGTATTCATGGCAATACCATTCGCCTGACACAGTGTTTTAACTGCCAATAACTCTTTTGCATTTTCATTAATGGCATATCCTGAAATACCGCATATGTTTTCTGAGGAAAGCAGCTCAATAATTTTATCTAAAGAAACCTCCGGTACTGACACAATCATTGGAAATCTTGAGACTGTAACCGCTTCCTTAATGCAGCGTTCCTTTACAAGAATAAGTTTGTCAACATAAGCTTCAATAAGATCTTCGTTTTCGGTAATCTCGCTGGTTTCCGAAATGCATACGGCTATCTTATCCTTACCGAACTTTTTAGAAACTTCTTCAGTAATCTCTATATTCCCTGCCTTGGAATAATTAAGCGCCGCCATTTTGCAGCCTGCATAAATCAGTTTCTTTATATCTTCCATCCGATGTACGTTACCGGCTCCAATAACAGGAATCTCAGCTTCTGTGCAGATATCCTTGATAATATCCAGAGCTGCCTCATGCTCAGTGTCACCACTTGACAAATCATATACAATCAATTCATCGGCATTGTTATCGCCATAAAATTTAGCCAATGCCGCCGGATTAGTATCAATAATTGTACTGTCTGAAAAACCTTTGACAGCATTTCCCTTATATAAATATATACATGGTATCAATTTTTTGTACATTATAATCCCTCTCGTCCTATATAGTAAAAAATGTTATACCAAACTTCCTTTTGTGCTAAGAACATCAACTATCCGTCCATCACGCGTTATGGCTTCATCCAATGCCTTAGAAAATGCTTTGAACATCGCTTCTATCATATGATGCGCATTATTGCCGGAAATCATCTTAATATGTATATTCATTCCTGCACTATATGAAACTGCATAGAAAAACTCCCTTACGAGCTCCGTATCCAAATCACCGACACGCGCTGCATTAAAATCACATTCAAATCCAAGATACGGTCTGCCGCATAAATCTACCGCACACAGACATAAGGCATCATCCATAGGTAAAATAAACGAACCATAACGCTTTATTCCTGCCTTGTCTCCAAGAGCATCTTTTATTGCCTGGCCAAGTACTATGCCGGTATCCTCTACAGTATGATGTCCGTCTACCTCTAAATCACCATTGACCGATACAGTCAAATCAAAAAAGCCATGCTTGGCAAAGCCTTCAAGCATATGATCAAAAAAGCCGATTCCCGTATCAATCTCAGCTATACCCTTACCGTTCAATCCAAGCGTCACAATTATATCCGTCTCTTTAGTTTTTCTCTTAACAGAAGCTGTCCTTGCCATATCCTACTCCTTTCTAAATCTCACGCTGATGGAATTAGCATGAGCAGTAAGCCCTTCCTTTGCCGCAAATAACTCTATATCCTTATGCGCATGCTCCAGCGCTTGTTTTGAATAAGAAATAATACTGGTCTTCTTCATAAAGTCGTCCACACTAAGAGGCGAGAAAAATCTTGCCGTTCCATTGGTGGGCAAAATGTGATTGGGACCCGCATAATAATCTCCCAACGGTTCCGAAGAATATTCACCTAAGAAAATCGCTCCGGCATTCTCAATCTTTGTCATAACCTCATATGGGTTTTTCGTCAGAATTTCAAGGTGCTCGGACGCAATGGCATTTGCCGCCGAAACTGCTGCATCTATAGAGTCTGCAATTAAAATATAGCCGTAATTTTCAAGCGACTGCCCTATAATATCTGCTCTTGATAACTCCTTAAGAAATTCATATATCTGCGCAGACACAGCTTTTGCCAATTCCTCGCTTGTTGTAACCAAAATAGCGCTTGCCAGTTCGTCATGCTCAGCCTGGGACAGCAAGTCTGCCGCTACATATCGTGGATTTGCTGTTTCATCGGCAATAACAAGAATCTCACTCGGTCCGGCGATAGAATCAATACTGACATATCCGAAACACGCCTTCTTAGCCAGAGCAACAAAAATATTTCCCGGACCGGTGATTTTATCCACCTTCGGAATACTTTCCGTTCCAAAAGCCATAGCTGCTATTGCCTGTGCACCTCCGACTTTATATATTTCATCAACTCCGGCAATTTTTGCGGCAACCAAAGTCCCTGTGGGTACTTTTCCATCTGCTCCCGCGGGCGTTGTCATAATAATCTTTTTAACACCGGCCACCTTCGCCGGAATTACATTCATCAGCACACTGCTTGGATAAGCCGCCTTACCACCCGGCACATAAACGCCGGATATTGCAATCGGCATGATTCTCTGACCCAGAATAGAACCATCCGGTTTCGTATCAATCCAGCTGTTGCGCAATTGTCTGCGATGAAAAGCATCAATGTTTGCAGCACAGCGTTTCATTACTTCAATAAAGTCGGAATCCGTTTTAGCATAAGCCTCTTCAATTTCTTCTTCCGTCACCTTAATATTGTCAGCGGTTATATCCCACTTATCAAATTTTTTAGTATATTCAAAAACAGCCTGATCTTTTCTTTCCCGAATATTCGCAATAATATCGGCAACAACTGATTCATACTGTCCATAGTTGTTAGGGCTTCTTTTCAAAAGATTATCTAACAAATTATTTTGTGTCTCGGCAGTTAATTTTATGATATTCATATGATGATCATATTCCTCCATCGATTAAAGATTATTTTTCATGTCTGTAATCAGCCGCTTGATTCTTTCAGGCTCCATCTGCATACTGACCTGATTAACTATCATGCGCGCCGACAACGGACAGATTTCTTCCAGTACCTCCAACCCATTCTCCTTAAGCGTTGAACCGGTCTCTACGATATCCACTATTACATCCGAAAGCTGTACAATCGGTCCAAGTTCCACAGAACCGTTAAGCTTAATTATATCTACGGTCTGGTGCTTTTTGTTATAGAAATAATCCTTGGCTATGTTCGGGTACTTACTTGCCACGCGAATCATTTCATGATGCTTAAGCAATTCACCCGCGCTCTTAGGTCCGCAGATACACATACGACATTTTCCATAACCTAAATCCAGCACTTCATATACGTGTCTGTTCTCCTCCATAATCGTGTCACTGCCCACTACGCCGATATCAGCCGCACCATATTCCACATAAGTCGGTACGTCAGGTCCTTTTGCAAGGAAAAATTTAAGCTTTTTCTCTTCATTTATAAAAATCAGCTTTCTGGAATCCTTATCTTTCATTTCTTCACAGGTAATGCCGATTTTTTCCAGTAATTCCATTGTCTTATTCGCAAGTCTTCCCTTTGCAAGCGCAAAGGTCAGATATCTTTCCTCGCTCATCTTTATTTTGGTCCCCCTTATATGTAGGCTTCATATCTGTACACTGCAACACATCCATATCATCGCTGTGGAAGCAGCTCCACATGCTTTCCTTCTGCACGCAGCGCTTTGGCTTCTTTCAGCTTATCACTGAAATTCTCATCATTATAGTAAATCTGAATTGGTCTTTCCGGCTTAGAAATCATGACCTTCTGCCTGTCCATTGCTAAAAGCAGATCATCAACCGCTATCATGAAACCGATTGCTGGAGCTTCTTTCCCGAAACGTCCAAGCAGCGTATCATATCTTCCGCCTTTTACAATTGCATCACCTACTCCGTAGGTATAGCCTTTAAAAATAATCCCCGTATAGTAATTATACTTGCTGAGCATTGTCAGGTCAAAAGAAATATATTTTTCCACACCATAATCACAAAGCGCATGATAAACCTGTTTCAGCCTTTCGATTGCGCTTAACGAACGCTTATTGTGAACTGCTTTTTCCGCTTCTTCAAGCGTGTCATAAGAGCCGAAAAGGTCGCTTGTTTTAAGCAGTATTTCCCTATCCTTCTCCTTTACATTCTTATGTTCAAGCAATTCTTCCGCACCGAAATAATTCTTGCCTGATATGAGTTCCCTAAGAGTAAGCTCTGTCTCCTCGTCCAAACCGGCTTCTGCGCATATACCTTTGAAATATTCCAGATTTCCTATACTTACCTGAAAATCATTAAGTCCTGCATGATATAGGGTTTCTATCGTCATCGCTATCATTTCGGCGTCAGCCTGAACGGATGCATCTCCTATAAGTTCAGCCCCCATCTGCGTTGCTTCTTTCAATTTTCCCTGAAGATTGGAAGTATTGGTAAAGGTATTTCCACGATAGCAAAAACGTATCGGCGTATCATCCTCCATAAAATATTTAGCCGCACATCTGGCAATTGAAGGCGTAAAGTCAGGACGAAGCACCAGCGTATTTCCTTCTTTATCAAAAAACTTATATAATTCTTTAGACGGCGTCGTTCCTACTTCCTTGGAAAAAACATCGAAAAACTCAAATGTCGGTGTCTGAATATCACGATATCCATACGCATGAATACGCTCGCTAAGAAGCCTTTCCACTTCCAGCTTCTTTTCTTCTTCATCACCATATATATCCCTGACACCTTCCGGCGTATGTACCAGTTTGCTGCTCATATCTGTCAGTACCAATCCTTTCCGTCAACGTAAATAATACTAATTATATTGTTAAATAACATATTTTGCAAGAGTATTGAAACTTAATCTACCCTGTCATCCAAATCCTTTTGTATCATGTCCAGATACGGTACAAGAATTCCGTGTTTTTTCGGAAGAACATATTCAGGATTAAGTTCCTCATAGCGAAAGCTTTTTTTGCCTCCATTCTTAGCCCTGTCCCAGAAAAAACGAAGCATCTCGTAAGGCAGATAATAGAAAATATCCTTGTGCGTATAATAAATCAAAAAAAATGCTATTCCTTTCTGCTTTTCAAATTGTTCCATAAATTTAACCTGATGCTCATGGATATTCTGTAAAGAGAAGGTATCCACGGCACATTCTTTTGCGTCAAAGCATACAGGAATCCCCTGTACTGCGCCGATATAATCCACGGTACTTTTCTGTTCAAAATAAGCAAGTGTAATATGTCTGCTCTGCTTATCAATATTAATCGGAGTGATCGGGGTCGGAATCTTCTGAATCAAAGCCAGACCGTTTTCTAAATACTTCTCATTGGTACGGTTAATCAAGTCTTCCAGCGTAGAACCCCTAAGTCCTCTTGAGTTCCAAGTAGCCATTATAAATCTGCTCCTTTATAAATCTGTAACTTTATTAAAAATCTCTGGCAGCGGCGCCAGAAATTCTTTCTCACTGATATCGGTAAAAGGCTCGTCAAGATATGGAAACACAACTTTATAAGCGTGAAGAAGCTGATGCTTGATGCCAAATTGCCTGCGATACTTATCATTCCATTCCCTGTCGCCGTATTTGTAATCCCCTAACAGCGGATGCCCGATACTTGCCAGATGCGCACGAATTTGATGAGACTTGCCGGTAATCAGCTCTACTTCTAGCAAAGTCATATCCTCATACTGCCTTATGGGTACATACCTGGTTTTTATATAAGATTCTTTTACATGCGCTGTGGAATGAATCTGCACCTTATTGGTTTTCTCATCTTTTTGCAAATACCCCTCGATTACATTTTCTTTTGTAATACTTCCTTTTACATACAATCTGTAAAATTTATGAATACTGCGGTCTTTAAGCACATCACCAAGCATCTGGGCTCCACGCACGGACTTAGCGCACAGTACTATACCGCTTGTATTCCGGTCCAGCCTGTTACATGTTGACGGTCTAAACGTCTTAAGCTGAGATTCGGTTATCTGATTATTCCGGATCATATAATTTATAAGCCATTCATTCAGCGAAACGTCATTGGCAGAAGCTTTCTGAGTAAGCAGTCCTGCGGGTTTATCCGCTATCAGAATTTGCTCATTTTCATATATTACAGAAATATTTTTTATTTCCGGTAAAGATGCCAATACTTTATCGTATTCTGAATATTCATCTGCGGTAATTTTTCTTTTCTGCGATGTTCCCATAAACTTATCAAGAGTTTCATTGGAAAAATAAACGGCTACAACGTCTCCTTTGACAAGCTTTTCACTTCCATCCGCTTTTGCATCATTCAGCATGATATTCTTTTTGCGAAGCATTTTGTATAAAAATGAGCTTCCCGCTTCCGGAAGTAATTTTCGCAGATATTTATCAAACCGCTGTCCTGCTTCCGTCTCTGTAATTGTTCTTTGATACATGATAATAACCATGTTCCTTTCTCAACCTGCGAATTTAAGTGCCCAAGGCATCATTGATGCCTGCACAAATATTGCGTAACACATGCATGCATGTGTGAAAAATTTATTTTTCACTCTATTTATAATGATATGGAATAAAACATCTGAATCATGCCGTTTCTGTTTTTATTTTCTTCGGCCTCGGATTTTTCAAGTTGACTTAATCGGTCAATATACTTATCGAGATTATTAAATATCTTAATCGTCACATTCTTATATCCATCCTGTAAAAGCATCTGCTCTAAATGCTTTTCACCCGCGCTGCAATCACATTTTTCGCTTTCTGTATAAGCGCATATTACATTTCCCTTTAATACCATATGGCTTATGGGGAAATTCTTCTGATATGAAGTAAAATACATATCATAAAAGCCAGTCAGCTTATCATCGTATGAAGATATTTTCTTCCATGCTTCCATGCTGCAGCCTTTCGCCATAAAGAACATTATCATATTTATCGCACTCTTGCATGACGGCAGACAGCCAAGCACTGCTACTACCGTGAGCAGATTTTTGCTGCTTCCTGTGGAATAAATTCCGATTCCATACACCATAAGAGAAATTGCAAAATAAGCAATCGTTCTGATTACAGTAAACTTTTTTTGATATTCTATATACCCATAACCGCCCTTCAGTACTCTTTTTTTCATCGGATTAACCCTCTTGTAAGTCCATATAGTAATTTCATCGGTATGCCGTAAATAGATACCGCTTTTTTCTTTTTACAATCCTTAAGCGCCTTTCTTACAACGCTTTCCGGCTTTACCATTGTAAGTTTCTTTATCATACTTATCTGGCAATATCTTCCGTATGCATGAGATAAAAATGGCGTATCCACCGGACCCGGGCATACTACCGTTACATTTATGCCTTTATTTTTCATCTCTTTTCCCAAGGCTTTTCCAAAATAATATACATATGCCTTAGATGCGGCGTAAACCGCAAAATCACGTTGAGGTAGAAAAGCGGCGCCTGATGCGACCTGTATTATCGCGCTGCCTCTTCTCATATACGGCAGGCAGAATTTAGTCATCTGTGTCAATGCAAGTACGTTTAAGCGCACCATTTGCGCGGTTTCGTCTCTGCTCAGATTTTCAAAAGCACCATATGTTCCTACTCCTGCGCAGTTTATCAGCACAGATATACCCGCATTCTGTATCATTAAAAGCTCTGCGAAATGCGAAAGTTGCACATCATCTGTAATATCAACGGGAATTGCCCTGACTCTGGTTTTTTTGCCGGATTTGTCAGTTCTCTCCTTAAGCAATTCTTCAATATTTATTACAAGTTCTTCTAATGAATCCTTTCTTCTTGCAACCAGCCATATTTCATCGGTTTTATGCAGGATAGGTGCAAGTTGTATTGCAAATTCTTTACCCATACCGGAAGAAGCCCCTGTAACAATTGCTATGTTCATAAAAATCCCCCTTTTCAATTACTTATTCTTATGACCATGAATCTTACTTTTCTTATTTTTTCCGCTATCTTTTGTTTTTTTGATTTTTCTTGGCGGAATCAGGCATTTTTTATCAAATCCGATTAAATCCTCCCTGCCGGATTTAACCAACGCCTCCCTGACAAGTTCAT
>JAIDPH010000004.1 GCA_029062885.1 Lachnospiraceae bacterium
GTCTGCCATCCGTTACGGTGGCGATCGCCATAGAGGGAACCGACTGGGGAAGAGCGGCGGTCTATACAGAACACAGGTGCCTGTTCCCGCACAGACACGATGGTATACACAGCCATGATACCGTACTTGCCGCGGTGCGTTCTCACAATGAATATCTTGCTGTCTGGCGGGGCGAAGGGCAGCAGTATCCCAACTGGGAGGACCTTGGGAAAGAATATTATATTCTTGCGGCACAATGCCTGCAGGCTGCGGAGTATCCCTACAGCCCCGACAAGGAGTTTGAGGCTAAGATCGTGGAGCTGGTGGAGCGGTATGGGCTGACGGGATATGACGTTATGTAAGAAGATTATTATTTTCAGGAGGAAAAGAAGATGTGCAATCTTTGTAATACTGTGAAAATCGGAACGGAGTTTACGTTTCGTAAAGACAATTATCTGTTTGGTATAAAGGATTTAGAGAGGGGGAAGGACAGATGTATGAGTCAGATTGTTGAGGCTGGTGCTGAAATCAACCGCTGGACAACCGAGATCGCAAAAGCGAAAGGGAAAAAATATAATAGGGCAACAGTATATGATATTCAGGTGAGCGACGGCATAAAAAAGCATGAGTCTCTGCATTATAATGCAAAAAAAGTAAAATTTATATTCCATGACAACAGACAGCCCAAGAATCAGTGCGTGGAGTGGTGCGTCAATTTTGATCTGGATCCCATGTGCATTGAACTGCAGGCTGATCCTGTTACCTATCAGTTTTATGAAACATACGAGGAAGTCATACAGGATCTTATATTCGCGAAAACCACATGCATACCGGAGCCTAGATGTGATGTGGGCGGCGGCGGGCATATCTCCCTTGATCTGACGACTGCTTTTGAGAATGACCCGCAGTATCTCAGGAATTTCCTTGTGCTGTATGAGGCAATGTCAAATAATGAACAAAATGAGGGGAGTATTCTGAGGCGTTCTCAGGACATAGTCAATGCGCCTTATATGTACGAGATTAATGAGAGAGGAGCGTTTATTAACGTAATCGGGGAATTCAACAAGCTACCTCCTGCAAAGGCGACTATGGATTGTCTGGTCGGTGAAATCAATAAAAGGGTTTACACTGAGCGACATGAAGGATTGCCGATTGAGGAGGCACCGAAGGGAGACGAGCCTCATTATCAGGCGGTTAATCTGGAACATGTTCTGAGTAATACGCCACCTGAGCAGCGCCGTGTAGAGATGAGGCGGTTCAATGCGCAACAGAATGTCAGGGAATTATTGAATGAGCTGGATGAGTTGTATCATCTGTTGTATCTGAGCAGAGAGTCGGTGAAGATGAATTTAGGTGTAGATGGCAGAGTGGTCAGGGAGTGATATAAGCAGCGCGTTACATTCAATTCTTTCATTTTTTAAGATCGGGATGTCAGTACTGACATCCCGATCTATGTTAGATTACTACGTCGAAAGATGTGTTTACTGCTAAGTTGATTATGCAGGTGATTTATGCAGATATCGCCATGCCAAAATATTGCTCTAACTGAAAGAAAAACATTGCATAAGAATACATGTCATAATGTGAAACTCCGATCTGTCCTTCATCTTTAACCTGTGACAGGTTGAAAAGGACACTGTTCCAAAATCCCCGTTTATTTTTGGTTGTTTTTGGCATTAACGGAAAATCTTTCAGGATGTTTAGAACCATTGTAGTGTTGTCTATGTAATCCTCTATCATAAAAAATGATAAAAATTTTATGCCTGCATAAAAAGCAACAAATTCATTGACATAATAGAAATAGACTTCAACTTTCTGTTTTTCGCGTGTAATGTATTCTACTAATGCAGTTTTATTGAAGACAGGTACTTGCAAAAATGCTCCACATATACATGCTGCAATCTTATGACGGTCTAAAAGAGGTTCTGGTGTATCTTTTTCAAAAATTCGTTCCTTATATTTGCCGATGAGTTCCTGATATGCGTCATATGCTGCGTTCTTGCAATGTGCCAGATCATTTAGTTCGATCATAGAATTATTTGAGTTGATCTCATCTATGAAGGGCTTTAATTCTTTAGTAAATATCTGTCCAAACAATTCTCTTGTCACAATGGCACCTCGATAATATTAATGTATTTCTTTTTCCAGATTTTCCAATACAGTACAATAAGTCTGATATACCTCTTCGAGCTTTTTGTCAGAATTATTCGGTGCGGCTTTTTTGTTTTCAAAATCCTCATGTGTCATTTGTTCTGTTAGGCTTGCATCTTCTTCAAGAAATTGTTTCAAACCTTTTGCCATGGCATTCATTGTGTTCCCTCCTGTAATGATTAGTTGCTGTAATGCTTTACATTATAGCATTTTTGGTATTGACAGACAATATTGTTTGGCAAAATAATTAAAATAAATGTCGTCTGTTCTACTATAACATATGTTAATGAAACGTCAGCGGTACCTTTTTTGATGCAAAAATAATAAACTGGATATCGATATGGGTATCGTCCATACAATTTATCATATGAATAATTTATACAAAGTTGTTACATTGGCGTAGCGATTATATTCTTATTGCCCTCCTATCGGGACACCGATATAATGTACATGAGGTGATGGAATTGACATTGAACGAATTGATAAAGGAAAAAGGTCTTTCACGATATCGTCTGTCAAAAATAAGCGGTGTGCCGTGGGCAACCCTGTCGGATATCTGTTCCGGTAAAACCAAGTTTGAACGGTGCAACGCTGCAACGCTTTCCAAGCTGTCAAAGGCATTGGAGATCAGCATGGAGGAACTGTTGCTTATAGAGGCGGGAAGTAACATGGATGAAGAGGGGAAGCCAAAGGATAAGGAGTATCTGGAAACAGGACTGCCGGAAAGTTTACAGCATGCCCTTGATGAATATATACAGGGAGAGAAAGATCAGGTATCACATATGGACTGCCTGTGGGGAGAACTGTACGGGTCTATCAATGCCTGCCAGTGGGGAGGCAGGATCACACAGGAACAGGCGGATTACTTGCGGAAGAAATATCTGTTTGGCGAGGAGGCGGAGGAAGATGATGAGCAAGAATAAGAACAAATGGTATGAACCATATAAAATCGTGACTGCTCTGGATAAATCGGAAGCCATAAGAAGAATAGAGAGTAAAACTGATTTTCTATCATTTAAGTATAAGATGGCGGCGGATGATTTATTGTTCTTTTGGGGAAAGAAATATGAGGGAGAATATAGTGTATATATATGGCCAAATATGCCCCCTTTTGGAGGCAGGAATTGTTTACTACCTAAAGCTATCATAGAAATTGTTGCGGGAGCAGAAGGAAATAGTATTGTTTATATCCGATTAATAATTAATAAAATCCCCATGGGCTTCTTGGTGATATGGCTTACTTGGGGGCTTTCTCAACAAAATGTTTTATGCTACATTCTTGTTCTCTTGCTGGCTGTATATTTACTAATTAAGTACTGGGGATTTGTACGCAGACGGGTGGGGAAATTGCTGGGGGAATTATTGGACGTTAAGGAAGAGCTAAGAGCGTAGTGCTGCGCTAGTCCATTTTTAGCTATGCCGTAAGAAAAGGGAACGGGGATAAACATGGGATATTATATTAGAGCGTGGTATGAGCCATATAAAATAGAAACGTTGTTTGACCAATCGGAAATTGAGAGAAGACTGGGGAGCCAAATTGCAGTTAAGATCATATTGATGCGGTTGACAGATGACGGTTTCTTATCATTGGATCGGGAGATCAAGGACGGGCAGTTTCGGATATCTATGAGGATGTGGAA
>JAIDPH010000040.1 GCA_029062885.1 Lachnospiraceae bacterium
ATATTCCAGCACTCTCGGTCCTTTGGGTGTCAGCATCAGTCCGAAGAAGATAACGCCTTTAAACATTCTTCCTTCTGCAGCCATCGCATCTACCGTCGCCTGATAGATATATTTTTTACAGAAATCATCTATTTCTTTAGTATAAAAAGGACTAGGGGAAAATGTTCCCATGCCGCCGGTATTTGGACCCTTATCACCATCATTTGCACGTTTATGGTCTTGCGCTGAGGACATTATTTTAATGGTCTTTCCGTCAACGAACGATAGAACGGAAACCTCCCTGCCTGTCATAAACTCTTCAATAACCATGCGGCTTCCCGCATCGCCGAATTTCTTATCTTCCATAATTGTTTTAACGCCGTCTATGGCTTCTTCCAATGTATTACAGATCAATACGCCTTTACCAAGTGCCAGCCCATCAGCTTTTAACACAATGGGCATATCCGCCGTTTTCAGATATTCAACTGCCTTCTTCGGGTCGTCAAAAGTTTCGTATTCAGCAGTCGGAATATTGTACTTTTTCATCAAATCTTTGGAAAACGCCTTACTTCCCTCAAGAATCGCAGCATTTTTTCTTGGACCGAAGACGCGCAGTCCCGCCGCTTCCATCTCATCTACCAGACCGCCGACCAGCGGGTCATCCATGCCTACGATTGTAAGGTCTATTGCATTTTCCTGAGCAAAAATAGTTAGTTTCTCAAATTCCATTGCGCCTATCGGAACACATTCCGCAATCTGTCCGATTCCTGCATTTCCCGGTGCGCAATAAATTTTATCCGCTTTTTTACTTTTCGCCACGCTTGCGGCTATCGCATGTTCTCTGCCGCCGCTTCCCACAATCAATACTTTCATAATATAGCCTTGCCTTTCTTTGTATGCTTATTGGATACTCGGACGATTCACTCTGTTCTTTTTACAATATTTCCATCTACATGTATTTTCTCATTGGCAATTAGGTTTATTGCCTGTGGAAGAATCTTCCACTCAGCCTGCTCCATTACTCTTTTTTGCAAGATTTCCGGCGTGTCATCATCTTCTATCATAACCGCTTTCTGCAAAATAATAGGTCCCGTATCCGTTCCTTCATCTACAAAATGTACCGTGGCTCCGGTCACTTTAACGCCACGCTCCAAAACCTTCTCATGTACTATCAGCCCATAAAATCCCTTTCCGCAAAAAGATGGAATGAGCGATGGATGGATATTGATAATACGGTTTCTATATCTCTGTATCATTTCCTGTGGAAGTACAACCATAAATCCCGCTAAAACTATCAAATCCGGATTTTTCTCATTAACAGCATTTAAAAACTGTGCATGGAACTGCTCCCTGTCCGCATAATCCTTAGGGGATATGCAGACTGCATCTATTCCCGCATCCGTCGCTCGCTTCAGCGCATAAGCATTTCTGTTGTTGCTGATTACACGCACAATCTCAGCATTTGTAATTAAACCCTGTTTAATGGCATCAATAACTGCCTGTAAGTTTGTGCCGCCGCCGGAAACACATACGAGTATTTTTAACATTTTAATGACCATGCTCCTTTTTCAGACTATTATTCCTTATAGTAAAGTAACACCCTTTTCGCCTGAAATTACACTTCCAATCTCATACGGCGTTTCTCCCGCCTGACGCACTGCTTCCATAACTTTATCGGCATCCGCTCTGTCAACGGCAAGTACCATACCAAGACCCATGTTATAAGTATTATACATCATTTTTTCTTCAAGTTTGCCTGTTTTTTGCAATAGATTAAAAATTGGCGGAATCGGATAACTGTCCTTTTTAATCTCAGCATTTACTCCATCGGGCAGCATTCTCGGAATATTCTCATAGAAACCGCCGCCGGTAATATGACTGCATCCTTTTATCGTAACGCCTGTATCTTTGACAGATTTCAAAGCCTTCACATATATCTTAGTCGGCGTAAGAAGTGTTTCGCCGAGTGTAGCGCCGAGTTCTTCATAATAAGTATTCAGGCTCTCTTTAGTCATCTCGAAGACTTTCCTGACAAGTGAAAAGCCATTGCTATGTACTCCGGACGATGCTATTCCAATCAAAGCATCTCCCGGTTTTATGTTTTCTCCCGTGATTAAATCCTTCTCATCTATAACGCCGACCGTGAAGCCTGCAAGGTCATATTCATCCTCCGGCATAAGCCCCGGATGTTCGGCAGTCTCACCGCCAATCAGGGCAGCTCCCGCCATTTTACAGCCTTCCGCAACGCCTTTGACTATTGCTTCTATTTTCTCCGGAACGTTTTTACCGCAGGCAATATAATCAAGGAAAAACAACGGTTCACCGCCGGCACATGCAATATCGTTCACACACATTGCCACACAGTCAATTCCTATAGAATCATGCTTATCCATAAGGAAGGCCACTTTCAGCTTGGTTCCGACGCCGTCAGTTCCCGACACCAGCGTCGGTTTTTCCATGTTTTTTATCTTTTCTAATGAAAAAGCGCCTGAGAATCCGCCGAGTCCTCCAATGACTTCCGGTCTCATTGTTTCCTTAACATGCTTTTTTATCAATTCTACCGATTTGTATCCTGCTTCAATATCTACGCCCGCTGACTTATAATCCATTTTTAAGTCCTGCTCCTTTCACAGCCTGCAAATTACTGATTTCCATCATTTTCAACGTTTATTCAATAGTTCTTATATCCGACTTCCTGTAATCTGGCGTCTTTCTTCTGCACGCTTTCCTTAAGCTCTTTTGTATAATCCTTTAACCGCTGCAATAAGGCTTCGTCTGACACCGCAAGAATCTTTGCTGCCAGAATACCTGCATTCTCTCCGCCGCCTATTGCCACGGTTGCTACAGGAATGCCCGATGGCATCTGCACGATAGAATAAAGTGAATCAACTCCGCCTAAATCCGAAGTCTTCATAGGGATGCCAATAACAGGCATAGGAAAAATTGCCGCGCACATACCCGGTAAGTGAGCTGCTTTGCCTGCACCTGCTATGATTACCTTAAAACCTTTGCTCTCTGCGCTTTTCGCATATTCAAAGAATACATCCGGCTCTCTGTGAGCGGAGATTATCGTCATCTCATATGAGATACCAAGCTTCTCAAGAATATCTGCGGCTTTTGCCATTATGGGCATATCCGAATCGCTGCCCATCACGATACCAACCTGTGCCATATGCCATGCCTCCACTATATCTTGTAGATAAATTAGATAATACTGTAAATATTGTACTAGATTTTACTATAATACGCAATATGAATTTGTAACTGAACTGTAAAATTTTACAGTTCAGTTTCTGAAATGTAAAATCTACAATAAATATCAAAAGGCTTCTTACACAAACGCCTCATTCAACGGTTCGCAGCCCGGAAGAACGAACCTGCCTTCCAAAATAATCGGAATCACTTCATTATCTTTCGTCACTACCGACAATTCTCCGAGTTCATCATAGGGAATGGTAATATCGGTATGGCAGTTAAAATATGCCTTCATCATATCTTCGCTGCGAAGTACGGACACCTCATTATCACGCGCTATGATTTCTTTACCGTCGGGATTGCAGACTTTTACGTCCTCCGCATGTGAATAGCAGGTATCCCCCACTGCAAAGTGCGGGCCGGTCTTCTCAGCAATCAGAATCGGCATCTTATCCTCTATACCGTATTTCCTTGCAACTACATAAGCCGTCGTATTCGTTCCTATAGCAAATTCGCCAATCGGCAGCGTATCATGGTGGAAAAGGACATTATCTTTGATATATTTCAGGTTTTCCTCTTCCTTATCAAAGTTTGCACAGGTATATTCTGTAATCATACCGTCACGGAAACTGATGGAGATATCCTTATATTCAAGTTCATTCAAAAATACTCTCGTGACATGCAATATTCCTTCCGTTCCTGTAAGCTGCGGAGATGTAAAGACCTCTCCTACCGGAATATTCACATCGGCGACGCAGTTTTCAAAATTTGTTTCTTTGTCAGGATTATTTAAAGTATGCAGCATTATTTTCAAGTCGGTGCGGTTCTTTCCCATTCCCTTAACCAATACATACTCGCCCAAATCCAGCGTGTCTATAATCTTCTGCTGGATTCCCTGATACAATTTATAGTCCAGCGTGTTGATGCGTATAATCTCATCAAAAATCTGCTCATACTGACTGCCTATATCCGGCACGGGAAATGCAATAATCGTAAAGCTTCTCTCTTCGCCCTTAATATACTGATTCTGCATAGCACCCGCTTTGGAAGCATATTCCACCGACATTTTCTGCTGCTTATCACTAAAGCGGCAGGCTTCCTTCTTATTCTGCGGCACGAAGGGTTTCTCACCGAAAATCTCCAGAACCGCAGGACCGCCGAATACTCCCGCTTCCTCCTTATACTGCTCAAATGCATTCTGCAGGCATTCAAGCTTTCTCGTTACAAGCGGTTTGTCCAAAAACAACGCCTGGTCTTCCTTATGGTCATAGTCGAACTGTTTATTCGGATTTGCTCCAAAATATCCGTTTTTGTTCACACTGCGGCCCTGGAAAATATTGCAGCCCGCACGGTAAATTGTTGGTTTTAGACCGATTCGGTCAAAATTCTGGATTGCAACTTTTATCATTCTTTCAAATCCAAGGCATAAACGTATATTCACTGTCTTTTTAATAGAGATGTCTTTATTTCCCACTTCAAAACCGATGCGGTAACCCTCGGTATAGGTATCCGCCATCAGCTTTACAGTCTCTTCTGACAATTGTGTCATATGCTTCACTGTTCTGATTTCATTCTCTGTCACATATTCTCCGTAGTAGTATAAATACCTTATATCGGAAAGGTCGCTGTTCATAATGATTCGCGTTGCAAAATCTCGCTGCGGCAACACCATAGAAGCTACTTTTTCATATGCTTCATATTCATAATAATCGCTTACATACCAGTAGGCGATCTGTCGGATA
The DNA here is from genome assembly GCA_029062885.1 of Lachnospiraceae bacterium. Classification (GTDB taxonomy): domain Bacteria; phylum Bacillota; class Clostridia; order Lachnospirales; family Lachnospiraceae; genus UBA3282. The sequence continues at coordinate 4,917 of JAIDPH010000040.1, forward strand.
CTCTCTGCATCAGGCGTTGTAGAATCATTATCGCTGTTCCCTACTGTCGATTCTGCCTTATCTGCCGCACCATCCTCCGCGGCACAGACAAATGCCTGATATATCTCCAGCAGAAGTTCCATACGAATGACCATTCCGGTCATTGTTCGTTCAAATGCCGCAGGTATCATGCCCCGCAGTTCAGCATATACAAAAGAAAGCAACTGCCCCATTGACTCTCCGAAACAGCTGACTGCATAAGCAGGATTAGCATAGCTATGGTCATAGTTCTCAGGGAGAATATCCTCATATATTTCCTTATTCCTTCGCTGGAGTTCCTCCAAAGAAGCCTTGTACAAGCTGCCATTTTCCACAAAGTCCCATGTTTCTTTCACCAGAATAATAAACTCAGACATCTTATTAAAATAGTCCTGATATTTCTTGTCTAATATCTCTTCACCTAATATCTCCGTTATTCTGTCAAACGCCAGCTTAAACCGTTCCTGCTCTAACTCTGCGTTTTCAGTATTCGTTATATTTTCCTGCATTCTAATAACCATGCTCCTTTCTCAACCTATATCATATGCTCCCGCATATAAAATAGCGCTCACGATTGCCAGCGCCAATACATTTAAAGTAATGCCAAGATAAGAAAAAAAGTAATATTTATCCTTTTCTGTTTTGGAAACCACTCCTAAGCCGGAACCAATCAAAGCAAATATTGTCACCAAAAAAGCTGCTGCTCCATACTGGCTTGGTATCTCTCCGGCACTGCGATAACTCATAAAAATAATATAGCCCAGCGTGCTAAGGGAAATAACTCCAAGTATAGTAGCCATTATCCCCTTAAGCGTATGGCTCTTATTAGTAAACATATAGCTGTTTCTGCGAATCATCTATATACTCCTTCTAAAAAATAAAAAGCTCATCTATGACAATCCAGACTGATAAATGGGCACTCCTCAGCGGAAATACCCATCATTTTCTCAGAATAATATTTTATTTCTTCCCGCCAGAAGTTTCGCTCCTCCAATAATAAGAAGGATTCCGCTCGTAATACCCGATACTAAAATAACCACTCCGACTGCAATATTCATCGCGCCGGCTCCGCCCATTGTTTTATATGTTCTTTCTTCCATCCTTATTCCCAACCTTTCTTATACTTATTTTGCTCCGTACTGCTCATAATATGCGTCAATAGCCGCTTTCAGCGTATCGTCAATATAAACACTGCCATTATAAGGCTTGTTATACAGACACTCGACTACCTCTTCCATTGTAACAATCGCATTCGCTCCGAATCCGTATTTTTCTTTAATCTCGTCAAGTGCGCTCTTCGAGCTCTCAAGTCCTCTCTCCATACGGTTTAGGGATACCATCAGACCTTTGATTTCCACATTCGCCTGCGCCTTGATAATCGGGAAGGTCTCTTCTATGGATTTTCCTGATGTAGTAACATCCTCAATGATGACTACTTTATCGCCGTCCTTAAGCTTGCTCCCCAGAAGAATTCCCGTATCGCCATGATCCTTGACTTCCTTGCGGTTGGAGCAGTATCTTACTTCCTTTCCGTATAACTCGCTGATTGCCATCGTCGTTGCAACTGAAAGAGGAATCCCTTTGTATGCAGGTCCGAACAGCACATCAAAATCAAGTCCGTAGTGGTCATGAATAGCCTGAGCATAGTATATTCCCAACCGATGCAGCTGCGCGCCGGTCACATATGCGCCCGCATTCATAAAGAATGGAGATTTTCTTCCGCTTTTTAATGTAAAATCACCAAATTTGAGTACCTGACAGTCTACCATGAATTCAATAAACTGTTTCTTATAGTCTTCCATATGTTTCAAACCTCCATATCTATGATTTTCGACTATCCCTGTTTTCCCGGAAATGTCTATTTACAACAATTTTACCACATTTATCTTTGTTATTCAAACAGATATTCCATTTCGTTTGTGAAATATGATATGATAAACCTTGACATACCACGTCATGGTTTAAGTGCTATTCTATTACTAAAGGAGGCAATGTCGATGCAGGAAAGCAGATTATTTAAGATTGTGTACCATTTGCTTGAAAAGGGGCATGCTACAGCTCCTGAATTGGCAGAAAAGTTTGAGGTATCGGTCAGAACGATTTATAGAGATATTGACGCCCTGAGCGCTGCCGGCATCCCCATTTATGCAGAGACGGGCAGAAATGGCGGTATACGTTTGATGAATGATTTTGTTTTGGATAAAGCCGTATTGTCTAAGCAGGAAAAACAGGAAATTCTTTCAGCATTACAGGGTATGAATGTCGCTCAAAATATTAACAACAGTCAGACATTACAGAAACTTTCCGCAATATTTAATCTGGGCTCGGAGAACTGGCTTGAAGTAGATTTTTCCAGATGGGGAGGCAAAGAATTTGACAATGAAAAATTTGAGCTACTGAAATCGGCAGTAATCCATTGCAAAAGCGTCAGGATTCATTACGCAAACTCATACGGCATTATAAGTGAAAGAACAGTGCACCCATGTAAGCTGGTCTACAAATCAAAGTCATGGTATCTGAAAGCGTTCTGTACCGAAAAACAGGACTGGCGGGTCTTCAAATTAAACCGTATTTTAGATTTAGAGATTTTGAACGAGAGTTTTCCTCATAAAGATTTTCCGAAACAGCTTGACTCTTCCGAAGAAGAATGCAACCGTATTACGCTTCGCTTCCCGAAAGAAATGGCATTTCGCGTATATGATGAGTTTGATGAAACGCAAATACAGCATCAGGAAAACGGCGACTTAATCGCTTCTGCCAATATGCCGGAGGATTCGTGGCTGATAGGTTATCTGCTGTCATTCGGAGCGCAGGTTGACATAATTTCGCCCACTTATCTTAAAGATGTTTTGGCAGAGCAGGCGAAATTGATATATGAGAAGAACAAATCCTGACATAGGGTGTCATGGTTTATTTGATATAATTATTAAGAGATTGCTATATTACCTACTCTATTGCACTCGGAAAGGAAAAGATAAACATGGGAAGACCAACAACCAAAACAGACTTATTAACTGCAGCAGCCGAAAACTATGAAAAACTGAATGCTCTTATTGCAGGAATGACAGAAAAAGAGCTTAGTACGCCCTTCGATTTTTCGGATAGTGCATCGAAGAAAGAGGCTCATTGGAAAAGAGATAAAAATCTTCGCGACGTTTTAGTCCACCTTTATGAATGGCATCAACTTTTGCTAAACTGGGTAGAGTCAAATCAAAACGGCGATAACAAACCGTTTCTTCCGAAGCCTTATAACTGGAAAACATACGGAAAATTGAATGAGGAATTCTGGCGGAAACATCAGAATACATCATTAGACGATGCAAAGGACATGTTTCAAAAATCCCACGCTGAAGTCATGAAATTAGCTGAAACATTTTCAAATGATGAGTTATTTTCCAAAGGGGTTTATAGCTGGGCAGGCGGAAATGCTTTAGGTTCATACTTTGTCAGCAATTTGTCAAGCCATTACGATTGGGCTATGAAGAAACTTAAGGCGCATAAGAAAAATTGTGCTTAAGAATTCGCAGGTTAAGAAAGGAGCATTAATAAAATGCACTCCGTGAAAGCAAAAGGAATATTATCTTCAAATAACGGAATGAATTTATACCGCGGGTGCTCTCACGGGTGCATTTACTGTGACTCCAGAAGCAGGTGCTACCATATGGAGCACGTTTTTGAAGATATTGAGATTAAGGAAAATGCTATTGACCTGTTAGAACACGCGCTTACACATAAACGCAAAAAATGCATGATAGGTACAGGCTCTATGACAGACCCTTATATCCCTTTGGAGATGGAAATCGAAAATGTCAGAAAAGCGCTGAATATAATATATGAACATGGATTCGGATTTACCGTAATCACAAAATCAGCCCGTATCTTGCGGGATTTAGACCTTTTACAGAAAATAAACGAAAGGGCCAAATGCGTTGTACAAATGACCCTGACTACTTACGATGAAGATTTGTGCAGAAAAATTGAGCCGAATGTGAGCACGACAAGGGAGCGCTTCGATGTCTTAATGAAGCTGCATGACGCCGGTATACCTACCGTTGTGTGGCTGTCCCCCATTTTGCCGTTTATCAATGATACAGAAGAAAACATTTCCGGAATTCTGGATATGTGCATTGAAGCAAAAGTCTATGGCATTATCTGTTTCGGAATGGGAATGACACTCCGCGAAGGTAACAGAGAATATTTTTATAAGCAGCTGGATCGTCTGTTCCCCCGGTTAAAAGAAAAATACATACGGACATACGGAAATCAGTATTCGCTTGAAAGTCCAAACAGTAAGCAACTGATGAAATTATTTTGTCAGAAATGCAATAGTGCAGGAATCGTTCATGACAATGAGCAGATATTTAGGTACCTGCATACTTATGAGGAAAAAGACCTAAACAGGCAAATGAGTCTTTGGGATTTGTGCTGATGTTGAAGTGAAAAAACATTCTGACACGAATCGGTAGAATTCTTACTATCTTTTAATCTAAAATTGACCAAATCGCCCCCTTAAGCGTGTTATATGTGAAAGGAGGATTCACCAAATGAAAAATTCATCAGCACGGCCAGCTTATGACATTGAAGCTCTCGTCAATATTTACGGCGATATGTTGTTCAGATTATGTGTTGTCATGCTTGGCAGCGAAACAGACGCGGAAGATGCAGTGCAGGAAACGTTTATCAGATACATGCAGAAAGCTCCGGATTTTGAAAACTCCGAACACGAGAAGGCATGGCTTATCACAACAGCAAAAAATAAATGCCGCGACATGCTGCGTTTTAGGCAAAAGCATCCGCAAATCAGTATTGAATATATGCAGGGATTGTCATCCGATTCGACTGACAGCGGTATATTGGAGGCTCTAATGTCCTTGCCGGAAAAATTCCGTCTTGTCCTCACTCTTTACTATGTTGAAGAATATCGCATAGATGACATCGCACGAATCATCCGAAAAACCCCGTCAGCAGTAAAAATGCGTCTGCAAAAAGGTCGTAAGCTGCTTGAAGAAAAATATAGAAAGGAGTATCTGTAAATGGACTATAATAACCTGAAAACAACCGTAAGAAAGATTGAGATGCCAGATGAAATGAAATTACGTATTATTAATAATTGCCAATCAAAAAACTTATATGAAATGGGGGAAAATACAATGAACAGAAGCAAAACTAATAGTTGGAAGAAAAAAATGACCGCTGTCGCGGCAGTTGTATTTCTCTGCCTTTGCTTTACGGCAGCAGTCTCCGCCGCAGGTCTCTCCGGCTTTTTCCAAGATATTATTAATCATAGAGGAACTGTAACCGGCACACAGTATGAACAGGCTTCTGACGAACTCGAAATAAGTATTATCTCTTCCGAAAATGGCATAACTGTTTTGACTAATATGGTCAAACCTGATGTAGCACCTTATAGCGAATTAGAAATTCTTGGAATTGACAGCTATCAGATTGTTGATATGTCAGGAAATATTATCATTGAAGGCGAACGCACTGACCTATTTGAGATTATCAACGCAAAAACGGAAATTAAAATTTCTTTGGACAACACTACCGCCGGCGATTATAAGTTGGTGATACACTCTTTTGTAGGTAGCAAAAAGGCAGACCAGCCTCTTATCATTAACGGTGCATGGGAATGTGAGTTTTCAATATAATCTTTACTTAAGCGGAATGTTGTTTATGTGCATAAACAGTATGCCAGCCTGCCATAATGAACATCAACATTCCGCGAAAACTCTCTGCAATCAGCAGTTCTTTGCTGCTCAGAACCATTTAAAGCTGTTATTATATTCCAAACGGGCAGGCAGCCATACAAAGACCGCAAGCATTTTTTCTCCCATGTGTTTTAGTATACAGACTTCTTTTTTCGTTACATAGCCTATAATCTATTATATCAGATCTTAACGAGTTGATATCCCATTGTACATCATGCAATGCTTTATGTGGACAAGCATCAATACATTTTTTGCAATTTTCGGGACAATTACTTTTTAAAATTTTATTACCATAAACAAATTGCTCATTTATTAAGATTACAGATAATCTTACTCTGGGTCCATATCTTTTTGTAATAACAACATCATTTTTTCCAATCCAGCCTAATCCGGCATTTACTGCGGCAAACTTGAAAGAAAAAGGAGCTGTCAAATCTACTTCATCGTTTTGTGCTATGGGCGGAATATAATATTTTATTTCATATTCATCAAGCATTTTCTGCAATTGTGCTAAAATTTTTTCCACTACTTTTTTCGCAGCCTGAATACCTTTTTCAAATTTTTCTTCAGAATAAGTTTCGATTGTAAGTTGTTCCCCATAAGGAACTGCAAATACTAAAGCAGATTTATAAGTGCTTGCGAATTCACTGTATGCAATATCTGTAAATCCATAAACAGCTTCCGGATATTCTTCAAATATATTGCGAATATTCTTTTCAACCACGCAAACTTCCTCCAAGTCAACTTCCGAATTGTCAGTGTAATTATAACCTATTTTCAACAGGTACACAATTCCGTTAAAGAAGAAATACTTTTATTATTTTATTTTAATTATTAAAAACCCCTTGACACCACCAGACTATTGTGATAGTCTATCCATACAGCTGCAGACTATTGCATTAGTCCAAATACAAAATCAACATATTTTTAGACAATTCATCAGAAAGGAGCACAACCTTCACAATGAAACTATTTGATTCAGAATTAAAAGTAATGGAAGTTCTATGGGAAAAAGGCAGTATACCCGCGCGGGATATCGTAGATGTGCTGTCCGAAAGTATCGGTTGGAACAAAAACACTACTTATACAGTTATTAAGAAATGTATAGAAAAAGGCGCAATCGAGCGTGAGGAACCAAACTTTTTATGTAAACCTCTTGTAACCAAGGACGAGGTGGCAC
>JAIDPH010000400.1 GCA_029062885.1 Lachnospiraceae bacterium
TCAGAAAGATGGCTACCTGGGTAATCTCCGTATCCATTATCTCAGTACTATCGGTTTCAAACAGTTTTTTGGAAAATGAGAAGCCCAGCAATTTGTCGGCCTCATCAAAAACCGCTTTTGCCACCGGGTATGTATTGTATAATTCTTTTCCCATTCCCCAGGCCTGTGTACCCTGCCTGGGAAATAAAACAGCTGTTTTCTTCATATTATACGTTCCTATTAAGCATTCTGATTTTCATACCACTGTGCCTGTGACATGAACAAAACATAATATGTGCCTTTTTTATTAATCAGCTCATCATGGGTTCCGATTTCTGCAACACGGCCATTTTCCATAACAACGATTCTGTCTGCAATTCGGGCACTTCCGAGTCTGTGAGTTACAAGCACCGTTGTTCTTTCATCGGATATCTCTTTGAACTTCTTATATATCTTTGTCTCCTCAATGGGATCGATTGCTGCAGTAGGCTCGTCCAACACGATTACCTTACTGTCTCTGTTGATACCTCTTGCAATAGATACCCTCTGCCACTGTCCGCCTGAAAGGTCGACGCCGTCAAACTCACGGGAAAGCATTGTTTCCAAACCGTCGGGATAAGACTGTGATTCAATATCCACATCTGCTTTCTTTAAGGTTTCCAGCAGAGTTCCGTCTTCCCTTTCCGTATCAAGATTGCTAATCATAACATTTTCACGAAGAGTCATCTGATATTTCTGGAATTTCTGGAATACACCGGACATAAGTCCGTAAAGGCTCGATGACTTAATATCCTTTGTGGGTATACCGTCTATTGTTACACTGCCGCCGGTGGGCTGATATATACCTGTAATCAGTCTCACGAGAGTTGATTTTCCGGCTCCGTTATGTCCCACAATTGCAATGGTTTCACCCTTGTTAATTGTCAGATTAACATCTGTCAGAGATTCCTCTTTTGCTCCCGGATATGTAAAGGAAACATTCTTAAGTTCAATCTTTTCACAGAAATCATTTACCTTTGTTTCACCGTCTGTTTCGGGCATATCTATGAAATCAAGAAGGTTGTTGATTGAACCGCTGTTTTTACCTATATCGCCCACAAGATTAATCATTTCTCCGACCATTTCCTGCATCTTTACGATTGCCGTGAATATTGCGGCAAATGTACCCGCCGTAATATCACCTGTAAGCAATGCTTTAACAAAAAGCAGAAGAACAACCAGATAACCCGCAAGGCCTATTCCTTTTCCCGCAAGATCAAACAGACAGGCTCTCTTTGCCACCTTAAGGCTTTTCTTATTCAGAACAACCATTGTGTCATAATAAAGCTTCTTAAAATAGTTCGTTACACCCAGGATTCTCGTTTCTTTGAAATATTCCTTGGAGCAGATGGTGCTCTCATAATAATCATAGGATCTTCTCAGCGGAGCAATCTCATCCTCAAGATTAGCGTACATACTTACCTGCACAAGCTTTGTCAGAAGACAGGGCATCATGGAAATAACAATTACTATTGCCAGAATCGGCTTAATAGTAAAAATCCATATTCCCATAAACAGCACATAGGGCAGGAAAAATGCCATCATCATGATAAATGAAAATACCATGTTGAAGATATTATTGATTCCCATCTCGGCCTTGTTGATGCTGTCCAGAGTTGACGCATTTTCATATTCGATGGCTCCAATTTTAGATATCTTAAGATGAACCTTCTGCATCAATTTTCCGATAACCTTCTGGTTAAATGGCAGATACAGGAAATTGTTAAGTGCGTTAACAAGCTCTGCCAGAATAATAACCACGCCGTACACAATAAGAGAAATGTATATGGTCTTTATGCTTCCGCCTGTATTTATTACTTCACTGGTGGTATCATAAAACTTCTGCAGAAACAAAATCTTTACTGCCCATGACAAGCCATGGAGTATTGTAATTACAATGAACAATCCAAAAAAGAAGGGTGTTGCCTTAAATACAAGAGGCGTTATTCTCTTAAGTATCTTAATGGGACTTATTTTCTTTTCACTCATTGATACCACCTCCTCTGACTGTCATACATCGTATAGTAAAGCTGCTTTGCAGCCATTAGCTCATTATGCGTTCCCTGTTCCTCTACATGTCCGTTATCAATTACGTAAATGTAGTCTGCCAGCTTAACCGAGCCCAGTCTGTGACTGAAGAACAATGTGGTTCTTCCTTCACAAAGCTTTGCAAATTCACTATAAAGGTTACTTTCCGCAATGGGATCCAAAGCGGCTGTGGGTTCATCCAGTACACGAATCGGTGCTTCACTTACAAAGCATCTTGCAAGGGCGATTCTCTGCCATTCACCGCCGGAAAGATCCTTGCCTTCTTGTGCCAGCTTACCCAGCAATGTATCCTTACCATCCTCAAGGCCTTCAATAACCGAGTCCAGTTTAAGGGCAGTTATGGCATTGTTGATTGCTTCATCATCCGCTCCGCCAACGCATCCTATGGCGATATTATCCCAGATTGAAATTGAATACCTTGCAAAGTCCTGATAAACAACTGAATAAAAGGCTTTAAGCTGAGCTGCCGTATATTCTCTAAGGTCTCTTCCGTTAATAAGTATCCTGCCCTCATAATCCTGATAAAGACCTGTCAGAAGTTTGGCAATGGTACTCTTTCCCGCTCCGTTTGCTCCAACGAAGGCATAATGCCTGCCGGCTTCTATCTTCATGTTCATATCCTTAAGAATATAGGTTTCCGTACCGGGATATTTGAAGGTTACATTCCTGAATTCCAAAGACTTAAATTCTATACCGCCTTCAGGCACGGCATCCGCATTATCATACTGTTCAAATGCTGCAAACTTTGTAATCTCCTTAAGGTATTCGATATGTGTGGATACAGCCTCGATTAATCTTGTGAGTGACCATGACATGGTGTGTACAAGATCAAAGGTTGCATTTATCAGTGAAAAGAACATACCGATTGTAATAATTCCCGTTGCAACAGGGTTGATAAGCATTGCTGCAATAAAGGTACACAGAAATGCTGTTATCATACTTCCGGATTTAAGCTTTACAAACCATTTGGCACGTGTTCTTGTTTCCATTTTTCTGGAAATCTCATACTGCTCAAACCACTTGTCATTAAGCTTTTCGTTATATCCGAATACCGTTCTCTCATCAACATTTTCTCTTCCCGTCATTACGGTAGTGAGATATTTGTATTTTCTCTGATATTTTGTAATCTCTTTATTGGCCTCATAGGTTGCCTTCCCGCTTATGAACGAAAGATAGAGAAGCGGTATGGCAACAGCTATAATAATCAGTGCAACCCAGGCAATCTGTGTAATAAGGACAATAAGAAGTCCCGCAATTGTCATAAACAGCGATATCAGATTGACTACATTTGTAAAGCCGTCGATAAACTTATGCTCCATTGTATCGGCAACACGGTTCATTAAATCCATACTGTCCGTATTTTCAACATACTTAAACTCAATCTTTGAACATTTTTCAACATATGCGCCCTTAAGACTGACCCTCATATCCATCTCGATTTTGTTGGCAAGATATGCCTTTATGGGCTCAACAAGCCATTGATATGCTATAATCCCGATAACAATCGCCAGTGAAATATATACCGCTCTTTTTGTTGCGGAGCCGTCTATAAGTCCCAGCGCATTATCAATAAATCTTGCATTAATAATAACCTGGTAAGTTGGCAGAATTGCAACAGCAAGAGACAGAATCAAATACAATATCGTACACACAGGTGAACTGATTATAGAAAATCTCAGGGAATCCAAATATGTATACTTTTTCTTCTCAAAACGTACTTTCTTCATTTTCCTCTC
>JAIDPH010000401.1 GCA_029062885.1 Lachnospiraceae bacterium
GTTATGATATATTTAAATTATTAAAAAATTACAAAAAGGAGCGTATTAAATGGCATTAAGTAGTGAAGATTTATTGGCAATCAGCCGGTTATTAGATACAAAGCTCGATGCAAGGTTAAAACCGATAGAAAACCGAATAAAAAGAATTGAAGTTGACTTAATAGAAAACAATGTAATTCCCAGGTTAAATACAATTGAATCTTGTTATATCGATACATATAACCGTTATAAAGATAACGCTGACAAGATGGAGGGCGCTTATGCAGATATTGAACTTCTGAAAAAAGTAGTATCAGAACATAGTGAAAAACTGCAGAAAATATCATAATAATCACATTTACCCGCCCAAGAGTACTTTTTTATGTCCGATTATCAAATTGTCTCTTTAACATAACTCATAATATCATCGTAAATAGCTCTATAACCATCCTCGTTTATATGCATACCCTCTATGGTATATTCAGCTTTGAGCCTGCCTTGTTCGTCCATAAGATTTTTGTTTATATCAATGTAACGCTGACCATGTTTTTGGGCAAGCTTTTTAACCTCTGTGCTGGCAGTGCGGATTTTTTCATTATTTCGTATTTTAAGGCATTCTTTCATGTTTTCATCTGCGGCTTCATAATTCACCGGATAATATGCCATAAGGTATATTATTGTTTTGGGCAGCCTTGATTCAATTTCGGATATTATTTTATCGTAGTTTTCCATTAGTTCCGAAATTGGGATACGGCTGTCGCTAAGGTCGTTTGTTCCTATATTTATAAAAATTTTCGATGGTTTTAAATCTATTGCGCATACATCGATGACTTTTAACAGCTCTCGTGATACAAAGCCGCCAATTCCACGATTGTAAATTATTTCGCTGTCATTATGTTCCTCTAACAGCTTATTTATTGGGAACATCTCCATGAGCGATGAACCTGTAAATACGGTCTGTCCATATTTAACGGCTTTATTTTCCTCGCGGTAACGCAGTATCTTCTTTTCCTTGTCATTCACTTTGCTGCCTCTCCCTGATAAAATTGTTTTTGTTAATTGTCATGTCTCCGCCAATAACACTGAAATTATATCACAGATAAGATTGAGTCACAATAATATGATATGCCTTTATTATTTTCCCCATCCTGTGATAAAGTTAATTTTATAAATAAACCGTTACATCTTCCGCAAACTTCCATATATAAAGTGGAGGGACTTACTATGCCATTTGAAGAGATATGCAGGGAAAATTATGCCAGAATATACAATTACATATTAGCCAAAACCGGAAAAAAGGAAGTCGCAGAGGATATCACACAGGACGTATTTCTGATTGCATTTCAAAAGGGAGACAAATTTCTTTGTCACGAAAAACCAACAGCTTTTTTATATACTACCGCCAAAAATCTGGTACTGGAATATTATAAAAAGAGCAGGGCAAATGAAGTCAAACTTATGGAATTCGAGTCGGTTGCTTTTGGGAAAGATGCTTATGAAGAACTCTGTTTTATGAAATCAGGCAGCATAAATGAATCTGATTATCGAAAGCAGGTACTTCAAAAGTTAAAGCCAAAGGAACGTGACCTTTACAGAAAATATTATATTGATAAAAAGCCTATGGGCGTTATTGCAGGAGAATTACATATGAGCGAGCCTGCAATTCGTATGAAATACATGCGAATACGTGAAAAAGTGCGGAAAATCGTCGCTGATTTAAAGCTGGATGATTTTTAAATTAATTCCGTTACATCAGCCCGAAAAAAGCATATATAAGTAAGTGTTGTGCACACGCTCTTGAAAGGAGGTACTTATGGAAAGTAACAATGCATTGATTACAGAAATGAACCAAAAAATAGATTCTTATCTGAAATATGAAGAATACGACAAAGCAGAAGAGGCATGCAAAGAACTATGCCGCATGCAGGGGTTGAAACCGGTGGAACAGATGCCGGAAGATTTTCTCTGTAAGTTAAAGCAAAAGGAGCGTAAGAATATGAAAAAAACAACAAAACGTATATCAGGTATTGCCGCAGCAGTGGCTGCCGCGGTTTTACTCATCGGCGGAACCGTAAGTGCTGCCGTAATCTATAACAATAATATCCATTTTTCCATAAAAGGTCTGATAGCCGAAGATGATATGGCAATAGTATACAATTCTGAGAATGGTGAGACAACCGAAATAAATCTGCCGGAAATGTCTGAGGACTCCGTTATTTCTCCGATTTCTGAGGAGGAGGGCTCTGCAGATACATTATGGCTCAGTAAAAAAGTATGGGATGACACTTACGAAGTATTTGATTCTGATGATGCCGTAAACTGGACTAAGGGATATCAGACTACCCGCGTTACCGAATACCGGTATGCAGATTACTTTACAGCAGCAGAAGATTCCGGTTTTGAAAAACTGTTTAAGACAAATTACACCGGAGATGTCGTATATTACGAATATGAGGATTTGGATACGGAAAATACGTATTACAGTATCGCCGGGGAGTTTTCCTATGGAAACGGACATTTTAACATCAATCAGCAAAAATTTCCTACAGGCGGTTCGGATGAAGTTGATGCTGAATCAGAGTCGGTTTTCATGCTGATTACTACTACCGGTGAGACGGTTAACGAGCGGGAATATCTTTCTTCCGCAGGGATTTCTTTTAAACTGAGTGATGATACTGAATTCGGTTACACCAGAACTTCTACGTTGTTCAGAGGTAAGACCGGTGATACTGTTTTAGAATTTATAGGTATGACAGAAGAAGAGATTCATGAGGTACTTGACAATATTCAGCCGTAAGATGGATGGCGGCAGTTGCTTTCAGCGGCTGCCGTCTGTTCAACTTTCGGTCAGACAAATATAAAATAAGCTATTGCTAAAAGAAGTCCTCAAAAATATGCAATTCCTTCGTCGCTACGAAGTAAACTAAAATAAGTGTATCCTGATATTTTTCAAATTTACGCCATCTGTATTCCTGAGAGAAATCCGGCATATACTCATCTGCTGTTCCGGCATCTTCGCAATATTCCAGACATGTATTTTCGATATCTGACTTTGTATCGATTCGGAGCCTAAGCTTTATTTCATTCCGTTCAACAACATATATACTGTGATATAGACCTTCTCCATGAGGTCCGATTTCAGAATGTTCACTCAAAACTTCTTCCATTTCTTTTTTGGCAGGAAGAACAATCCCCCAATAAGCTTCCTGAATTACTATACTGCTATTTCTAAGTGTAGTAATTATATATATTCCTAAAGGGATTCCTACAAAAATGAACAAAGGAATGCTTATTTCTATAAGAAAAATAATGATGGTTCTTTTTTCGCGTTTTAGTACTGACATAAAATTCACAGTATGCCCCTCCGTCGTTAACGCAGATGCTGTTTACTCAGTCCGCTTAATTGAATCCGCCATGTTGAATTACGTTCTTAATATATCATGAGCAGTTACGAATGTCAATAAATATTTATTGATAAACGATATACGACGTGAGCATAAAAGACCACCCTACATTTTACAGTAAAGCAGTCTAAAATGATATTGGTTTCTCTTTATAACCTGTTCAGAGCAATCCTGATATGCTCCGGTAAAAACGGTTTCGTGATATAGGCGTCGGCCCCATTAGAAACGGCGGACTGAGTTGCTTCCTGAGTATTGTCTGCTGTGACCATGATGATTTTTGTGGATAAGTGTTTTTCTTTTATCTCTTGTAACAGGTCCAGTCCGTTTTCTGTGCCAAGGTGGATATCCAGAAACAAAATGTCCGGAATATTTTTTTCTAATAAGTTATTAAGCTGCTCTGCGTTTTCTGCCAGCCCGGTGCAATGATACCCTTCTTTTTCCAACATCTCATGCAGCGTATTGCGAATGAAAGGGGCATCATCGCAGACCATGAAAGTTTTTTGATTCATGCGCCCCAATAACTCGTCGGTAGAAACTCGAAAATAATCAGCCAGGCTGCAAAGCATCAAAATGTCCGGCAAAGTAATACCATTTTCCCATTTGCTTACGGCGCCTACAGTAACGCCCATCTCTGCGGCTAATGTCTCCTGGGTGATGCCTTGTTTTTTGCGTAATGTCTGTATCTGTGTTCCTATATTCATAATGCATTCCTCCTTATTTTCAGCTTTTCTTTGTGTGTTATGCCGGCATAGTTATCATATTAAGAATACAATGAAAAATCAATGGCGCAGTCTTCAAAGAAATTTTCCTGCCAGGAAAAAACAGTGGAGAGGAAGCAATTCACTAATCAAATAAATAAATTTTATGTACTATATTTAAATTG
>JAIDPH010000402.1 GCA_029062885.1 Lachnospiraceae bacterium
ATTTATGACATTTTTGTATTATATCAGCTATAAATTTGCAATATACTATAATATATGATATAATAAGCTCAGACTTTATAGTCTGAGCTTATTACTTTTGGAGGGTAAAATGACAAAAACAACAGAAAATTCATTGGTGTATACTACCGAAAAATGTATCGGCTGTAACAAATGTATATCAGTCTGTCCTGTACTCACTGCAAACTATGCTGTAGAAGAGGATGGGAAAAACAGAATAGTGGTAGACGGAAAACAGTGTATAGCCTGCGGAGCATGTTTTGATGCCTGCGAACATAATGCGAGGAATTTTAATGATGATACGGAGCGTTTCTTTGAAGATTTAAAGAAGGGAGAAAGAATATCCCTTCTGCTTGCACCGGCATTTCTTGCAAATTATCCCAGGGAATACGCATCGGTGCTTGGAGGCTTGAAGCAGATGGGAGTAAACCGCATCATAAGCATCAGCTTTGGCGCGGACATTACAACATGGGCATATATCAAGTACATCACGGAACATAATTTCTTAGGAGGAGTTTCTCAGCCATGTCCGGCCATAGTAGGTTATATTGAGAAATATATCCCCGAACTGATTCCTAAGCTGGTACCTGTTCATTCTCCGATGATGTGCGGTGCTGTTTATGCAAAGAAATATATGAAGATACAGGACAAGCTGGCATTTATCAGTCCATGTATTGCGAAAAAGAATGAGATTGATGACCCAAACTGCGGAGGATATGTATCCTACAATGTCACGTTTGATCATTTGATGAAATATGTCAGGGAAAATCATATTTCAGGAACACCGATATCAGATGAGATTGAGTATGGTCTCGGTTCTATTTATCCGATGCCGGGTGGTTTGAAAGAAAATGTATACTGGTTCTGTGGAGAAGATATTTTTGTACGTCAGATAGAAGGCGAAAGACATGCCTATGAATTCCTTGAAGACTATAAAGAAAGAGTTCTGGGCGGAAAAGAACTTCCTTTCATGGTTGATGCTCTTAACTGTGCAAAAGGCTGTTTGTATGGTACTGCGGTAGAAGCAGAAAAAGCAAAGCACGATGATACACTCTATGAAATGCAGAGAATTAAGGCTGCGAGCAAGCGCAACAGCAAGAAGAGCGCATGGGGAATAAATATGACGCCGAAGCAGAGACTTGCGGCTTTTAACAAACAGTTCAAAGATTTGGACATCAATGATTTCATAAGGCATTATACAGATAAGTCAGCCGGAGCTAAAATAAAATATCCGAATACTTCAGAGCTTGATGCTATTTTTATGTCTATGGAGAAGCATAATGAAGAAGAACGCAGCATTAACTGCTCGGCATGCGGATACAGAACCTGTAAAGATATGGCATCTGCAATTCATAATGGCTGCAATAATAAAGAGAATTGTGTACATTACATAAAAGACGAAATAGGCAAGGAAAAAGTACTTGCGGAGACATTATCTGCTGAAATGCAGGAAAAGAACGAGGAAATCGAAGCAAAGAATGCTCAGATTTCCCAGCTCTTAAGAGAAGTCGGCAGTGACTTTGAAAGTCTGGATGTTTCTATTAACGAAATGTCTGCCGGAAATAATAATAATGCTGAAGAAAGTACCGAAATTTCAGCTTCCATGAAAGATGTTGTGACTTTCTGTGATGATTTACGCTCAGCATTGTCACAGATTCATGAGATGTTAGTTAAACTGGAAGAGAACAATCTGGAGATCACTGATATTGCGGAAGAGACTAATCTGCTCGCGTTGAATGCAAGCATTGAAGCGGCAAGGGCGGGAGAGTCAGGAAGAGGCTTTGCAATAATTGCCGAGAATATCAAGAAGCTTGCAGATTCCTCGAAGGACACTGCAAATGACAGTGACAGGAATAAAGAGGAAATTCAGACTTCCGTTACCGGTCTGCTTACCAAGGCGGAAAATCTTATTTCTGTCATTGACAGTGTAAAGGCACGTGTGACGACTCTTGCCGCATCAACGGAGGAAATTGCTGCGTCTGCAGATATGGTACGCACGATTTCCACGGGCTTAAAAGATAAAATAGTTAAACTTCAAAGTAATTCTTAATTAATAGCCTAAGTTTTCTGCAATCAGATATACCTTGATTCTGCCGGTGTGACCGCTCCTTCTGGTTACTACAATCTGATTGCAGAAACATTCAGGAGAGAGGCAGTCATGGCAATGGCCGGTAGCGGCGCAAGGAAGATTTTTCTTTAATCTGATGGCATTTGCCGGAGATGCCATATTTCTGACTCTGGCAATACCGCTTGGCACATCGGTGACAACCTTATTCATTCCGACAACAATGATAACATGGCTTGGACCCTGAATCAGACAGGCGACGCGATTACCGTTGCCGTCAATATTGATTAACTCGCCATCTATTGTAATAGCATTTGTACTCATAAGATAGTAGTCTGCCAAAACTGTTCTAGCATAAAACTGCCTTGCTTCTTCAGGGTTTTTGGCATCGGTCCTGTCAATTAGTTCATAGGAACCGTTTTGGATTGCATCCATCAGACCAGCCTCTTTGATGGTTTCACTTCCACCCCAGCTTATTATGCTGCCCTGCGGCATAG
>JAIDPH010000403.1 GCA_029062885.1 Lachnospiraceae bacterium
ACATATATACTGTTTTCATAGTCAATGGAGAATTTGACAATTGCCTAGATAGTTATAAGGAAGAAGGGAGTTATAATTATGTATGAAGGACAAAATTTGGATGAAATAAGTAACAGCAGTATAGAAAACGTGGAAAATAATGGAGAATTAAAGCTTACTGAGGGAAGGTTCAGTTCGCAGAATACAAATGCAGGCAATTCTGCTCCGATGAACGGCTATTATGCCAATACTAATCAGGATTATAGATATGCACAGGGCGCATGGCAGAAGCCTAATTATGGGCAGAATCCTAACTATGGACAGAACGCGGGCAGTTATCAGTATAGCAATACTTATTCAAACAATTATGGAAATGAAAAGAAAGAGAAAGAAAAAAAGAAAAAGGAAAGTAACGGCGGCGGATTTTTTAGGAAAGCGTTGGTCAGCCTTTCTTTAGGTCTGATATTTGGCGTCTGTGCAGGTCTTGGACTGTATGCTGTGGAGATTTTAACCGGTAATGCAGATAGGGATACGGAGCCGTTAGAAGCTGTAATCAGCCAGGAATCTGTTGTGGAAACTGCTGATGAAGTTTTGGAAAAGGCGGAAGAGATTATAGATGAAGTTAAAGACGAGACTTCAAATTCCATAAGCAAAACAGATATTGATAAAACACAGACTATTACAACGGTTGTATCTGATGTGTCAGAAATGGTCGCTTCCGTTATGCCGGCAGTAGTGTCCATCAACAATACCTATACCGAAAGGGTATCATATTTTGGACAGACGTTCACAAGCGAAGCGCAGGCAAGCGGTTCAGGAATTATCGTTGGTGAAAACGATGTTGAACTTTTGATTGTAACGAACTACCATGTAGTTGAAGGTGCAGATGAGTTGAGTGTAATATTTGCAGATGGCAGTGAAATAGGGGCATCTGTCAAAGGGATGGATATCGACATGGACTTAGCGGTAATTGCAGTACCGCTTGAAAATGTTCTTAATTCTACATTAAATCAGATAGCAGTTGCAACACTTGGCGATTCTGATGCCCTGAAAGTTGGGGAACCTGCGATTGCAATCGGTAACGCGCTGGGTTACGGACAGTCCGTAACAACAGGCTGCATCAGCGCATTGAACAGAGATATGGAACTTGAAGACGGCAGTACAGGAACATTCATACAGACAGATGCGGCAATCAATCCGGGAAATTCCGGAGGAGCACTTCTGAATGTCAAGGGAGAAGTAATAGGTATCAATTCCAATAAAATCGGTGGAGCTGTTATTGAAGGAATGGGTTATGCCATACCGATTTCAGCAGCAAGTCCTATTATTGCGGATTTGATGCTGAAGGAAACGAAGAATAAAGTAGCAAAAGATGAAAGAGGTTTCCTCGGAATATCAGGTATCAGTGTAACAGAAGAACTGGCAGATGATTATGGTATGCCAAAAGGATTATATATCACAAAAGTATACGAAGGTACTCCGGCAGAAGAGATTGGACTGAAAAAAGGAGATATTATCACATCTTTTGACGGTGAAGAGATTACATCGATGGATGAACTGTATATTTTGTTGGAATATTATGCTAAAGGAGACACGGTTGAACTGGTAGTTATGAAGGCTGGAAACAATGGGTATCGCAGCACAAAGATGAGCGTGACACTGGGTGATAAATCGGCACAATAAAATAACATATATATCATATAATAAATGGGGCATGCTTGCGATAAGGTTTAAGCGTGCCTTATTTATATTAGCGTTTTAACTTTTTATAAAATCTTAACTTGTAGTGAGCATAATTTTATACTATGATTAATGATATATAAGAATGTATATATAAAAATTTAAAAAATATCTTGGGGAATGGAAAGGTATGGAAACTGACATGAACGATGATGAGAGAATCGATCAGGATAAAAAAGAAGAGAATGCATGGGATTTCAGAGAGCTGGAAGATGTAGACGCGCAGAAGGCAGAGCTGTTGAACTCTGATTCTGATGGCAGAGAGAAAAAAGATGAAGAAAAACATGACGAATATGAAGAAGTCTGTTTTATCTGCAGAAGACCTGAAAGCAAAACCGGCAAGATGTTCAAGCTGCCCAATAATATTTGTGTCTGCAATGACTGTATGCACAAGACGATGGATACGGTAAGCCAGTTCGATTACCAGGGAATGCTGAACCATCCAGGGACTCCGAACGGTAATATGGCAGACTTTAACAATGGTAAGGGCTTTCCTAATATCAGTTTCGTAAATCTGGCGGATTTGCAGGGAGATGGCGGGATTCCAAACAAGCAGAAGCTTAAAAAGAAAAAATCTAAAACGAGTGCGCCTGCCATAGACATTAAGAATATTATGCCGCCGCATAAGATTAAGGCTAAGCTGGATGAGTATGTGGTTGGGCAGGAACATGCTAAAAAGGTGATGTCAGTAGCGGTATACAATCATTATAAAAGAGTTGCTACAGGTACAATGGATGAGATTGAAATTGAGAAATCCAATATGCTGATGATAGGACCGACCGGCTGTGGTAAAACATATCTTGTCAAGACCTTGGCGCGCCTTTTGGATGTGCCGCTGGCAATTACGGATGCAACTTCGCTGACAGAAGCAGGTTATATAGGTGATGATATTGAAAGCGTTGTTTCCAAGCTTCTTGCAGCAGCGGATAATGATGTGGAGAGGGCCGAGCAGGGAATCATTTTTATTGATGAGATTGATAAGATTGCTAAAAAGAAGAATAACAATTCCAGAGATGTGAGTGGAGAATCAGTACAACAGGGAATGCTGAAGCTGTTGGAAGGCGCTGAGGTAGAAGTGCCTGTAGGAGCAAATTCAAAAAATGCTATGGTTCCGCTTGCCACTGTAAATACCAGGAATATTCTCTTTATCTGCGGCGGAGCTTTTCCCGATCTGGATGATATCATCAAGCAGCGTTTGAATAAAAAGACATCTATAGGCTATAATGCTCAGCTGCGTGATGAGATTGATAAAGAAAAAAATATTTTGAGTAAAGTGACGGTAGAAGATATTAAGAAATTCGGCATGATTCCGGAATTTATCGGCAGACTTCCGATTATTTTTACATTGGAAGGTCTTGGCAAAGACATGATGGTAAAAATATTGAAAGAGCCCCGGAATGCAATTTTAAAGCAGTACCAAAAACTGCTTGAGTTAGATGAGGTCAAACTTGACTTTGACGAAGGCGCATTAGAGGCAATCGCGGATAAAGCAATGGAGAAGGATACCGGAGCCAGAGCTTTACGTGCGATTATTGAGGAATTTATGCTGGATATCATGTATGAGATTCCAAAGGATGATAATATCGGGAAAATTACGATTACCAGAGAGTATATCGAGGGCACAGGGGGACCCATTATTGATATCAGGAGCGGAATGGAAGCTATCGCATATAATAATGGTAATTAAAGTAGTGTAAAGAGCGGATAAAAATGACTTGTAAAGAGGCAATCCTCTCAAATGAATATGCAGACATTATATTAGATTACACTCTGCCTGGTGAATTTCTGTCGAGACTGAATTTTGATTATTGTTTCCGCAGAGTAGATGATGAATTTGGAATTGTCCAAATAGAGAGGCAGAAGATTCCGGAACTTTCATTGGGAGTAAATAATTACGCGTCTATCCCTAAATTGTATGGACTGATGCAGACCTTTCAGGCGGAAAATCTGATTGAGATGGGAAATATCAGAATACAGAATCCACCGCTGTCATTGCAGGGAAAAGGGGTTATTATAGGGTTTATTGATACCGGTATCCGCTATCAGTTGGATGTGTTCAAGGATGAAGAGGGGAACAGCCGAATACTGTCTATATGGGATCAGACTATACAGAGCGGAGAGCCGCCGGAAGGTTTCTTATACGGAACTGAATATACACGCGAGGAAATCAATCAGGCGTTGCGAAGCGATACTCCGCTTGCTGTCGTACCTTCAACGGATGAAAACGGACATGGAACTGCAATGGCATCTGCAGCAGCAGGCAGTATAATAAATCAGGGCTTAACGTTTCGAGGAGCAGCCCCACAGGCAGACATTGCTGTTGTGAAACTTAAAGGCGCTAAAGATTATTTAAGGAATTTTTATGTCATTAATGACGCTGCGACGGCATACCAGGAAAATGACATAATGGAAGCGGTCAAATATCTTGAGCAAATGGCAGTTGTATTCAAAAGACCGGTAGTTATCGTGCTAGGCATCGGAACCAATATGGGAAGTCATACAGGGGCATCCATGCTGGGAGCTTATATTAATAAGATCGCAGCAAAAAGAAGTCGTGCAATTGTTGTATGTGGCGGTAACGAAGGCGATAAAGAGCATCACTATAGTGGAACGGTGCCTGATCAGGTAGAATTTCGTGTAGAGGAAAATACAAAAGGATTTTGCATGGAATTATGGGGATGCAGGGTAGATACTTATATCGCTTATATTCGAACTCCCGGCGGAGAAATGACTCCGATAATTGATTTTCGTAATGAAGTTGACAGAAACATATCGTTTCTTTTTGATAAAACAAAGATTTATGCGGGAATAGTGTTAGTAGAGCAAAGGTCCGGAGATGAGCTGATTTTCCTGCGATTTGAAGACCCTACACCCGGAGTATGGAGCGTGATCGTTTCGCCCTCGGAACAAGAGAGACTGCGTGGAACAGGTTGCTTTAATATATGGCTTCCGATTACGGAATTTATCGATGGAGCAGCACAATTTCTGGAACCAAGTCCGGAGACGACATTGACTGAACCCTCTAATGTGGAAAATGTCATTACGATATCAGCTTATAATGGTCTGAACGGAAGCTGGTTTCCGGAATCAGGAAGGGGATATTCCAGAAATAATATGATAAAACCTGATCTGGCAGCACCCGGAGTAGATGTTTCCACAGCTCTTGGCGGCAGAACCGGCTCAAGTCTGGCTGCAGCGCTTAGCGCAGGTTGTGTTGCACAGTTTATGGAATGGGCAATCGTAGAACAAAATGCACCGTTTATAGAAAGTGTAGGAATTAAAAGTTATTTTATTCGTGGAGCCGTGCGAGAGAACAATATAGTATATCCTGATAAAAGATGGGGATATGGGAAACTGAATATAAACGGAACATTTGAGACATTAGCACGAACTTAGACAAAATAAACAAAGTAAGGGGCTCGTCGCAAGCGTAATCGCTCCTTGCTTTGTTTATTTTACCTAAGTTCTGGGTATTGAGGAAGGAGAACTAATATGATTTACGCAGCTTTAGCGGCAGTAATTTTTCTTACGGATATGGTAATAAAAAATTGGGTTGAAAGGAAATGTACAGAGGGAAAAGAAAGAAAAATAGGAAAGGGGCTTTTGCTTCTGCGTAAACACCATAATAAAGGGGCGTTTCTAAATGCGGGAGAGGGGAAAAGCAAACTTGTTGCCCTTCTCTCCATTGTTTTGACGCTTGCGATGACTGTTGTATTTCTTGCCACATTTAGCTTCCGAGGGAGCAGACTGCTGAAAATCGGACTGGCTATGCTCTTAGGCGGTGCATACAGCAATACTTATGATCGTATACACCGGAATTATGTGGTGGATTACGTGAGCTTTCCAGTGAAGAATGAGGCTGTCAGGCGTATAATCTTCAATATTTCTGATTTTTGTATTATGATAGGAGCTCTCTGCATGGTGCTTGGAAGCACATAAAAAACTATGTCATGGGCCTCCCTATGCAGTGATGATAGTGCCGCTTTTGCCCCGGATAGCATCTGATACGGAATCCAACGAGGTAATAAGGACGCTTCCTGCCGGGTTGGCTTCCAGATATGAGATAGCGGCTTCGATTTTTGGAAGCATAGTTCCTTTCTCAAATTCTCCTTTTAAAATATCATTTTTTGCTTCTGCAATAGTCAGATTCATTATCGGAGTCTGATCGTCTTTTCCGAAATTTCTGTATACAAAAGGTACGCTTGTCAGTATAATCAGCTCGTCTGCTTTTAAATCGCTTGCCAGTTTGCCGGCAATGGAGTCTTTTTCTATTACGGCAGAAGCGCCTTTTAATGTGTGATTTTGCTCAATAACAGGAATGCCGCCGCCACCGCAGGCGATGACAACCTGACCCGCATCGGCAAGTGTGCGGATAGCGTCAATTTCTACGATATCAATCGGTTTTGGAGCTGCAACCACGCGGCGGAAGCCTTTACCGGGTTCTTCGAGTACATAATTACCTTTTTTTATCTCTATTTCAGAATCTTCCTTTGACATATATCTGCCGATAACCTTAGTCGGTTCATAGAATGCTTCGTCATAAGGGTCTACAGTGACTTGTGTCAGAATAGTGCTGACAGCTATAGAAATACCACGGCTTAGTAGTTCGGTACGCAGTGCACTCTGAATGTCATAACCCACATAACCTTGACTCATAGCTGAACACACGCACATCGGTGCGGGAGTGTAATCAATATAAACACGACGAAGTTCGGTCATGGCCTTGTGAATCATACTGACCTGAGGACCGTTGCTATGCGTAATAGTCAGCTGATAATCCGCTTCTACCAGATTAGCAAGAGCTTTCGCGGTTATTTTTACGGCGTCCCACTGTTCTAACGTGGTATAACCTAATGCTTCATGTCCAAGAGATACTACTGCTTTCTTTTTGCTCATAATATTACCTTCTTTTCTGAATATGCGTTTATTATATCAAAAACTTTGAAGTTTGTATAGAATGAAAGAGATTCAGGTTGACAGTTTTATCATCAATTAGTAAAATTATACTATGGGGATATTTTATGGGTATACGATATAAAGAAAGTATATTAATGTAAAAGCAAAATACGCAGCGATAGGGGTGATATGAATGGCAGACTTGAAAGCTTCTCAAAATACGTCAATTAGCCAGATAAAATCTGTACTTGATATTATGCAGCGGGCTTCCGACGGATATCTTTACATATTTGATTTGACTGATGATGTATATTTGATTCCGGAAAGATTGAAGGAGCGGTTTGCATTTGATGATGTACGGATTGAGAACTGTTCAAAAGCAATACAAAAAGTAATATATCCTTCGGATTACAAAAACTTGGTGGAGGATATTGCAAGATGCGCTTCCGGAGAACAGGATATACATGATATGGAATATCGCTGGGTTGACAGGGAGAACAGGGTTATCTGGATTAGCTGCCGGGGAACTATAGTAGTGGATGCTGACGGACACAGACTGCTGGTAGGAAAGATCAGCGAGATTGGAAAGAAAGCAAAAGCGGATAATGTTACCGGACTGCGCAGAGAGGTGAGATTTAGACTAAATGCAGAGGAAATCTTAAGAGACAGACCGGAATCCATTCGTTACTGTATGCGCATCGGTATAGATAATTTTAAGGAAATCAATGAAAAAGACGGAACCGAAGCCGGAGACATGGTGTTGTTTGAATTGTCAAAATGCATTATGGATACCGTGCCGGAAGAAGTTGATGTTTATCGGCTTGTAGCGGATGAATTCATGATTATGGATGCCTTCTCGGAAACTGACGTAAATCCTGAGGTAATTTATAATATAATTAAAGTAAAGGTTGAGCAAAAGGTAAAGCAGAAAGATTACAGCCGGTTTTATACGATTTCTGCAGGGGTCCTGGATAAGAACTTTGTCGGCATGAAAAGTGAAGATATAATGATGCTGTCGGAGTTTGCACTTAATGAAGCTAAGAGAAACGGAAGAAACCAGATGGTTACTTTCAATCAGGACGATTATGACATTTATTTGGAACATTTGAATATCCGTAAAGAATTAAGAATGGATATATCAAATAATTTCAGAGGATTTCAGATATATTATCAACCTATTGTGGATGCTGAAAGTTTTCAGATTATCGGTGCGGAGGCTCTGCTTAGGTGGAATAGCCAGAAATTTGGAAATATTTCACCGGTAATCATGATTCCAATTATGGAAGAAAGCGGATTGATTATTCCGGTAGGGCGCTATGTGCTGTGGGAAGCAGCTAAAATGTGCAGAAAATGGAGAGAAACCGTTCCGAACTTTCATATTAACGTCAATTTGTCCTATGTGCAGGTGCATAAGAGCGATTTGATGAGTGATGTGCAACAATGTATGAAAGAAGTTGGGATATCTCCCGACAGTATTGTTCTCGAACTGACAGAAAGCGGATGTATTGAGACGGACAACAGGACGCGTGAGTTATTTAAGCGTCTTAAAGAAAATCAGGTAAACCTTGCCATTGATGATTTCGGAACCGGTTATTCCAATATGCGTTATTTGAAAGAAATTGAGGCAAAAACAGTTAAACTAGACAGAAGCTTCGTGCTGCAGGCATTAAATAACGAATATGATTATAAGCTCATATGCCATCTTATCGATATGATACACTGTTTAGGTTCAACGGTATGTATGGAAGGTATTGAATATGAACATGAGCTTGAAAAGATGAAGAAAGCCGGTCCGGATATGATTCAGGGTTATCTGTTTGGCAAGCCGTGTCCGGCAGAAGAGTTTGAAAACACACATCTTAATAGAAAGGCTTTAGCCTAAAGACAATTAGTACTGGTTAGTGCCGGAATGAATAGAATGCGATTAAAATATAAGTAAAAGGAGGCTCACAATGCTTTATATAGGTGTAGATTTAGGAACATCAGCAGTTAAATTACTATTAATGGATGCCAGCGGAAAGATAGAGAATATTGTTTCCAAAGAATATCCGTTGTATTTTCCACATCCGGGCTGGTCAGAACAGAAGCCTGAGGACTGGTATGAGCAGACGATGCTGGGCATAAAGGAACTGCTTAAAGATTTTGACAAAAGTCAGGTGGCTGGTATCAGCTTTGGCGGGCAGATGCATGGTCTCGTTATTCTGGATGATAAAGATGAGGTCATTAGACCGGCTATATTATGGAATGACGGAAGAACTTATGAAGAGTGTGATTATTTGAACAATGTTATTGGAAAAGAAAAGCTTTCGGAGTATACGGCAAATATTTCTTTTACCGGTTTTACTGCTCCTAAAATTCTTTGGGTAAAAAATAAGGAGCCTGAAAACTTTGCTAAAATTCAGAAAATCATGCTGCCTAAGGATTATATAGCTTACAAACTTACAGGGGTTCACTGTACAGATGTATCGGACGCTTCAGGTATGCTGCTTTTTGATGTTAAGAACCGTTGCTGGTCTAAAGAAATGTGTGAAATCTGCGGCGTTAAGGAAAGCCAACTTGCCGGGATCTATGAGAGTTACGAAACAGTCGGCTGCGTGCTGCCTGAAATTGCAGCGGAATTGGGAATTCCGACAAATGTAAAAGTAGCGGCAGGCGCAGGAGATAATGCAGCAGCAGCGGTAGGAACAGGAACCGTTGGAGATGGTATGTGTAACATTTCACTTGGGACAAGTGGAACGATTTTCATTTCCTCTAATAAATTCGGGGTGGATAAATACAATGCGCTGCATGCCTTTGCACATGCTGATGGGCATTATCATCTGATGGGTTGTATGCTTAGTGCGGCGTCCTGTAATAAGTGGTGGATGGATGAGATTATCGGAACTACCGACTATAGCTCACAACAGAAAGAAATAACCAAGCTGGGAGAGAATCATGTGTATTTTCTGCCATATCTGATGGGAGAGCGTTCTCCGCATAACAATCCTAATGCGAGAGGAACTTTCATCGGTATGACAATGGACACTACAAGAGCCGATATGACACAGGCGGTTTTGGAAGGTGTTGCATTTGCATTGCGGGATTCATTTGAGGTAGCTAAGTCACTTGGAATTAAAATTGACAGGACCAAAATCTGTGGGGGCGGTGCGAAGAGCCCGCTTTGGAAGAAGATGATTGCTAACATACTTAACCTGAAGGTAGATGTTATTGAAAGCGAAGAAGGTCCCGCAATGGGCGGTGCTATGTTAGCAGCAGTAGCATGTGGAGAATATGCAAGTGTAGAGGAGGCTGCTGACAGGATTGTAAAGATAGTTAATACTGTAGAACCTGAGTCTGAGCTTGTTGAAAAGTATGAAGCACGCTACCAGCAGTTTAAAGAAATATATCCTGCATGCAAAGCTCTTTTTGATAAAATACAATAATAGAATAGAATTGGATAAGGAGTTGATATAAGTATGGAAATTAAAAAAATATCTGACCCGGCATTTAAAAAATATGGCAGGGTAGTGCAAGGAATTGATTTTGGTGAATTAATTGAAGTAATTAAGAAGGAAACTCCGCTGCCGGAAGGAGTTGCCTATGAACCGTCAATTGGGGCGTTGGAGGCGACGGCATGCGCTAAAGAGTTACGGAAGAAGACATACGGCGAACTGCCGATTCAGGTGGGATACTGTAACGGACATAATTACAAGCTGAATGCAGTCGAATATCATAGGAATTCTGAGATAAATGTAGCGGCGACGGATGCTATACTGCTCGTTGGAATGCAGCAGGATATTACTGATGAATTTACATATGATACGTCTTTGATGCAAGCGTTTTTGGTTCCTGCCGGAACAGCGGTTGAAATTTATGCTACAACTCTTCATTATGCACCCTGCAGTGCGGGTGACGAGGGATTCAAAGTAGGTATTGTTTTGCCCGCAGGTACGAATTATCCTTTAAAAGATAAGCACGAGGGTTGGGAAGATGCGCTGATTACGGCACAGAATAAATGGCTGATAGGTCATGCTGAAGGCGGACTTGATGAAGGAGCGCATATCGGACTAATTGGAAAGAATTTAGATATAAGAGAATAATTATTACCGGTAGCCCCGGTCAAAAGGAGGATATAATAGTTATGAATAATTTACCAAAAGTAAAAATCGGTATCGTAGCTGTAAGCCGCGACTGCTTTCCGGCATCTTTGGCGGTAAACAGAAGGAAAGCGTTGGTGGAAGCTTACAACAAGGCATATGATGCAGCGGATATCTATGAGTGTCCTGTATGTATAATTGAAAGCGAAATTGATATGGTAAACGCTCTTAAGGACATTAAGGATAATGGTTGTAATGCTCTTTGCGTATATCTGGGAAATTTCGGACCGGAAATCTCAGAAACACTGCTGGCTAAACACTTTGAGGGTCCTAAGATGTTCGTGGCAGCTGCGGAAGAGTCACAGAATGATCTGATTCAGGGACGTGGAGACGCATATTGCGGTATGCTGAATGCGAGCTATAACTTAAAACTCCGCAATGTTAAGGCATATATTCCGGAATATCCGGTAGGCGATGCTGATGACTGCGCGCAGATGATTCATGAGTTTATTCCGATTGCACGTGCTATTGTAGCGCTTTCCAGCCTGAAGATTATTTCTTTCGGTCCTCGTCCGCTCAATTTCTTAGCATGTAATGCACCGATTAAGCAGCTCTACAATCTGGGCGTTGAGATTGAAGAAAATTCAGAGCTTGATTTATTTGAAGCATTCAATAAGCATGAAGGCGATTCCCGTATTCCTGATGTTGTAAAAGATATGGAAGCAGAGCTTGGAAGCGGAAACAATAAACCTGAAATTCTGCCTAAGCTTGCACAGTACGAGTTGACGCTGCTTGACTGGGTAGAAGCACATAAAGGATATAGAGAGTATGTTGCAATTGCAGGAAAATGCTGGCCGGCATTCCAGACACAGTTTGGCTTCGTTCCGTGTTATGTAAACAGCCGTCTGGCAGGAAGAGGTATTCCGGTATCATGTGAAGTTGATATTTACGGCTGTTTGAGTGAGTTCATCGGTGAGGCGGTAAGTGATGATATCGTTACACTGCTTGATATCAACAATTCAGTACCTAAGGATATGTATAAGGAATCAATAGAGAATAAATTTGACTATAAGTTTACTGATACTTTCATGGGCTTCCACTGCGGTAACACATGCTCCAAGAAACTTTCAAAGTGCAGCATGGAGTACCAGATGATTATGGCAAGAAGTCTGCCTGAAGAAGTAACACAGGGTACTTTGGAAGGAGATATTGTTCCGGGTGATATTACATTCTACCGTCTGCAGAGTACAGCAGATAACATTCTGCGTGCGTATGTAGCTGAAGGAGAAGTACTTCCGGTTGCAACTAAATCATTCGGCGGCATTGGTGTATTTGCAATTCCTGAGATGGGAAGATTCTATCGCCATGTATTGATTGAGAAAAATTATCCTCATCATGGTGCGGTTGCTTTCGGACACTATGGAAAAGCACTCTTTGAAGTATTTAAATACATCGGAGTGGATGTAAGTGAAATTGGATATAATCAACCGAAGAGTCTGCCTTATCCGACAGAGAATCCTTTTGCATAATATAAGTTTATAAAATAAAAGGTCATAAAAAAATCTCGCAAGTTCGCTTGCGAGATTTTTGTTGAACTATAAATTATTGCGACGCTTTATGATGCGTGAAATATCATATTACGTTATAGCATCTAATATTGTACCGGTATCAACTGCTCCGTAGTTACCCTGGTTTGTATAAGACTTTGCATTTAAAGATTCGCCCTGGGTAGCATAACGGTAAATCTTATTGACTCTGTCTGTCATCTTTTCTGCGAAAGAGTACGCGCCGGTAAACATATTCTTAACATTACTCATATCGGATTCTTTGAACTTGGTCTCATCAATGGAAAGAGATTTGTCGGAATTTACCGTAATACCCATCTTTGCAAAGGCATTCTTATTGCCGTTTATAAGATCCTTCAAATAACCCGTTTGATTTTTAACATTGGAGTTATCGCTTTCGGATCCTTTCTTTATGAGAGCATTATAATCTTTGATCATGCTGGATACTGCGTCATAGACTTTGTTCTTATTGGTATTATTAATCTCCATGTTGCCAAGATTATTAACCGACTTATAAAGAGCATTTGCCAAATTAGCAGCTGAATCATCTTTAACAGTTTTGGAAGCCTCTTTTTTGGAGATACTGTCGGTTGCAGAAACGCTGCCTGTAGTACCCGCATACTTTGCCTTGGAAGAGGTAACTGCTTCACCGTCTCCGGCAGTACGATAGATTTTGCTTGCTCTGTCAGCAGCCCTGCTCGCAAATGAATTATTGCCCTGGAACAAAGTTTTCATGGTAGGCACATTAGTAGCGCCGGTCTTTTCGTTCACTTTCTTGAAAGTATCTTCGTCGATAGATAATGTGCGGTCTGAATTCATCGTAATTCCGATTTTAGCGAATAACTTATAATTCTGATAAGTATAGTCGTTCAGAGCATCTGCCTGTGCCTGAACACTAGAGTTTTTACTCTTGGAAGCAGTAGTTATAAAGGAATTGTAATCCTTTATAAAAGCTGAGACTTCATCATATAATTTGTCAATATTGCCCTCGCTGTAATCAAGATTGCTCATCTTAGACGCAGTTTCATAAAATTTTCTCGCTGCGCTGGCAGAAGCAGCGTCTTTTGTTTTTTGTGATTTCTTTGCTTCAGAAGCAGAAGATTCTTCTTCGTCAATAGCTTTCTGCTTTGCATAGTACGCCTTCATCATTTTACCATAACTGCCGTTTTTGATAGAAGCGTAGTCACTTAAGAGACTGGAGCCATCAAAACCGCCTGATGAAGAAGAACCACCTGAGCTTAATAATCCGGAATAGACATCACCCATACCGGAGTTCAAACCTGATAGACTGATTCCCATAATTATCACTCCTTTGATTTTCTGCAATAGAAAGTATATCAGCCATACTTTCCATTGAACTTGCCTATCGACATCCATGTCGAGTTTACAGATTCATTCTTATATATATTATCTCGGATTTTATTGTCATTTGTAAAGAGGTAAATTGAAAATTTTTTAACTTTTTTACCTTTTTTTACTACATTTATTGTATCGTTTATGACATATGAATAAATATCTGCCGTATATGAGATTTTAACTTGCAGAGTTTGGATAATTAAGTCATAATAGAGACAAATAGTGTTGTGAAATTGGGAGGCTAAGAATATTTATGAAAAAACCGGGGAATGAATTGTTGCAGTTTTTAGGCGGACTTGCCATGTTGGTTGTGGGACTTTATATTCTGGCGCAAAAGGTTATGGTATCATCATCATTTTTGAGCGGAATGAGACTTGGCGGTTTGAATATGAACAATGGCATGATTATGATACCGCTTATTATAGGAATTATATGGATGTTTGCTTCCGGAGGCAGCTTTATATCCAAAGTATTTACCGGTATGAGCGTGCTTCTTATTGTTGCGGCAATAGTTATTTCTACCAATATATCGCTTGTTCATATGTCATTATATGAATGGGTCATAATTCTGGTGCTTATTTTTGGCGGTGTGGGAATACTGGCAAAGATCCTGCTTGCTTCCCGGTCAGTAGATAAAGAGGAAAAAGCGGATAGAGGAGAGATAGAAGACAACCGAAAGAAGGCGCTCGACATAGAGAAGAAAATAGATAAAGAGATAGAACAGATAAAAAATGAAAAATAGGAAGCTATAGAAAAAGGCCTCCAAAAATATTTTCAAAGATTGGAGTTCACCGGCATATACTGTATAAATAATAGTATAGGGTGGTTTTCATGAGTGAAAAAATCAAACTTATTTTAAATGAGTTAGAAAGCAAGAAACAACATAAGTTGCAGAAAAGAGAATATCCTGAGACAGAAGAGATGAATAAGGCAGAGCTAAAACAAGACATTATAATGCATGCCGTAATGTCGGTGGCATTTCTGCTTGCTACTCTGGCACTGATTCGGGGCATTGCCAGAGTATTGCCGAATTCGGTTACCGTCAGCAATACAGTAAATGGAAGAGAACTTCCCATTTATTGCGTAGAGACGGATAAGAAACAGATCGCACTAAGTTTTGACGCGGCATGAGGGGGCGGTCAGTTGCGGAAACGATAGACCACTTTTATCTTGTTATCCTGATAGACTCTGATCTCATGGAGCATGGAGGTTACGATTTCTCTGTCCAGATGTTCCACTTCGCGATATTCCAGAATATGTTGAACCCATGGTATAGACAAGATATTGGGCAATTCCCGTGTGCTTTCCCGGGATTCCAGACTTTCGAGCTTATTTTTCAGGAGTTCTTCTTTGAACGCATAGTCTTGCCTGTAAGCGGTAAACTCTTCTTTGGATAGAAGTTCTTCCCGGTAATCTTCATAGATGCTTTTTTTCAATCTCCTAATACGATTCAGTTCCGCAAGTATTTGTTCTTTTTCATGCCCGTGCTCGGGCTTAATGCTGTTTTTTTTCGATTTTTGGTTTATAATGATTTCTTTCAAAGAGTTCACATTATGCAGAATTGCATTCAAATCTTCCAATAGAATTTGTTCCAATGTTTCATACGAAATTTTATGCGGCATACAGGCGTATCGGCCGGAGCGCACGTAGCTTCCGCAATAGTAACAGATGCCGGAAGCGTTGTTTTTTTTGACGAGCGCCCTGCCGCAGTCTCCGCACTTTAAGAAGCCTGCCAGAACAGACGGATTAGAAGTCAGGTCAAGGTTTCTGGTCCGGCGGTTCAACAAGTCCTGTGTTTTTTCCCATGTATACTTATCGATGATAGCGTCATGAGTTCCCGGTATGATTATCCAGTCTTCGGGTTGTTTTGTTTGAGTTTTGCCTCTCATTTGCTGGTATTTTCGACCTTGAACCATGTTTCCGAGATACATTTCATTCTGCAGAATACGGTGGATAGTTGAATAACTCCAATAAGACATGCTATCCATATGGTTAGCGTTTCGGTAATGCTCGCCGTTCGTTCTTTTATAGGCGGAAGGGCAGAGAATACCTTCTTCATTTAGAATACCCGCAATTCGGAGTTTTCCATAGCCTGAGTTGTAGAGAGCGAAAATTCTGCGTACAATGCCGGCAGCATATTCGTCGATGACCAGCCTGTTCTTATCAGAAGGGGACTTTTTATAGCCATAGGAAGTAAAGGCTCCGATAAACTCTCCGGCTTTTTGCTTTGTAAGAACTGAAGCGTGGATTTTTCGGGAAATATCCCGGGCATACTGCTCATTAAAAATATTTTTGATGGGAAGAAGCATATCATAAGCCTGTTCAAAGCTGTCAATATTATCCGTGACAGAAATGAATCTGACATTCCGCTCCGGAAAATATCGTTCCAGATATCTGCCTGTATCTATGTAGTCGCGCCCGAACCGGGACAGGTCTTTAACGATGACACAGTTGACTTTTCCGTCTTCGATATCGTCTATCATCCGCCGAAATGCAGGGCGCTCATAATTTGTTCCGGAAAAGCCGTCGTCAATGTAAATATCATATACAAGCAGTGTTTCCCTGCCTTTTAGGTAATCGGCAAGAAGTTTTTTCTGATTGCCGATGCTGTCGCTTTCTGACTTGTCACCATCGTCTCTGGATAATCTGATATATTCTGCTACATGAAAAAGTCTTTCTTTTTTCATAATAATTCACATGCCTTTCTATCTTTCTGTAATAGCGCTGTTTTCTGGTCTGAAGGGGAAAAAAAGTGCGACCCTATAATCTGCTCTACAAGCTCTGTGACGGTGATTTCTCCCAGAAATTCTCTTTCAATCGTATAATTCGTTGTTTCTTGTGCTTTCTGCTGCAATATGTTCAACCCTCAATGACATGGTCCTTTATAACAATATACGGTATTCACCTGCCCGATTATGTCCTTTTTTCTGAATGTTTTTTGAAGAAATGTTTTACGTAGAAAAATTTTAAAAAATTTAAAATTATCTGTTGACAAATCCCAAATGATAATATATTATTGTTAATAACAAAAGGATAGTAACAAAAACGAGTAAGTTAATATTGAAAGGAGCAGGAAATGAACATGAAAAAGGTATTGGTAGTAGTGGATATGCAGAAGGATTTTATTGACGGAGCATTGGGAACGAAGGAAGCGGTCGCAATCGTCGAAAAGGCAGCAGCTGAAATCGAGCGGTTCACCGGTAAAATTTTTGTGACAATGGATACCCATCAGAGCAATTATCTGGAAACGTCCGAAGGGAAAAAGCTTCCGGTTCCGCACTGTATCAAGGGGACAGACGGATGGCTGTTGAACGAAAAGATACAAGAGGCGTTATCAGGAAAAGATTACGTGACGCTTGAAAAAGGAACTTTTGGTTCTACGAAGTTAGTCGATGAGGTTCGTGAAATCGGACGTCAGGAAGAACTGGAAATCGAATGCTTAGGTCTTTGTACTGACATATGTGTCGTTTCCAACGTGTTACTGTTAAAGGCTAATTTTCCGGAAGCAAAAATTACGGTCAAAGCGGACTGCTGTGCAGGCGTGACACCGGAGAGTCATGAGGCTGCTTTGAAAACAATGGAAATGTGTCAGATTGAAATGTAAGAAATTTCAAAGAGCGACAGGAGGGTAACTATGATCAGAATCAATAAAAACGACGTGCATGTCAATAAGTTCCCCGACGGAACACTTTTATTAAAAGAACAAATTTCAGGGGATTGCAGTCAGAATGGAAAAAAGAGAAAGGCTACAATTACATGGTTGTTTGAGAATAACGAAGAGTTGGTGACGCTAATCTATCTGGCGGGGCATCTTCGGACGCACGGTGTAACAGAATTGTCTCTCGACATGCCATATATCCCGAATGCACGTCAGGACCGAGTGAAAGCGCTGGAAGATGTTTTTACACTTAAATATTTTGCGGAAGTTATTAACTGGCTGAACTTTGATTCTGTTACAGTGTTGGACCCGCATTCTTCTGTCAGTGAAGCGTTGATTGACAAAATTTTGGTGAGAACGCCGGAAACTTTTATCAGAAAGGTCATTGACAGAATCGGAGGTATGGAAGACCTTACGATGTTCTATCCTGATGAAGGAGCATGCAAGCGGTATTCCGGTATGTTCCATCTGCCTTATGCTTTCGGGATCAAGAACCGGGACTGGAAGACAGGAGATATCAAAGGGTTGGATGTATCCGGCATGACGGACTGTATTCGCGGCAAAAAGATTCTGATAGTAGACGACATTACCAGTAAGGGCGGTACTTTTTATTTCAGCGCCAAAAAACTCAAAGAGCTGGGAGCAAAGGAGATTTATCTGTATATTTCGCACTGTGAGAACACGATTCTGGAGGGCGATGTCCTGACGAGCGGATTGATTGAAAAGGTTTTCACGACGAACAGTATTTTTACGAAAAAAGACGAGAGGATAGAGGTGTTTGATTATGAATAAGACAAATCCGATGTTGTTGATTGATTATTATAAAGCGGTACATGCAGAGATGCTCCCTGAGAAGATAACCAAATCAGTCTCTTATTTTACGCCTAGAATGAGCAGAATAGCTCGATGGGATAAGGTAGTCATGTTCGGACTGCAGGGATTTATCAAAACATATTTAATAGATTATTTTAACAAAGAATTTTTTGAAAGACCATTCGAGGATGTCATAGCGGAATATAAACGAGTTCTGGATCATACGCTGGGGGAGGGCATATACGGTATTGAAAAGATAGAGAAGCTTCACAGACTGGGATATCTGCCTATTGAAATCGTTGCGCTGCCTGAAGGAACGAGAGTCCCGGTGCATGTGCCAATGTTCGGCATTACAAATACGCATCCCGATTTTGCATGGCTTCCGCAGGCATTGGAAAGCCTGATATCCGCAGAAAGCTGGCATCCAATGATTGCTGCGACGGTAGGTTATACTTATCGTGAAATCGTGAATCGGTATTATGAACTGACATGTGACGATGGACTCGAAAAAGCGAGAGCGCTCGGCGCTTTCGATTTCAGAGGAGAAGAATGCACCGAATCAGCCATTAAGGCAGGCGCGGGCTGGTGTCTTTCTTTTCTGAATACGGCGACAGTGCCGGTCGTACCTTATTTGGAACAACTGTACTGCTGCGACTGCACGAAGGAACCGGTCGCTTTTGGAAGCCCCAGCACTGAACATGCGGTCATGTGCAGCAACTATGCGGTGGACGGCGACGAAATTACTTTTTTGCGGAGACTGCTAACTGAAATCTATCCGAATGCGAGCGTTTCTGTGGTGCTGGATTCTTATGATTACTGGAATGTGATTGAGAACATACTCCCACAGTTAAAAGAAGAAATCTTAAGTCACAACGGATGTATGTTGATGCGCGGTGATTCCGGCGATTGTGTGGAAGTTGTTACAAAGACCGTTTTCAAACTGTGGGAAGAATTCGGAGGAACAATCAACAGTAAAGGATATAAAGTGCTGGATCCTCATGTAAAGGCGATTTACGGAGATTCCATTACCGTACAGCGGTGTGAGCAAATTTACAGTATTTTGGAAAAAAATGGATTTGCATGCTCCAATGTTGCGCTCGGCGTTGGCTCGTTTTCTTTCCAGTGCATTGAAGAGGACGGAATTCTGAAGCCCTTTACGAGAGATACATTCAGTTCCTGCATCAAAGCGACTTACTGTGAAATTGACGGAAAGCCGTACCCTATTTTTAAGGACCCGAAGGACGGTGGCTTCAAAAAGTCTCAGAAAGGCTGTTGTATCGTGTCGGAAGAAAACGGCGAACTGCAATACAGGGATGAACTGAACTGGAAAGAGGCAGCTTCCGACGGAAATCTTTTGCAGACCGTGTTTACGGATGGCGTTCTGATA